>JBEPXT010000073.1:0-17781 GCA_041641795.1 Salinigranum sp.
GCCCCGCAGAGCGGGGCCGTATCGGTCGCGGTGACGCAGACCAGGTCCCGCGCGTTGGCGAACGCTGCGTCGGCGAACGGCATCGGCGTCCCGAACGGGTCGACGTCCACCACGTCGAACGGTCCCTGGTCGTAGAGGAGGGCGTTCGCGTTCCGCTCGACGACGCGACCCGCCAGGCCGTTGGCCGCCAGGTTGGTCCGGGCCAGTTCCACCGCCTCCGGGTCCAGGTCGGCGCAGGTCACGTCGTACCCCGCGTCGGCCGCCCTGACCCCGCGGATGCCGCTGGCGGTCATCGCGTCGAGGTACGTCTCCGCCCGGGATTCGCGCTCGCGGTAGGCCCGGAGCGTCGCGACCGTCACGTCCCGGTTGAGTTCCTGCGTGGGGTTGTAGAACACGTCGTCACCGCTGCCCTCGCTGGCCCCGTCGCGGGCCGCCGGCACCTCGATGTCCACGCCGCCCTCCCGAACGTGCATGTCCGTCGTCCTGCGCGTACGGTCAAAAAGGGCCTGATGTCCGCCGCTCGGCCCGCCGTACTCGGGCACGCGGGTTCGGCGCTCCGCTCCCGGTGGACCGTTCTCTGTTGCTGGGAATCGCGGGAAGCGAGATTACCCTGCCGCGCGTAGCCTCTTTTGCGCGTGACCTGGCGTCTCCTCACCGGGGAGAGACCCGGCCCGACGCGCGAGCGGTTACACGGAGGGGACAACGCGACCACGGGGCGAGTAGTTCGTCCCGCGGAGTCGAAGCGGGCCGCCGACCCGACTGACGGCGCTGGTTCGGGCAGCCGTAGAGGGACTGTCTGCCGGGTCGGGCGACCCGTCACATCGCCGGCACCGAGACGGAGTGACTCCGTCCGCAGCCGGCTTTTCACCAGACGGAAACGGGGGCGGACGACACGAAACGGGCTCGACGACTGTCTCGAACCCGGCCTGCCGGTCGACCGGTCGAACGACTGTCGACGCTCTCGCCTGCCGTCGCCGAACTCGGACCTGCGAGCGGACTCGTCTTCCAGTCGAGTTCTGCGGGAGCCTGTTGATTTCTGTGGACGGATTTCTGTGGATGCGACGCGTCCGAACTCGCCGCACGCCGTTCGTCTTTCCCCGGCGACGCCCCCGCGTCTGTCGCTACTGTCGCACCGAACCTGTTTTCACCCGGAGGTGAGAATCGTCGTCAGTGACAGAGTCCGGGGACTGGCGCGAGGCGCTCGCGGACGCCGGGGAACTCACCCCGCCGATAGTGGAGCGTATCCTAAACGTCCACGGCGACCGGGGCCGGCAGGCCATCGAAGCCGTCACCGAGGCCCGCGTGAAGCAGTACCGGGACTTCACCGTCGTCGTCGGCCACGAGGACGAGTACGTCGTCGAGAACGGGGGGTGTACCTGCAAGGACAGCGAGTACAACCTCGACACCGCCGACCCCGAACAGCGCTGCTGGCACTCGCTGGCCGTCGACGTCGCCGAGCGCGTCGACGCCGTGGACTACCACGACATGTGGTACTCCGAGGTTCGGGACTTCCTGTAGCGACCGTCGCTCGCACCGCGCTCCCGGAGCGGAACGCCCTTACCGGACGGCCGTGAGTCCTCTCTCATGGGAGACATCGAGGAGGACCGGGTCTTCGACGAACGGGCCGGACGAACCGAGGTCTTCGTCGCCACCGGTTCGGGGCTGGTCGTCGCGGAGACGTCGAACGCCCGCGTCGGCCGCTTCCGGGTCACCGTCACGGACGACTGTCGCGACGTGGCGACCGAGGGGACGCGCGTCGCCGTCGCAACCGACCGCGACGTGCTCCTGCGCGAGGACGACGCGTTCGCCGAAACCGACTTCGGCGCCGCCGTCGCCGTCACGTTCCACGACGGGACTGTCGTCGCCGCGGGCAAGGGCGGACGCGTCGGTCGATACGTCGACGGGTCGTGGGAGTCGGTCGGCACCGTCTCGTCGGTGCGCGCCCTCGACGGGCCGCTGGTCGCCGCGAACACCGGCGTCTACCGCATCGGCGACGGGCTCGACATCGCCGGTCTCGACGACGTCACCGACGTGTCGGCGACGGGCATCCCCCTCGCGGCCACGTCCGAGGCGCTCTACAGCCTCGGCAACGGCTGGATGAACGAACTCGCCGGCGACTTCCGTGCGGTGTCCTCGGACGGCGAACGCGCCGCCGCCGTGGGGACTGACGGCGTGTACGCCCGGCAGGAGGAGGGATGGCACCCGCTGGACGTACCGACCGACGAGACCGTGGTCGACGTGGGCTTCGGCTCCGGCATGACGATTCTCGCGACCGACGGGGGGACGTTGCTGTTGAACCACGAGGGCGACTGGCGCAGCCGGGCGCTCGGCCTCCGGAACGTCTCCAGACTGGCGACCCGATGACGGCGCGGACGCCCCGCCGGAGCCAAGGATAACGGGTTTAACCGGGGACGGAGAGTCACTGCATATGATCGTTCCCGGTTCCGGGTCCCAGGCACTGGCAGCCGAACTCGCGGCGGTCACGGACCAGGCGCTCGCCGCCGTCTCCTACGACCGGTTCCCAGACGGCGAACTGCTCGCGGCCGTCCCGGGGTTCGAGGGCGGCCGGGCGACGGTCGTCGCCGCCACGCCGTCCGCCGAGTCGCACGTGGAACTGCTCCAGTTACAGGACGCGGTCCGAGAGGCGGGCGCGAGCGACGTGACGACGGTCGTCCCGTACATGGGGTACGCCCGCCAGGACCGCGCGTTCGAGGCGGGCCACCCCGTCTCCGCCCGGGCCGTGGCGCGCGCCGTCTCGACCGGAACCGACCGGGTCGTGCTGGTCAACCCGCACGAGGACGCCGTCGCCGACTTCTTCGACGTGCCGACGACCATCGTCGACGCCGCGGGGCGACTGGCCGACCCGCTCCCCGGGGACCTGACCGACCCGCTGTTTCTCTCGCCGGACGCGGGGGCGGTCGACATCGCCACGACGGTCCGTGACGCCTACGGGCGCGGCGAGACCGACTACTTCGAGAAGACGCGCCACTCGGGGACCGAGGTGGAACTCACCCCCAGCGACGCCGACGCGACCGGCCGGGACGTGGTCATCACCGACGACATCGTCGCCACCGGGTCCACGATGAGCGAGGCGGTCGGCGTGCTGAACGAGTCCGGAGCGGAGCGCGTGTTCGCGGCCTGCGTCCACCCGTTGCTCGCGCGCAACGCCCGCACGAAACTCGCCCGCGCCGGGGTGGAAGCCGTCGTGGGGACCGACACGCTCGAACGCGAGGTCAGCGCGGTCAGCGTCGCCCCGGCGCTCGCGGCGAAACTGTAGCTCCCGGCCGTTCGCATCCGCTCCCTCGGCGTCGTGCATCCGCACCCCGGAGAACCGCCGACCGACTCACCCGCCGGTCGGTTCGTCCGCACCCGACGCGGCCGCGTGCCGGCGCCGATTCGCCCCGCCGGCCGCCCGCACGTCGACGAGCGCGCGTTCGGTTTCGACGAGGCCGTCGACGAGTCGGATCGCGGTCGGTCTCAGACCGAACATACAGAGTGTTTCTTCTCCGGGGTCAAAATTCCTGGGAATCGCTCGGCGGCGTCCGGGTCGGGCCGGTACCGGGAGGTTCAGGCTACCGTCGCGCCTCGGAGACGTAGTCCCCGACCGCTCCGAAGACGCCGCTCGGACCGACGTGGTCGGTCAGCGCCTCGCCGAACAGCGCCTCGCCGACCCGGGCGACGCCTCGTCCGAACGGCCCGTCCGTGAGTGCTGTGGGTGCCAGACTCTCTGCGGTCTCGGCTTCGGGTACGGAGACGTCCGCCGCCGGGAGCGTCCCCCGCGTGGCGACGGCGACGTCGAGGGTGGTTCCGAGGTCGTCGAGTCGCGCGGCCGTCCGCTGGACGGCGTCTGCGCCCCGGTCGGTTCCGGGTGCGACCACCGCACGCCGGTCGCAGGCGGTGACGGCGGCGACGGCCTGGTTCGCCCCGACCGGCGGGACGTCTACGAGGACGGCGTCGTGGCTCGCGGCCGCCTCCTCGATTCGCTCCTCGAACCGCCGGGCCGCGCCCGCCGCCTTCGCCCGTGCGAGACGCTCGAAGGGCGCGCTGGCCGGACAGCACGCGAGGCGACCGGGCGCGTCGAGGGGAATCTCGACGAGACCGGCGTCGAGCGGCGTCTCGGCCTCGTCCGCCACCAGCGCCGTGACGTCCGGGTCGAGGTCCCCCTGCAGGTACGCGGCGAGTCCCTGCGTCGCGTAGGCGGCGTCCAGGACGGCGACCGACCGCCCCGCGGCGGCCAGCGTCGCGCCCAGCTCGACCGTCAGTCGCGTCGTCCCCGCTCCACCCGTCGCTCCGACCAGCGCTGCCGTCGTCACGTCCGCGTCTCCTGCCATGCCCCGGACTGTCTCGGTCTGGTACATAAACGTCGGGCCGGCGCTATCGGGGCTGATAGCTGGGCGACGCTCGACCTCCTGGCGGCGGGGCGCCCGCGTCGTCGCGTCAGGACTCGCGGATGGCCGCGGCGACGTCGTCCAGTTCGTCGTCGGCCATGTCGGGCCGCGACCCCGCGACGGCGTGGATGGGACCGCCGCCGTCGCCGTGGAACCGGGGCACGACGTGGACGTGGACGTGGTCGACCTCCTGGCCCGCGGCGTCGCCGTTGTTTATCGCCACCGTGGTCGCGTCGGCGTCCACCGCCGCCTCGATTCGCGGCGTCAGTTCGTGGACCGTCTCGAACAGCGCCGCGGCCTCCTCGCGGGTCGCGTCGTTCAGTCGCTCCCGGTGGGTCCGGGGCACGACGAGCGTGTGACCGCGTGCGAGGGGGTTCGCATCGAGGAAGGCGATAGTCTGGTCGTCTTCGTAGACGGTCCGACTCGGGAGTTCGCCGTCCCGAATCTGGCAGAACACGCAGGGCATGTGTGGGGCCACCCGCTCGACGGGCAAAAACCCTCGGCGACCCGCCAGAACCTCGCCTGGCCGGGGGCAGGCTTTTCTTCAGCGCCGTCGAACCGCGAAGGCAGCCATGGCACTCGAGTTCGACCGGAGCGTGCAGTCGACGACCTTCTACAGCCCACTCGAGGACTTCGACGAAGTGACCGTCGACGTGGAGGTTCGCACCGACCCGCTCACCGACCGCACCGCCCGCATCGTCCCGGACAACTTCCTGAGGCCCGACGCGGAACCGGACATCGACCCGGTCGTCGGCGACAGCGAGGGCTGTTTCTTCTGTCCCGGCTCCGTCGGCGAGGTGACGCCGACGTACCCGGACTGGGTCGGGTTCGACCGGGGCCGGGTCGGCGAGGCGACGTCCTTCCCGAACCTCAACCCGTACGGGGCCCACTCGAACGTCGTCGCCCTCACGGAGGACCACTACCGCCCCATCGACGAGTTCACCACCGACGTGTTCCGCGACGGTCTGCAGGCCGCCCTGGAGTTCGTCAACCGGGCGCTCGACCACGACGAGTCGGCCGAGTTCGCCTCGGTCAACATGAACTTCCTCCGGCCGGCGGGCAGCAGCATCATCCACCCGCACATGCAGACGCTGGTCGACGACCGGGGGACCAACGAGCAGGCGTTGCTCACGCGGGCGGCCCGCGAGTACTACGACGAGCAGGGGAGCGTCTACTGGCAGGACCTCGTCGACGAAGTGACCTCGACCGACCGGTACCTCGGGTCCACCGGCGGCGCAGACTGGCTGGCGCCGTTCGCGCCGAAACACCACCGCCACGTCGTCGGCGTCTGCGAGGAGTCCGGCGTGCCCGGCCCCCAGGACGGCGCCGTCGCGGACCTGGCCGAGGGCATCGTGAACGTCCTCGAGTACTACGGGTCGGTCGGGCTGAACAGCTTCAACTTCGCGCTGTACCTGTCGGCGGAGGCCGCGATGCAACCCGTCGTCGACGTCGTCGGCCGGTCGGTGTTCGACCAGTACTACTGGAGCGACTCGTCGTTCTTCTCGGTGCTCCACGGCGAGGGCGTCGTCGACGTGGCGCCCGAATCCTACGCCGAGGAGGCGCAGGAGTTCTTCTGAGTTCCCGTCGTTTACCAGTGCGTCCCCGCCCACGCCCGCCGTCTCACCCGCCGCCGTCGTACTCCGCTCCCACGCCGAGCGACGCGAGAACCTCGGCTACCGCCGTCCGGTAGCTCTCGGCCGTGTACCCCAGCCGCGACAGCCACACGTCCTGGTAGGAGGGGTGCAGAACCGGGACCAGGGTGGGTCCCAGCGACGGGAGCGGGACCGGGTCGAGTACGCGGTCCACGAACCCGTCTATCGATTCGTCCTCGAACGCCAGCACCGACCGGGTGGCGTGTGCGCCGGTGGCGACGACGACGGCGGGGTCGACCTGCCGGAGTTCCCTCTCGAGGTGCGGTCGGCAGTTCGCCAGTTCCTCGTCCGCGGGTTCCCGGTTCGACCCCTCCCCGTCCGGCGGGAAGCACTTGACCGCGTTCGTGTAGTACACTCGGTCCTCCAGTCCGATGTCCGCGAACAGCGCTCTGACCCGTTGCCCGGAGTGACGCGAGGTGTACGCCAGTCCAGTGTGGTTCCCGCCCCGCCACTCGTCGGCCTCCGGGGACCCCGCACCCGGCGCCTCGCCGACGACCACCACCGGGGCGTCGAGCGGTCCGTTGCCCCAGGCGATACACGTTCGCGCCGCGACGAGCGCCGGACACCGCGAACACCCGGGTTCGAGAACGTTCGCGTCCCCGGGCGCCGGCGGACCCGGCGGCGAGTCCGTCATCGACTCACTCGGTCAGCGGCAGCAGGATGCCGAAGACGAACACCGAGACCAGCAACAGGAGCACGCCGACGGCCTCCAGGTCGAAGAAGAGCGCGTGCTCCCACGCCGGCAACTTGCCGAACAGCACCGGTCCGAGGGTCTCTCCCAGCATCCCGACGGCGAACAGGCCCAGGCCGGCCCCGACGCCGCGTTTCGTGAGCGTTGGATAGTCTACGTTTCCGTACTTGCCGGACATGTACGGAGGAATTCGTGAGTCGAACATAACGGTTACGTGTGAGCGGCGCACGAGCGGACCGTCTCTGAACGCGGTCTCGATTTCGTGACGGAACGGGACCGACCAGCGGCCCGCCGCCGGGGAGCGACCCCTCAGCGAAGGTCAGTCGGCCCGCTCATCGTCTCCGCCAGCGCGTCGCGCTTGTCCACGGCGGCGTTTCCACCGCCCGCCAGCGTCCCCTCGACTGCCGAGGTGAGTTCCGGAACCGGGTCGTGCGCTTCGACGTACGCGGCCAGCGCGAACTCCACCCGGTCCGCCCCCGTCAGCGCCACGGCGTCCGCCCGCGAGAGACGGCCCGAGAGCCAGTCCCGGACGACTCGTCTGGCGGTCGGTGCCAGCGGACAGACGCCCTCGACGCCGCACCGGTGGAGCACCTTCGCGGCGGTCACGGGGGCCACGGACGCCTCCCGGGCGCTCTCGCCGACGCTCCTGCCCGCAGCGTGCCCTTCGACCACCGTCGCGGCCGCCTCGGGGGTGCAGGCGAGCGCACTCTCGTGCTCGGCGAGGCGCGTCACGAGGTCCGTCCCGGTGTCGTCGACGCTCGGAACGCCGCGGCGGCGCTGTTTCGCGGTCACCTCGATGCCCGCGGCGATGTCGGAGAGGCTCATTGCCCTGCATGACTCCGCCGTGGATGATAAACCCTCGGCCCAATTATCGATATTCGAAACCAGAACGTACCGGTGACCGGTACGTTCAATCGCCGTTTTCACCGCCGAAATCGGGTCTGCGACCTGTGTTTAAATACTGCTTTGCGGCCAATTTTCACGTGTGATGATTGAAACCGCCGCCGACGGCTGCCCGGAGTGTGAGGGACGACTGCGGACGACCAGCGACGAGACGGTCTGCTCTCGCTGTGGACTCGTGGTCGACGAGCACCGAATCGACCACGGGCCGGAGTGGCGATCGTTCGCCGACGAGGAGAGCGACCGCGCCCGGACCGGCGCGCCCCTGACGCGGTCCCGTCACGACAGGGGGCTGTCCACGGAAATCGGTCGCTCGACCCGGCTGAAGGGGCGCAAACGCCGGCAGTTCGCGCGTCTTCGCAAGCAGCACACTCGGGCGCGCATCTCGAGTACGCGCGACCGGAACCAGGTCTACGCGTTCACGGAGATTAGGCGCCTGACTGGCGTCCTGTCGCTCCCGGACCGGGTCCGCGACCACGCGTGCTCGCTGTTCGAGTCGGCCCAGTCAGAGGACCTTCTCCGGGGGCGGTCGCTCGAAGGGTTCGCGGCGGCGTCCGTCTACGCCGCCTGCCGCGTCGCCGGCGTCTCGCGGACCATCGACGAAGTCGTCGGCGCGGCGAAGGCGACGGCGGACGAACACCGTGCGGCCTACGACGCGATGAACCGGGACCTGGGACTCCCGGTCGGCCCCATCGACCCGGCGGAGTACCTCCCGCGGTTCGCGAGCGAACTGGACCTGCCCGCCGCCGTCGAACGACGCGCCCGGGAACTCGCGGCCGTCGCCGCCGAGCAGGGCTTCGCCACGGGACGCAATCCCGGCGGCGTGGCGGCGGCGTGTCTGTACACCGCCGCCCGCGACACCGAGTCCGCGGTCACCCAGCGAGCGGTCGCCGACCTCGCGGACGTGACGCCCCTGACGGTCCGGCGCACCTTCACGGACCTGCGAGACCAGGCGTAACCGCCGGGTCGCCGTCGCATCACCCGCGGCGTCAGAATTCGTCCGTTTCTACCGCCCGTCGGCGTCCCTGACGACGCCCGCCAGCGCACGTATCGCCCGCAGCGTCGCCTCGTCCGCAGTCGCCTCCACTGCCGTACTGCGTCCCGTCGCGCCCTCGCTAGCGCCGCCGTCGCACGTCCGGACGACCGGCCGCCCCTCGGCCAGCGACCGGGCCAGTCGGTCGTCGTCGGGGACGGGGACCACCGGCGCGCCGAGAACTCGCTCGAAGGCCTCCGACGGCGGGTCGGTCCCGGCGCGGTTGAGCGCCACCCCGGCGAGGCCGGCGTCCAGTTCTCTCGCCAGTTCCCGCGTCCGGACGGCGTCGCCCACCGCGAAGGGCCGCGGGGAGGCGACCAGGAGCGCCGCGTCGGCCGCCGCCAGCGGCACACCCACGTCGGCGCGCATCCCCGCCGGACAGTCGACGACGACGTCGCCGTGGACGCGAGCGACCGCCCGCGCCGCCTCGCCGAGTTTCGTCACGTCCGCCGCCCGCGCGCCGGCGAGCGTCCGGCCGCAGGGGAGTATCCGGACCGGTCCCCCCCGCACCGCTTCGACCGGGTCGGCCCGGCCGGCGAGGACGTCGTGCAGGTCCGGCCCCCGTCCCGCGGGCAAGTCGGCCATCGCCAGGTCGGCGTCGACGGCGACCGCGTCGAGCGCCGCGGCGAGGGTGAACGCCAGGGTGGACTTGCCGACGCCGCCCTTCCCGCCGCAGACCGCCAGAATCACGCCAGTCTCCGGAGCGACTCGACCGGCACGCTGGCAGACTCGGCCCGGGCGGCGAGCACCGAGGCCCGCCGCGCCAGCGCCCGGAGCGCCCGTGCGTCGGCCGCCAGCGTCTCGGGGAGTTCCGCCGCGGGGTCGAGACCGCCTGTCTCGGACAGCACCGCCGCCGCCTCGGCGACGGACGCGCCGGTCAACCGCTCGCCCTGTTCGACCCGCCCCTCGACGTCGGCGAGCCACTGCCGGACCGCCCGCGGGAGGTCCCCTCCGGGCGAGGCGTCTGCGCCACCGGTCGCCGCGCCGCTGTCGTCGGTGTCCACCTCACAATCGGCGGTGTCCGGTTCCGGCTCCCATGGGCGACCCGTCGCGT
The DNA here is from genome assembly GCA_041641795.1 of Salinigranum sp. Classification (GTDB taxonomy): domain Archaea; phylum Halobacteriota; class Halobacteria; order Halobacteriales; family Haloferacaceae; genus JBEPXT01. Next base: position 9,719 of record JBEPXT010000073.1, read on the forward strand.
CGGCCGAGGCGCCGGATGCGTCCTCGACGCACCGAACGCCCTGCGATTCGACGGCTCTCTGGTCGCCGCCCCCTTCGTCGGCGCCTCCGCCCCCAGAGTCGCCGTCTGGACGCACGACGGCCCGGCGCGGCACGGCGTCCCTGGGTGGCCCTGGACGCCCGAGTTTCCGGACGACCGCTTCGGGGGACGCCGCCGGTCCGTCGTCTTCGCCGGCCGGTCCCTCGTCGACGACGGCGACCGGCGCACCGTCGGCCCGCGCGGGGCAGGCGTACCCGACCGCGACGGTGTCTGCCGCCTCGACGCGCCCTCGGTACCCGCCCTCGTCCCACCCGGCCTCGGGGACGCCTGCCGTCCGGGGCGGCAGCACCGGCCCGTCGAGTTCGTTGTCCACCCGGACAGTCCGCGCGACGGGCGTCCGGTTCTCCACTACCAGCGAGACGAACGTCACGCCCTCCAGAACCCTCGTCGTCCACTCGGCGTCCACCGTGGGCCCGGCAGCGGCGTCGGTGGACGGTTCGACGGGTGGCGAGTCGACGAGGGCGCCGGCGTCGGATGACATACCGTGAGTGGTCCGGTCACCCTACAAAAACGAACGCCCGTGCCGCGTCAGGTTCTGATTACGGGTGCCCGGAGACGGGTGGCCGCCTCCCCCGCACTCCCGAACCGACGGACGTCGAGGACTACTGGTGCGGCCACCCGCGCGACGCGAACCACCGCCAGGGCGGCGGTCACGTCGTCGCCCTCGTAGGACTCAGGGTCCTCCCCCGCCGTCCCCTCGCCGGGGAGTCGCTCGACCGCCGCGGCGAACGCCCCGTGGACCGAGGCCGCGAGCGACCGCCGGACCGACCGTTCCAGGTTCCCGACGCGGTCTTCCGCGCGCATTCGCCGCTCGCGGGCGTCTCTGGCCTCCCGGGCAGCGGATTCGGCCTGCCGGAGTCGCTGCCTCGCGGCGTGGCGCGCCGTCTCGACGTCCGTCAACTCCCGGACGGCGTCGGCCAGCGCGGCTTCGGCGTCGGTCGCGGCGGGCCGGTCCTGCTCGCGGAGCGTCTGTACCCGCCCCCGGAGCGTCGCCACGCGCTCTTCGAGGCGGCGCTCCGACTCGCCGGCCGTCGCCGCCCGTCGCCGAACCGCCGTCAGGTCGACGTCGGGCCTCGAGAGGTCGGCGAGTCGTTCTCTGGCCGCGCGGAGCGTGCGTTCCTCGGGCGCCGAGTGCCCGCGCGTCCGGGCCGCGGCGGCCAGTGCGCCCGTCAGTCCCACCGTCATCTCCGGCCGTATCACGCCCACGCGCTCGTGGACCGCCCCCGGGGACGGGCAGTCGACGCGGACGGTCTCCTCCCCGTCTCTCGGGCGACTGGTGCCGGCGGACGCGTCGTCGCGACGAATCGCGCGTTCGACCGCGGCGGCACCGACCCCGGAACCCCCGAGGTCGATTGCTCGGCCCCGAAACCGACGCTCCCCCACCGCGACCATCATAGCTCCCGTTCGCGGAGCGCGTCGGGGGCCGGGTGCGTCGTTCCGGCGGCGAACTTCGCGTACGGCGTACTCGACTCGGTCCGGGCCTCGAACGCCGTGGCCGCCTCCCGGACTTCGTCGCGGACGGCCGCGAACTCGTTGAACGGCGCCGTCCGCTCTAGCTGAACGTCGGCGCCGTGTTTGGCCCGGAGTCGCAGCGCCAGGAACGCCCCGAACTCCGTCTCGGCAAACAGGGCGGCGCGACCGAACCGCCTGACCACCGTCTCCTCGTGGGTCCGACAGACGTTCCTGAGCGTCCCCCGCGCGGCCTGCGAGTAGGTCACGACCAGTAGCACTCTTGGGTGCTCTCGCACGCGAAAAGTAAGTGTATCGAACCGCCAGTCCGTATCGAACCGACACTCGGTCGGAGGCGACCCGACGAGGGGTCGGTGGCGCGGCGGTCGGGGGCTGAAACGTCGGCGCTGCCTGGTCAGCCCCCGGTCAGGGGTGACCGCCGCGGTCACTGTCGCCGGTGTCGACCGCCTCAGACAGAGGCACAACCGGGCACGGAGGTTGACGCTACCGCATTTCTGATACGGCACCCGCTGATTGCAATCCGTCCAGCGTGTCTGTTCTGCCGAACACGTTCGCCCCTCCCGGGGTCGCCACGGCGGCGACCCGACTCAGGCGAGTGCGATGTACGTGCGGGTCGTCCCGACGCCCTGGATGCTCCCCAGTTCGGCGGAGACGGTGTCCAGCAGTTTCGTCACGTTCTCGTGTTCCATCTCGATGATGACGTCGTACGCGCCGGCGACGACGTGTGCCTCCGCCACGCCGTCGAGTTCACGAATCTGCGAGCAGACCTCCTGCGTGGAACCGGTGGCGGTTATGACCATCACGTAGGCGTGGACCATGCGGCCTAGTACCACGCCGGAGGGCATAATGTTTCCAGGCGACCAGTTCGCTCGTCGGTGCCACAGTTCGCTCGTCGATGCGGGGGGGCCAGTTCGACGACTAACGGTGTGTGTGACCAGTTGCCCGCGCGGCCCGACGGGCGAGAAGACTGTCAGCGGGCTACACTCGTTCGACGTCGAAATCGACCGACTCGTCGTCGAGCAGGTCTCGAATTCGGTCTCGGGCCGCGTCGGAGGAGTCGGCGACGACGACGAGTCCGTCCGCCCGTTCGTCGCCGGTGGCGCGGTAGGCCGCTGCCCCCGCTTCACTCTCGAACTCGGTGGCGTAGGTCCGGATGACGGTCACGATTCGGCGCTCCGTCGACGAGAGGTCGGTCTCTCCGCGCTCGAACTCCGCGAGCGCCTCTTCGACGTTCCGGAGGGCGGAGATGCGGTCCACGCTAGGCCCCCTCCGGGCATCGAGACTGGCGACCGCGAGGCAGTAGCCGCCCCCCGGACGACCCTGCTGGTGCGGTCCCTCCCCGTGAGCCGTCGCCCACACCGGGAATCACTGTCCGCATGGTCGGGTGTCTCGCCGGGCGGTCAAAAGAGTATGCCGATGCTCGCCGGCACCATCGTACTCCGGGGCGCCTCGCCGACCCCCGACGCGGGCGACGCGCTCAGAACGCCCGGTTCTCGACGTAGTTCTCGAACTCGTCCTCGGGGTCGGTGTCCTCGTCGACGGTGACGCTGGCGGTGAGGTTGCTGAGTTCGACGTCCGGAATGATCTCCTCCGTCGCGGCGTCCTCGGTGAAAATCCGCGCGCGAAGCGCCCCCCGCTCGCGAACCTCGTACATCCCGTCGCTGCCTTTCTCGAGGGTCCACTCGCCTTCGGACCGAATCTCGCTATCGGACATGCTACGTGGTGAACATGTTCTCCGTTCGATGCACTTAAAATTTGAAATCCGCGAAATTACTATCTGAACTTCTCCGCTTTCGAGTAAATTTTCTCGAATGCGATGTGGAACTAGAACAATTGTTCATTACGTGGGCGACAGACGTGCGACCCGGATTCCGGTAGGGCCGCGCTGATTCGGACGGGCGCCTCGGGTCTGGACCGGGAGAACTGCCGGGGCAGACCGGCGCGTCGTAAGATGCGAAACCGGCCGATTTACGTCGTTCGAACGTGGTCCTGGCGCGGTTCGTACACCTCGCCGCGGCGGCGAAGCTTCTCCAGTTCCTGCTCCGCCTTCGAGCGGTCGAGGCCGATTTCGTCTGCCCGTTCGAGCACCTCTTCGACGGGCGCGCCCTCCTCGTAGTCGTCCTCGATGTCCTTGATGAGTTGCTTGAGGTTCTTGATGCGGTCCCGCTGGGTCTTCGACTGGCCGGTCTCGATGACGTCGGCGTCGAACTGCCCCGTCTCGGGGTCGACGCCGATGTCCTGGAGCGACGACCGGACGATTTCTATCACGCGCTCGGCGTCCTCCTGTTCGACGTAGTCCGACAGGCGGACCCGGGCCGATGCTTCGGCCAGGCGAACCAGCGCCTCCAGTTTCCGGGCCGTGACGGGGACGGGGGCGTCCTCGCCCTGCCCTTTCGCCCGCAGGTCGACGTAGAAGTCGCGAATTGCCTCCTTGGCCTCCTCGGTCATCGTCGGGTAACACGTCCGCTTGGCGTAGGCGACGTACTTCCGGAACAGTTCGGGGTCGATGGCCGGCGCGACGTCCTCCGTGACGTCGTCGACCTCCTCGGCGGTGAAGTTGGAGTTCGCTATCTTGGTCCGCTGGGTGTTGAGTTCCCCCGCGTAGTTGGTCTGGATGATGTGCTCGGCCAGGTCGGCGTCGCGTTCGGGGTCCGGCTGGTCGGTGACGGTGAAGATGATGTCGAACCGCGAGATGAGCGCCGGTTCGAGGTCTATCTGCTCGCCGATGGGCTCGTACTGGTCGAAGCGGCCGTACTTCGGGTTCGCCGCCCCCAGCAGCGAACACCGCGACTTCAGGGTGGCGTTGATGCCCGCCTTCGAGACGGAAATCTGCTGCTGTTCGAGGCCCTCGTGCATCGCAGAGCGGTCCTCCGGGCGCATCTTGTCGAGTTCGTCCACCGCGGCGATGCCCTTGTCCGCGAGCACCAGGGCCCCGGCCTCCAGCGTCCACTGCTGGCCGTCGCCGAAGTCGTCGCGGACGGCGGCAGCGGTGAGACCCGCCGACGATGACCCCTTGCCCGAGGTGTACACCGACCGCGGAGCGATGTTCCGGATGTACTGAAGCAGCTGTGAGTTGTGCGACACGACGTCGTTGGTGAGGTAGTTGTGGGTCCCCTGTATCTCCAGGTCGTACACCCACTCCTCGGTCGGGGAGACGGCCTCTTTCGATTCGATTCGCTCCCAGGCCACGTCGCTCTCGACGAGCGCTCGCAACCCGGCCACCTCGTCTGCGACGGCGAGCGCCGAATCGACGCGCTCGTCGAGAACGCCTTTCGCGTCCTCCACCCGGCCGCCGTCCGGAATCACGCTCTCCCGTTCGTAGTAGCTAATCGCCGTCTGCGTGACGTCGGTCGCCGCGGCGAGTTCCCGCTGGGAGACGTTCAACTCCTCTCGCAGCGATTCGACGTCTGCCCACGAACCGGTCTCGAGGCGGTCACGAACGTCCCGGAGCCAGTCGAGTCGCTCCTCGAATGTCCTCACGACCGTCCGCAGACTATCTCGGCTCGGGTTCCGGTCTCCACGTTCGTAGTGCTGGTAGGTAGACCTGGGGAGTCCGCACGCGGACTGGGACAGGGACAGCCGTTTCCGAATGTCCCGGAGCGTGTCGCCGACCGCCGGAATTACGTCGCGGTTCGTGTTCGCCTCGACGCCCTCGAATCTGGTTGCGGCGTGCGTCTTTCGGTCAGTCACGAATCCGACTCTCTCGACGTACCGCTCGAACTGGTCTCCGCTGATTCGGAGCCGGTAGCTCCCGCTTTCGCGCTCGGTCAGTTGCGACCTCACCCCGACCGACAGGAGCAGGCCGCGAACGTCTTCGAGAAGCTCCCGACTCGTCGAAGCGACGGTGATTTCTCGCTGCGTTCGGGAGACGTGTCCCTCCCCCTCGACGTACGCTTTGAGGAACTCTGCCTGTATCCTCGGGCTCGACGTCGATATCGCGTCCGGAACGCGCTGTCGCGCTGACCCCTCGAGCAGGTTCGGTTCGAGGTGTTCGAGGAAGCTCGCGAACTCGCCGGAGCCGCAGTATATCTCTCTGGCGGGTTTGTCCGTCCTGCTGAAACGCTCCGTGTAGTTCAACCCGAGGGCTTCCAGGGCGCGGCCCACGTCGTCCAGCACTTCCGCGTCGTTGTTCGTGACGCTGACGTACCCGGTGTTCGTCTCCCGTCGCTCGACGTACCCCTCGGCGACGATGTACCCGACGAGTCGAGCCAGGGACGGCGTCCACGCTTCGGGCAGGTCGAGTCGAACCGCGTTGTTCGCCCTGGACCGCCGGTAGTCGACGTCGAGGGCGTCAGCGCCGGCCGACGGTCGTCTGCGCGCCGTCGCGACGAAGTCCCCCTCGGAGAGGTCCTCGGCGACGACAGGCTCGAAGGCTCCGTCCGACTGAACAAACAGCGGATGCGACGGCGTCACGTCGAGTTCGCGTCCGCTCGACGTGCGAATCCGATACATCGTCTCGGGCGCTTCGCGCTTCCAGACTCGCGTTGCCCGGCGACGCCCTATGCTCCCGTCGTCGAGCAGCGAGGGAACATCGAAGTCCGCCTCGTCGTAGACGCCGTCGTCGACCGGCTTCGGCGACGTGAGGTGCTGATCGACGAGTTCCCGAATCGGTACGTCGCTGCCGTCGGCGAGTGTGACGCGCGTGTCCCCGTCGACGCACTTCCCGGTACCGGGGTCCCCGATGAGGAGCATGTGGAGGTCGCCCCGGATGCGCGACCCGTCGGGGAGGTGCTTGGTCACGCCCGAGAACAGCTGGAGAATCATCGCGAGTTTCTCCTGGTCGTAGCCGTAGATGGAGGGCGCGACGGAGGCGACCATCTGCTCGTAGATGTCGTCGTGCTCGGAGAGTTCGACGATGTCCACCTTGTCCTGTTCGTCTATCTCCATGTCCTCGAACTCCTCGTCCTCGACGGTGACGGAGACCCCGTCCATGTAGAGGTCGAAGATGGGCGTCTTCTCGTTGTTCGAGGTCTGCTGTTCGATGTGGAGGACGCCGACGACGGTGACGTGGTCCCCGGGCGTGACCTTCCCGGTGACGTCGTCCTCGATGTTGACGTCGATGCTCTGTGGCGTCTCGCCGCCGCGGAGCCCCTCGGGGCTCTCCTGGACGCGAATCTTCTGCGAGTCGATGAACTCCGACTGGTCGAAGTTGACGCGGAACGGCCCCTGACGCTCACAGCCCTGGCACTCGTGGGGCTCCTGGAACCCGCTGTCGGCCTGCGGGATGTAGGTCATCGTCCCGCAGCGCTGGCACTCGAAGGCCGCCTCGGTGATGCGGGGCCGCACGTCGGTCGCCTTCCGGACGATGCCCTGGACGGCGACGAGGCGCCCGATGTGGTCGTCCTCGACCCGGATGGCCCGGATGTCGACCAGTTCGGGGATGTTGACCATGCGGACGTGCGCACGTCCCAGTTTCACGTCCGCCGGCAGGTCGTACAGGCGAAGCGCTTCCTCAGCGTGCTCCTGGAGCTGCTCCGGCTGGGCCAGGTAGTCCTCGGCGAGGTCCGCGTCGAACGTGTAGAGGTCGTCGTAGTCGATGTACAGCGAGCGCTTCTCTTTGGGGTACTTCTGGGCGAGTTCGCCGATCTTCTCCCGGTAGTAGTTCCGGTAGAACTGGACGAACCTGTCTGTCAGCCCCTGGTCCTGTGCCTGCGCCATTAGCACGTCTTTGGTCGCAATCCGATAAAGAGTCTTGGTCCGGGGCCGGGCCCCGGGACGCGACCGGAACGCGACTGAGTCGGGCGATTCGGTCTAGAACGAGACGTCCGTCTCCATGTCTTCCGTCGCCTCTCGCAGGCCGTCCTCGCGGGCGTCGCTGGCCAGGCGGCCGGACAGGTCCGAGTCCGTGAGCAGTTCCGCGAACTCGTCGCGGAACCGGTGGTTCGCCCGGCGGGCCTCGTTCTGCGCCGCCACGACGCGGCAGGACCGCCGGACGGTCGAGACGTCAGCGTCGAGTTCCGCGGCGCAGGTCTCGACGTCGGCGCCCTCCGCGACTCGGGTGCGAAGCGTCTCCAGGTCGAACGGGGCCTCCCGGTCGGTCTCGCGGAGCAGGTGGAGGTCCATCCGCGCGCGGAACACGGTCTCCTCGTCCACGTCGAGGTCTTCGGCGATGGATGCGTCGTCCGCGTCGTCGAAGAACCGGTCGACGAGTCTGACCAGCGTCTGGTCCTCGAGGTCGGTCTGGAACTCGTAGCGGTCCCGCATCGCCGCGACCAGTTCCGCGACTCGCTCCAGGGAACGCTCCTCGTCGGCCGTCAGCGACCCGCGCGCCGCTTCCTGTCTCTCGGTGACGGTGTCGGACCCCGTCGCCTCGATGAAGATGTCCCGGAGTTCGGCCGTCTTCTCGTCCATGAACGAGAAACGTATCGCTCGACCGTACAAAACCCTTCTGGCGCGACTCTCGATACGTCGGTGGCGCCGGCGGCCCAGCGAACGCGGCGTCGAGGAACGGTCAGCGCGCGAAGTCGGCCGTCAACCAAAGATTGAACCGGGTTTACGAGAGACACCGGGGCATG
>JBEPXT010000074.1:0-17717 GCA_041641795.1 Salinigranum sp.
GCCGGCATCGAGGCGGGGGACCTGTCTGCCATCGGCATCACGAACCAGCGGGAGACGACTGTCGTCTGGGACTCCGAGACGGGCGAGCCCGTCCACAACGCCCTCGTCTGGCAGGACAAGCGGACGGCGGACCGCATCGAGGAACTCAAGACCGACGGGGCGACCGAGCGCATCCGGGAGTCCACCGGCCTCGAACTCGACGCCTACTTCTCGGCGTCGAAACTGGAGTGGATTCTGGAGAACGTCGACGGCGTGGCGGACCGCGCCGCCGACGGGGAGGTGCTGTTCGGAACCATCGACGCCTGGCTCGTCTGGAACCTGACCGGCGAGCACGTCACCGACGTCACGAACGCCTCGCGGACGATGCTGTTCGACATCGGGGCCCTGGACTGGGACGAGGGCCTCCTCTCTGAGTTCGGCGTGCCGGAGGCGATGCTCCCTGAGGTCCGGCCGTCTATCGACGAGTCGCACCACGGCGAGACCGACCCCGACGGATTCCTCGGCGCGAGTGTTCCCGTCGCCGGCGTGATGGGCGACCAGCAGGCGGCCCTGTTCGGGCAGGCCCGGTTCGAACCGGGCGAGGTGAAACACACCGTCGGCACCTCCTGTGTCCTGCAGATGAACGTCGGGACCGAGATGCAGGTCAGCGAGCACGGCCTGAACACGACCCTCGCCTACAAGCAGTCGGGAGAGGACGCCAGGTACGCCCTCGAGGGGCAGATTTTCACCGGCGGGCAGGTCATCGAGTGGCTCACCGAACTCGGCGTCGTCGCGGACGCGGCCGAGACGGAGGAGATGGCCCGCGGCGTCGACTCGACGGGCGACGTCTACTTCGTCCCCTCGTTCCAGGGCCTCGCCACGCCGTACTGGGACCAGGCGGCGCGGGGCGCCATCCTCGGACTGGACCGGGGGGTGGGACCGGACGTTCTCGTCCGGGCCGCCCTCGACGGTATCGTCTACCGCTCTCGGGACGCCATCGACGCGATGGCGGCCGACAGCGGCCTCGACGTGGCGGACGTCCGCATCGACGGCGGGATGGCGAAAAACGACTTCCTCTGTCAGCGACTCGCCGACGTCACCCGGGCGGCGGTGGACCGCCCAGAGGTGCTGGAGACGACCGCGCTCGGCGTCGCGTACGCCGCGGGGCTGGCCGTCGGCGTCTGGTCGGACACCGACGACATCCGGGCGGCCTGGCGGCGCGAGCGCCGATTCGAACCCCAGGCCGACGTCGACGAGGTCGACGCGGCCTACGACCGCTGGACCGAGGCGGTGGCCCTCTCCCGGCAGTGGACGTAGCGGCGGGACCCGGAGACGCCGCTGCCACGCGTCAGGGAGAGTGAGTCAATTCGAGAGAGGAGAATACGAAAGACGGGACAAATACGAGCGGTCAGCGGGTGAGGCGCAGTAGCGAGACCGCGTGAGGGTCCGCGGGGACGGGGGTCCGGTTTCGTCTCAGTCGGGGCGTCCGGTCCCGTCTCAGTCGATGTCGATGTGGCGGGCCTCGTCGTCCTCGACGGTGATTTTGGGGAGCGTGACCGTCAGGACGCCGTTCCGGTAGCTGGCGCTGGCGGCGTCCTCGTCGACGTCCACCGGGAGGGGGAACGAGCGCCGGACCGACTCGTGGCGTCGCTCGCGGCGGAGGTACGCGTCGTCCTCGGACTCGTGGTCCACGTCGCGGGAGGCGCGGATGGTCATCTGCCGGCCGGAGACGCTGACGTCGATGTCGGACTTCTCGAACCCCGGGAGGTCCGCCGTGACGACTATCTCCCCGTCCCGGTCGGCGATGTCGATGCTAATGTCGCGGGTGCGGGCACCAGCGTACGCGCCGCTCGCATCGAACTGGCGGCTCATCTCGTCGAACTGGCGACCCATTCGCTCGAACAGGCGCTCGAAGTCGACGAACGGGCTGGAATCGAAGGGGTACGAACGTGGCATCATTGGTCGTTCACCGGCACCGTATTACGTCAGATTCCGGCTTAAGCGTTGCCAGACCAGAGACAGCAAATCGCACGAGGGGCCGTCTGCGGGGCCGGGGCGACCGTTTCCGTCCCCGGCGGGGAACGGCTTCGACGCGACGGGTTCCGACTCTCGCTTCGCGGCGAGTCGGGCCGGCGCCGCGCCCGTCAGTACAGCACGTGTCGTGTGTCGTAGGACCCGAGGTTTCGGACCCAGCCTCGCTCGGCGATGGACTCCACGTCGGCGATGGCTTCCTGGGCCCGCTCCTCGTAGACGCCGGCCTCGAAGTCGATGTGGAACAGGTAGTCGCCGAGGCGGTTTCCGCTCGGACGGGACTCGATTCGCGAGAGGTTGATGTCCCGCGCCGCGAACGCCTCCAGCAACTCCAGCAGCAGCCCCGGGTAGTTCGCGTTGGGGTAGACCACCAGCGACGTCTTCCCGCCCGCGTCGCTCCGCTCGTCGGTGGGCGCGATGACGAAAAACCGCGTCGCGTTCGAACTGCGGTCCTGGATGTCCTCCGCGAGGACCTGCAGGTCGCCGTCGGCGTTCGCCGGGTGGCCGATCGCCGCGATGTTCGTGTCGGCCCGCGCCCGCTCGACGCCCCGGGCGGTCGACGCAACGGCTTCGAGGGCCGCGTCGGGATAGGTGGCTTCCAGGTAGGACCGGCACTGCGCCAGCGCCTGGGAGTGGCTGGCGATGGTCGAGAACTCCTCCCCCTGGGCCAGGAGGGCGTGCCGGATGGGCGTGACTATCTCCTGGACGACGCTCACCTCGACGTCGGCGATGGCGTCGAGCGTCTCGGTGACGCTCCCCTCGATGCTGTTCTCTATCGGGACGACCCCGCGCTGGTACTCCCCGTCCGCGACGGACTCGACGATTGCCGTGACCGACTCGCGAAACGCCACCTCGTCGGCGACGGCGCTGGCGGCCCGGTGGGAGTACGTTCCTGCTGGTCCGAGCGTGACGGCTTCCATCGCCGCACACTTCGACAGTGGCCCGGAAAAGCGCGTCGGGACCGTCAGCGTCTGCCGGTCGGGCGCCACCCAGCCGCTACTGTTCGGCGCAGTACTCCACGAAGTTCCGGAGGATGCGCAGTCCGGTTTCGCCGCTCTTCTCGGGGTGGAACTGGGTGCCGAAGACGGTCCCCGACTCGTTGGCGACGACGGCCGGGAACGTGACGCCGTAGTCCGTCGTCGCCACGACGGCGCTCTCGTCGTCCGGAACCGCGTAGTAGGAGTGCACGAAGTACGCGTACTCGCCGTCCACGCCCGCGACCAGCGGGTGGTCCCGCGTCACCGACAGCCGGTTCCACCCCATGTGGGGCACCTTCTGCCCCTCGCCGAAGCGGACGTTCGTCCCGGGGACGAAATCCAGCCCCTCTACGTCGCCCTCGCCCGCGTGCTCGGCCTCTTCGCTGGAGGTGAGGAGCATCTGCATGCCGAGACAGATGCCGAACACCGGTTGTCCCCGGTCGACGGCGTCGGCCAGGGCCTCCCGGTACGGTGCGGCGTTCTCCATCCCCTCGCGGAAGGCCCCGACGCCGGGGAGGACGATGCCGTCGGCCGCGGCGAACTCCGACGGGTCGTCGGTCACCTCGACGGACGCGCCGGCCCGCTCCAGGCCTCGCTGTGCGCTCCGGAGGTTGCCGAGCCCGTAATCGACGATGACCACCGAGGCCGTTCGCTCGGCCTGTCCGACTCGGTCTGGCGTGCTCATACTCTACGTATCGGCGAGACGGCCAAGTGCGTTTCCGTTCGGGCGATGGTCGCCACCGGCCGGTTCTGCGAGCGGAACGGACTGTCCGGCGGCCGACCGTTACCTGGGACGGTTCTTCCCTATCCCGGTGTCGCGTCTCAGTAGTCGCCGAGGCTGGTCTGACCGCCGTCGCCGCGGAGTCCCGAGAGGTCTACCGCCTTCCGAATCGCCGACTCGAAGGTCTCGCGCTGGCTCCGGTCGTACAGCGTCGCCGCGGGGTGGACCGAGAGGAGAACGCGACGGGGCGTCCCGTCGACGGTGTACTCATCGACGGTCCCCGCCTCGTTCGTCACCGCGACGGAGCGACCCAGCAGATGCTCGCTCGGGACTTTCCCCAGGGTGACGACCAGTTCCGGGTCCACCGCCGCTATCTCGGCGTCGAGATAGCCGCGGCAGTTCGAGAGTTCCTCCGCGGTCGGGTCGCGGTTCTCGGGCGGGCGACAGCGCACGCAGTTGGTGATGCGGACGTCCGACCGGTCGAGGCCTTCCTCGCGCAGCGCCTCGTCGAGGATGCTCCCGGAGCGTCCGACGAACGGTTCGCCCTGTTCGTCCTCCGACGCACCGGGCCCCTCGCCGACGAACAGCAGGGCGGCGTCGTCCGGTCCCACGCCGTTGACAATCTGGCTGCGCGACTCGACCAGCGCCGGGCACCGCTCGCAGGCCGTGACGCGGAGTCCGTCCATCTCCTCCATACCCGTACACCCGCGTGAGTCGCCTTTACGCTTCGGCTTTCGCGCGTTCCGTGGATTGCGAACAGCCGACGCCGGGCCCCTCCGCGAGGCGGTGCGTCGGACGCCCGCCGTGTTCGCCCCGCGGTCGCTCGTCAGGTCACGGGCCGTCTGGTCCGGTATCGGTGATAAACCCTCGCCGGCCTCGCGCGGCCCCGCGGCGCCGTCTCTGCGCCCGCTCCCGGTCCGGCGCCGCGGGGGCGCTAGTCGGCGTCCCGTTGCCACCGGCGACCGGCGCGGGCGCCCAGGCGAGCGACGCGAAGCGGCTCCGGACGGCCGCCCTCGGGCGTGAACCCGCGAATCACCTCGTCGGCCTCGTCCGCGTCGATGCCGACGTTCCGGAGGTACACCGTCTCGCCGTTCACCGCCAGTTCCCGGCGGGGCGGCTGGTCGCGGTACCGTTCGAGTCGGGTCCGCAACGGCCGGCCGTCGAAGTGTTCGCGGAGCGCGGATTCCAGGCCGGGACTCGTCTCGAAAGAGACCGACAGCACCGGGCGGTCGACGGCCCGGTGTATCTCCCGGAGGTCCAGCACGTTGAACCAGGCGGGGGCGATGCCTGCGAGCACCACGTACTGGACGTCCTCACGGCCGATCGAAGAAAACAGGGCCGCGACGCGCTCCGTCGCGTCGCCGCCGCCGACGGTACACGTCTCGAAGCCGAGTCCTTCCACGACTCTGTCCGCGCGGACCACCGCGCCACACAGCACGCTCCGGTCGTCGTCCCCGGGGTCGTCGTTCTGGCCGCCGTACGACTCGGCGACCCCGAGCGCGCGTGCTCCGGATTTCACCTCAGGAGTCCTTGATGTCCTGAAGCCTGTCGAGCAGTTCGTCGTTCGATGCTCCGATTTCGTACTCCACAGACCCGTCGTGCTCGCTGTCCGACGTGTTGATGCCCTCGTTCTCGTCGAGGTCGGCGTCGTACTCCTGATTGTCCTGCTCGGATTCGTCGTAACTGCCGAATCCCATACAGGAGAACCTACGGCGTACTCAGTGAAAAATGGTTTGCAGAAACCCGTGGTGTTACGGGTTCGACCACGGGGCTTTTCTTGGGCCGCGCCGAATCCGCCTCCAGACCATGACCGTCCACAACGTCACCGCCGACGCCGAGCAGTTCACCTGCAACGCGTATCTCGTCCTCGGCGACCGTCCGGTCCTCGTCGACGCGGGGACGAAACCGGGCGTCGTCGACGACGTCCGGGAGCACGTCGACGACCTCGACGCCGTAGTGTTGACTCACCAGCACTCGGACCACGTCGGGCAACTCGACGCGGTGATGGACGCCTTCGACCCCGAACTGTACGCGTACGCCGAGCATCCCCTCCGGACCGATGAACTGGCCGACGGCGACGAGGTGGCGATGGGCGACGAGTCGTTCGAGGTCGTCTACACGCCCGGCCACGCGGCCGACCACGTTGCGCTCGTCGGCGAGACGGCCCTGTTCAGTGGCGACGTCGTGGTGTACAACGACGGCGCCTTCGACGACGGGAGCTTCGGCCGGACCGACATGGCCGGCCAGTCGCGCGAACGGCTGATAGAGAGCCTCCAGACGCTCCTGGACCGACTCCCCGACTCGGTGACCAAAATGTACGCGGGCCACGGCGACGCGTTCGAAGCCGGGGAGGACAGCGTCCGCGACGTCGTCGAGCGAGCGCTCGAACGCGCAGAGCGCCGCGAACCGAAGTACTCCGACGAGTGACCGAACACCCCGACGAGTAATCCCTCGCGCGCCGTGACCGGCGCTGGAGAGTCCGAGAATCGCCGCGTCGGCGCGGCCGAGGAGAGAAGCAGAGACGCCGCTCAGGCCGTCCGCCGCTCTTTGGACTTGGGCCGGAGATTCTTGTACCCGCACTTTCGGCACTGCTTCGCGCGCTGGGGATTGCGCGCGTTACAGCGCATACAGATCTGTTTCTCCAGCGTGCGTTCCACGGCCGGGTCGAACTTGGGCATACAGACGGCTTGTCTGGCGGATTGTTTAACACTTGCGAGACCCGCCGACCTGGCGTCCGGGTCGCGGCGCGGTCCGACGCGCGCATCGGTCCTGAGTCGCGGAGTACGTCGTCGACCCGGCCTGTCGATGCGCCGCAGACGAATCGCCGGTCGCCGGACTCGCCGTCCGAGTCGTTCTCGCAGGGCTCCCCGGCACAGTCGTTCTCGCAGAATTCGCGTGGGTGCGTCGTCGTCGGGTTCTGACCCGTCGGTCGAGTCCGGGCGGTCAGGCGCCGGCGCGCTGGAGCGCGTCTTCGATGTCTTCGCGCTGGGTGACGCCGACGAAGCGGTCAACGACGCCGTCGTCGTTCTCCACGATGACCGTCGGGAGCGACCGGACCTGGTACTCGTTGGCCACGTCCTGTTTCTCGTCCACGTCGACCTTCACGAACTCGACGTTCTCGTGGTCTTCGAGGAGTTCTTCCAGAATCGGGTCCTGCGTCTTGCACGGCCCACACCAGTCGGCGTAGAAATCCATGAGTCGAACCGTCATGTCCGTGCGCGGTTTGCAAACCGGTCTGCATAAGGGTTTCCCACTCGCGGGAACCGGCGGCCGCTCGGGGAGTCGCTCGGCCGGACATCGCTCGGTCGGAAATCGCCCCCCCGCGGTCCGGTCCAGCGCTCTCGGCCCGGTCCAGCGCTCTCGGCCGCGTCGAATCGACCGCACGCGGGAACTGACGTCGAACCCGAAACGTTTACCCACGCGAGTGGCGCAACTATTCGCTATGAGCCGCGGTCAGGACAGCGGGGGACTGATGTCCAGTGCGGGCCTCGTGCGCTACTTCGACGCCGAGGACCGGAACGCCATCCGCATCGACCCGCGTACGGTCGTCGCGTTCGGCATCATCTTCGGCATCGGCGTGATGATTCTCAACGTCGTCGCGCTGTAGGCGTCGTCCCGCCGTTCGTCCTCGCGTCGCGTTCGCTGGACTGGCGAGCGCTCGCTACGGCGGTCTCTCTCCGCTCGCACGCGCCTTTTCTCTCTCCCACTCTCGAAATCCGCAAGCGCGGCGCCGTCCCGCCGCCGCGCCGACGGTCCGGTCGTCTCGTGACGCGTCATTTTTACCCCGTCGAGACGGACTCCCGGCCATGTTGACAGCAGGCGTCGTCGCCGTCCAGGGCGACGTGAGCGAGCACGCGGCGGCAATCCGGCGGGCCGGCGAGACCCGCGGCGTCGACGTCGAGGTGGTCGAGATTCGCCAGTCCGGACTGGTGCCGGAGTGCGACGTCCTCCTCCTGCCGGGCGGGGAGTCGACGGCCATCTCCCGCCTGCTCCGCCGGGAGGGAATCGACGAGGAGATTCGGGCGCACGTCGCCGCCGACCGGCCGGTCCTGGCCACCTGCGCCGGTCTCATCGTCGCCTCGCGCGACGCACAGGACGACCGGGTCGAGACGCTCGACGTGGTCGACGTCTCCGTCGACCGCAACGCCTTCGGCCGCCAGCGAGACAGCTTCGAGGCGGCGCTGGCGGTCGACGGCCTCGACGACCCCTTCCCGGCGGTGTTCATCCGTGCGCCCGTCGTCGACGACGTCGGCCCCGGGGTATCGGTGCTCGCGTCGTGGGAGGGCCGTCCCGTCGCGGTGCGCGACCCGCCGGTCGTCGCTACCTCCTTCCACCCGGAACTGACGCCCGACGACCGAATTCACGAACTGGCGTTCTTCGACGGCGAACGCTGAATCGCGCCGGCGCGGATGCCCGGGCTTTTTGCTTCCGGTACCCCCCGTGAGAGTATGCAGCAGTCTGCGTCACGGCCTCGCCGAGGTGGGCACTGTGAGTGAGGAATCCGACGTCCTCGACCAGCTATTCTCGACGATAACGGACCGGAAGGAGAACCTGCCCGAGGACTCCTACACCGCCTCGCTGTTCACCCACGAGAAAGGCGAGAACGCCGTTCTGGAGAAACTCGGCGAGGAGACGACCGAACTCCTCCTGGCGGCGAAAGACGACGACCGGGACGAGGTGGCCCACGAGTCGGCCGACATCGTCTACCACCTGCTGGTTCTCCTGGCGATGAAGGACATGACGCTGGACGACCTGCGAGCCGAACTGGAACGCAGATTCTGACCGCCAGGCAGGCCGCCGCGGGAATCGCGTCGTCAGGTGAACCGCACGCCGAGGTCGTGGAGTCCCTGGTTGTTACGGGCGACGTTGATGAGAAGCGGCGTGAGGCTCTCCACCTCGGCCGCGTTGGCGATACCGCCGGCGTCGAGGGCGCGCAGTCCATCGATGCCCTCGGCCAGCAGTCGAACGGTCTCTTTCGCGTCGTCGTCGTCGCCGACCAGGAGCGTGTCGATTCCCAGGTCGGCGTCCAGGTCGGCCAGGCGGCCCGCCGCGAGGTTGTGGAACGCCCCGACCACGGCCACCCCGTCGGGGGCGGCGTTGGCTACCAGTTGCGTGACGCTCCCGGCGCTCGGCGGGTGGTAGTGGAACCCGTCGTCGTCCCGCTTGACGCCGGTCGCCGGGGTCACGAGGACGTCCCCGTCGTCCAGTTTATCCGCCACGCTCTCGACGGTGTCTGAGGCGTGGTAGGGCGGCACCGAGAGGACGACGACCTGCGCGCGGTCGGCGGCCATCTCGTTGGCGAACCCGCCTATCGAGCGCTCTCTCCCGCGGGAGTCGAGTTCGGTCTCGTACTCGTCGGCCTTCTCACGCGCCCGTTCCGGGTCCCGGGACCCGACGAGTATCTCGTGGTCGGTGTGGTAGCCCCACCGGAGCGCCAGGCCCTCGCCGATGTCGCCGGTTCCGCCGAGAAGTGCGATTCGCATGTCACGGAGTGGGGTCGTTCCGGAAGTAAGCCTTGCGCGAGTGGCGAATCTAGCCCCCTGTGATTTCTCGCTTGAGGCGGTCCCAGCCGTCGCGGTACACCAGCCAGAACGCGGCGGCCGGAGCCAGAAGCAGGCCGGCGCCGGCGACGAGCGCCTGGCTCAACGGGTCCGGCGGACCGATGACCGCGTAGAGGCCCACGACGACGAAATCGAGGAGCAACATCGCCACCACGAACTGCGAGAACTGGTTGAGCCACGACGCCGGAGACGACTCGTCGACGCTCATACGTACGCACCGTCTTCCAGGCACCTATGCTTTCGCCCGCGTGGAATGCGTCGTATCGCGACCCGAGGCGGCCCCGGCAGGGCGGTCACTCCGGCGAGAGCAGGTCCGGCAGGCCGTTCACCGACGCGACCACCGCGTCGGCGCCCGCGTCCTCGAACGCCGCCCGCCCGTCCTCGCCCGTCAATCCGCCGGTCAGGACGCCGACTCCGTAGTACGAGCGGTCGGGGTCCGCCTCGGCGGCGTTGACGGCGGTTCGAACGTCGTCGAGCGTATCGCCGGCGAACGCCACCGCGCGGGCGTCGAATCGCTCGGCGAGCGTCGTCAGCGCGCGGGGGTGGGGCTTCCCCGCCTTCCAGTCGTCCATCGTGAACCGGTGACGGTCGGGGACGTCGAGGCCGGCGCGGGACAGCGCGATGTCAGCCTCCGCGGCCGGGCGCCCGGTCAGGACGCCGACGGCGAACCCGTCGGCGAGGGTCGCTATCGTCTCCTCGGCCACGAGGACCGGCTCGTCGTGGATGTAGCCGCGGGTCGCTATCGGCGGATCGCCGCCCTCGATGTCCCGGTAGCGGTCTTCGCCGAGGTAGAGGGCCTGGAACACGGCCCGGAGGCGGTCCGGGTCCCACGCGTCCCACACCTCGGCGTGTCGGTCCGCGGGGAGCGACTCCCTGACGACGGTCTCGGCGGCGTCGAGGCCGCCCCCGGCCGCGGCGACGGCGTCGGTGAACGCCCGGATTTCGTCGTCGAGACCGGCGTCTCGCGCGAGCAGGAACAGGGCCGCGGCGTAGGTGAGTTCCCAGTCGTTGTTGAACCCGCCCGCGTCCTTGAACAGTTGAATCGCGTCCCGGTCGAGGCTCCGACCGTAGACGCGGTCGATGGACTCCACGATGGCTCGCCGGTAGGAGTCCGCCACGTCCACGAGGACTCCGTCGATGTCGAGGACGACAGCGTCGACGTGCATACTGGACCCGCGTGGCGGGGTGAAAAGTGCCTTGCGCCTTTCGCCGGCCGCGTTCGACCGCTCGGCGCCGACGCGGACGTCAGTGTCCCCAACGTCGAAAGAAGAGAGCCGAGTCGACGGCGGTCTACTCCTGCTTCCGGAGGTCGCTCATCGCCGCACCGTGCGGCGGGACGGGCACGTCGGTGCGCCCGTCGTCCGGGTCCTCCTCGCGGAGGTCGTCCATGGCCGACCCGTGGGGCGGGGCGGCGGGGACCGCCTCGGACTGCCGCCGGTTACCGGTCGTTTCGTCAGCGTCCGCGCGGGGGTGCGTGGTTCTGGAGCTCATTGTTCTCTACCGTCATGTAAGCGGACACGGACTAAAGAGACTTGCTAATATGGCTATATAGGACCGTCTGTCGGCGGAATACGATGAATAATATACTGGTTCTGATAGAATTTGATGATTGTTTACTACGTTCCGCGTACGTTCTCCTCCGGTCGGCAGAATCGTCGGTCGGCCGAAATCCGTCGGGGGAGGGTCGTCACGCCGGGGCGTGCCGGCGACGCTCCCCCCTGGCGACGAACAGCGTCTCGCCGCCCGGAAGCGCCTCCCGGTCGACGGGGACGGCGGGTTCGTCGTACCCGAGCGTCGTGAAGAGGAACTCCGCGCCGACGGACCGGGCCACGTCCCTCGTCGGTCGGTGGAGTTCGGGCGGCAGGTTCAGCGCGTAGAGGGCCTCGACGCGGTACAGCGGCCCGGGGTCGGTCGCCTCGCTCCGGGCGACGATGTCGTCGACGGCGAACCGGACGCCGGGCGGAACGGGGAACTCGCGCACGTCCGTCGCGGCGACCGACCGCCCGCGAGCGACCAGTTCCGCGGCCACCTCCGGCCGTCGGCCGACCCCGACCTCCAGAAGGCTCTCGTATTCGCTCAGCCGGTCGATAACGGCCGCGCGCACGTCGTCCACGGCGGGATATTTATCACGTGTTGGTCCTTAATCTCTTCCATGCTTATCGATATCGTGCCCATCGGGGAAGTGCCCGCGCAGGTCAAGCGGGAGGCCTCCGCCGGTCTGCGTTCTGTCTACGACTGCGAGGTGCGGGTCGCGAGCGACCAGAGCATTCCCGAGGGCGCGTTCGATCGCAACCGGAACCAGTACCGGGCCGAGCAGTTCATCGAACTCGCGAGTCGGGTCGGAACTGGCGACAAGAACATCGGCATCACGACTCAGGACCTCTACTACCGACGACGCAACTACGTCTTCGGCCTCGCGTACCTCAACGGGAACGGTTCTGTCATCTCTACGTACCGCCTCCAGACGTCCTCCGACGGGGGCATCTCGACGAAACCCGCCAGCGAGGTGTTCGCCGACCGGGTCCGCAAGGAAGTCGTCCACGAGATCGGGCACACGTTCGGGCTGGAACACTGCGACAACTCGAAGTGCGTCATGAGCTTCTCACCGACCGTCCGCGAAGTGGACGTCAAAGAGCAGAACCTCTGTGGCTCGTGTAGTCGAACGCTGCGATAGGCCCCGATGGACCGCATCGAACCCGGACTCTTCCTCGGCGATATCTACGACGCGTCCGACGACGCGGCGCTCCGTGACGCCGACGTCGACGCCGTCCTCTCCCTCTCGCAGGGCGACCCGGAGACGCCGTTTCCCGACGCTCTCCGGGTGGTCCGTGTTCCGCTGATAGACGGCCCGCGAAACGAGTTCGAGGACTTCTGCGACGCCGCCGACGAACTCCGCGCGCTCCTGGGCTCCGACCGGACCGTCTTCGTCCACTGCCGGGCCGGCGTCTCCCGGAGCGTGTCGGTGAC
This sequence comes from Salinigranum sp., assembly GCA_041641795.1. GTDB lineage: Archaea > Halobacteriota > Halobacteria > Halobacteriales > Haloferacaceae > JBEPXT01. Next base: position 12,237 of record JBEPXT010000074.1, read on the forward strand.
CGCCGCCGCGCTGGCGCTCCGCGACGACAGTCCCGTCGACGAGGCCATCGACGCCGTCAGGGACGCCAGATCCGTGGCGAACCCGCACCCGGCGCTGGTCGAGCAGGCGGTCCGGTACGTCGGCGCGAACCGCTGACCGGTCGGGCGCGCCCGTCGCCGTCTTCCCGCACTGTGAGAACTGCCTGCCGGTTTATCGATGCCGCGACCGTAGATAATCTTGAGAGATAATCATGAACATCGAGAACGTCGTTACCGAGGAGTTCCACCAGGTCGACGCCACGACGCCCGTTTCGAAGCTCGCCGGCCTGTTCGACGACCCGACGGTCAAAGCCGCCGTCGTGACCGAGGACGGCCAGTACCGGGGACTCGTCACCCGCCGGCAGCTGGCCTCCTCACACCGGTCGCCCGAGCAGAAGGTGGCCTCGCTCGTCTGGCACGTCCCCCAGGTCGAACCGACGACGAACGTCAGGGAGGTCGCCCGTCTCATGGTCGGGTCGCAGTCGATGGTCCTGCCGGTGATGGAGGGCGAGTCTCTCACGGGCGTGGTGACCGCCGCCGACCTCATCGAGATGGTCCGCCCGTACCTCGACGTGGCCACCGTCGAGGACGTCTACTCCTCGGACCTGCTGACGATTCCCCCCGACGAGACGCTCGGGTCGGTCCTGAACACGCTCCGCGAGAACCGCATCACGCACCTCCCGGTCGTCGACGACGACTCGCTCGTCGGCATCGTCAGTCTCCACGACGTCATCGACTTCACGACGCGCCGCGTCGAGCGAAGCCGCGGCGGCAAGAGCGGTCGGGAGGCCAGCGGCGAGGCCCACGGCGGGTTCGGGGCCCGGGAGGGCGAACTCGACCGGATGCTGGACCTCCCCGTCCGGGACGTGATGAGCGACGTCGTCGACACGGCCCGACCGGACGAGTCGCTGGACGACGTCGTCCACCGGATGCTCGACAAGGACGTCTCCTCGCTGGTGGTCGTCGACCCCGAGAGCGAGGACCCCCTCGGCATCGTCACCAAGACTGACGTGCTCCGGTCGCTCACCTGGTCCGCACGGGGACGACGCGCCGTCACTATCGCCGGAATGGACCTCATGGAGGACATCTCCTACGAGCAGGTCGTCGACATGGTCGAGGAACTCGCCGCGAAGTACAGCAAGATGTCGCTGCTGGAGGCCAAGGTCCACCTCCACGAACACGACGAGACGTTCCGCGGGACGTCGCTGATTCTGGCGCGCATTCGCCTGTACACCGACCGGGGCCACTTCATCGCCTCGGGCGAGGGCTACGGCGCCCGCCACGCGATTCACCTCGCTCGGAACGCCCTCGAGCGGCAGATTCTGGAGGGGAAGACCTACGGGCGGAGCAAGAAACCGCCGGCTGACGACGTCCGGGAGAAACTCTACGGCTGGTGGCTCTCAGGGTAGGGCGACGGCGAGACGCGGGAGCGAGACACGCGGGAGTACAGTACCGCCGGGCGTCCCGGACGGGACGTCCCTTCCGCTGGGTGCCTCCGACGGGACGAACACTCCGCCGGGTGTCCCGGGCGGGGCGGCCAATACTTAGATGCCAGCGGGTTCAACTATCCGCCGGTGAGTACGAATGAAGTTTCTGGTCGCGGTCGACGGCTCCGAGGCGAGCGACGCGGCGCTCGACCACGCAATCGAAATCGTATCGCTCCTCGACGGCTCTCTCACTGTCGTTCACGCCGTCGAGCCGAACGTCGAAGTCCAGGGCGGGGCCGGGTCCATCGACGGGTTCGCGGAGGCCAACGACCGCATCGTCGAGGAGCCCATCGAGGACGCGGAGGCGCGCGGTGAACGCGTTCTCGAGGAGGCGGCGTCTCTGGTCCGCGACTCCGACGTCCCCGTCGAGACGGACCTCCTGTACGGCGACCCCCTGGAGACGGTCCCCGAGTACGCCGAGGACAACGGCTACGCCAGCATCTTCGTCGGCCACCGCGGCCTGAGCGACCGCTACGAGGAGATGGTCGGGAGCGTCGCGAAGGGCCTGATAGAGCGCGCGTCGGTCCCCGTCACCGTCGTCCGGTGGGAGTGACCCGCGGAGGGACGGCGGACTGCCGGCCTCTCGGGGGCTGCCAGCCTCGGAGCCGTCACTCGGCGTAGTAGTACTCGCCGGACCGCTTCTGTTCCCGGTCTAGCTGGCTCCCGGGCTTGTTGATGCGCGGGCGACCGGTCCGCTCGTCGCGTCGGAACGTGATGTCCAGGTCCGAGAGGAAGTCGTTCATCCCCGCCCGCATCTCCTGGGGTTTGCTCGCGTGGCCCTCTCTGGCCGGTTCGCCGTCGAACACCATCAGGCGGTCGGCCAGCAGGTCTATCATGTAGATGTCGTGGTCGATGACCATCACCGTCGCGTCGTGGTTCTCGGCGTAGCGCCGAATCGCGGTGGTGGCCTGCACCCGCTGTTCGACGTCGAGGTGGGCCGACGGTTCGTCCAGCACGAAGAGGTCGGCGTCCTCGGAGAGGGTCGCCGCGATGGCCACGCGCTGGCGCTCCCCGCCCGACAGGTCGGTGAGCGTCTGTTCCATGATGCGGTTCAACTGGAGCGGCTGGGCCACCTCGGTGTTCCAGTACGAGGAGCCGAAGTCGTCGGTGATAGACGAGAGGAACGCGTCGACGCGCATCGGCTGGTCGATCTCGATGTACTGAGGCTTGTAGGCGATGTCGAGGCGGAAATCCAGGCTCCCCTCGTCCGGTTCCAGGGCGCCGGCGAACAGTTTCGCCAGCGTGGACTTCCCGATGCCGTTGGGGCCGACGATGCCCAGCACCTCGCCGTGGAAGACGGTTCCCTCCTCGACGGTCAGCGAGAACTCGCCCTCGCCGTAGGACTTCGACAGCGCCGGGTACTCGATGAGCGGTTGGCCCTTCGTGGTCTCGCGGGGCGCGTGCTCCTCGAAGGTTATCGCCTCGGGGCGGATGCGCATGTTCTCGTTGTTCAGGTACCCCTTGAGGTACTCGTTGATGCCGTTCCGAACCGACTTCGGGGGCGTGATGACGCCGAACGCCCCGGGCTCGCCGTAGGCGACGTGCAGCGAGTCGGTCAGGAGGTCCAGGATGGCCAGGTCGTGTTCGACCACCATCACCGACCGGTCTTCCTCCTCTGCGAGGTCGCGGATGATGCGCGCGGCGGTCACGCGCTGTCCGATGTCGAGGTACGGCGTTATCTCGTCGAGGAAGTAGAAATCGCGGTCCCGGGAGAGCGTGGCCGCCAGCGCGACTCGCTGGAGTTCGCCGCCCGAGAGGGTGTCTATCGGCTGGTCCACGACGGGCCGGATGCTGAGGCGGTCGACGAGCCGGTCGAGGACGTCCCGCTCGTCGGTCCGTTCGAGCAACTGCCGCGTGTTCCCGTCGAACTGGTCCGGGATGCGGTCGACGTACTGGGGTTTGCGCGCGACCGACATCTCCCCGTGCTGGACCCGTTCGACGTAGTTCTGGAGTTCGGTCCCGCGGAAGCGGTCGAGCACCGCCTCCCAGGTGGGTTCCTCGCCCCAGTCGCCGAGGTTCGGGACGATTTCGCCGGCCAGCGCCTGGACGGCCGTCGTCTTCCCGATGCCGTTCGGTCCGAGGAGCCCCGTCACGCGCCCGGAGTCGGGGACCGGCAGCCCGTAGAGAGCGAAGGCGTTCTCGCCGTACCGGTGGACCGGTTCCTCGTCGAGTTCCGTCGGGAGATTGATTATCTCGATTGCGTCGAACGGGCACTTCTCGACGCAGATACCGCAGGTCTCGCCCAGGCAGATTTCCTCGCTGATTCGAATCTGGTCCGGGTCGCCCTCGAACGGTTCGCCCTCCTCGTAGAACTCCTCGCGGGTGACGATGCAGTCCTTGCCCGTCCGGTTGGGCGGGCAGAAGTTGGCGCACTCGTAGTTACAGCGGTCCGGCTGACACCTGTCCAGGTCGACGACTGCGATGCTGTCGTCCGCCATGCTTACAGGGTGACGCCGGCCGTGAGCATGATAGCGAAGACGATGAACCAGAGCGTGAACGTCATGAAGGCGACGTACAGGTAGTCTTTCGCGCCGAAGTCGGTGACGTCGACGCCGACGACCCGCAGGACGGGGAACTGGGCCACGATGAAGGCCCCGAGGATGAACACGGTGGTGGTGTTCGTCGCCGCCTCGGCGCCCGTCCCGACCACGAGACCCGAGGCGAGTGCGGCCCCGACACCTGCGAGGGTGGCGAGCGTCGTCACCGTCACCCCGCGGAGATGTCCGGAGAGACCGGGCTGCGTTTCCGTTGCCATGCCCCATCCTCCGCAACCCGGCGCAAAAAGGAGTTCGATTAGGCTGAACCGGCACGAAGACGCGTCTCCCAGCCGTCGTCGGCCGCCTCGGTCGAGAGCGCCCGCCGCACCGCGCTCGCCGAGCGCCGCCGACAGCGGCGTCGGTCATCTTCCACTCGGGTCGGTCCGCGCGCGGCGCGCAGACCCACCGCAACCAACTCGGGTGTTTCGAATTAGTTATGGATAAACTATCGCGGGCCATCCGGCCGCCGTCGGTCGCTCTGACGCCCCGTCTCGGTCATGAAGCTTTATGCTGACGGGGATTTTCGATTCGTAGTGATGGCTGGAACAGATGAGGAAGAGAGCCTCGACGACCTCCCCCCGAGCGCGAAACTCGTCTTCAAGGTCCTCGAATACGACGGACCGCTGACACAGAAGGGTATCGTAGAGGAGTCGATGCTCTCTGCGCGGACCGTCAGGTACGCACTCGAGCGACTGGAAACCATCGGCGCCGTCGACGAAGACGTCTACTTCGCCGACGCCCGACAGAACCTCTACCAGTTGACTGACGCCGTCACGAAAGAGGCGGCAGTCGACGGTGGGACCGAACCGACCGAATCCGAAGAGAAGACCGAAGCCTGCTGCGCCGAGTAGGACGAGACTGGCTCGTCGGGCCGCAGACCGCCACGCTATTTTGCGCGTCACACGCGACCACCGACCGTCACGCAGACCGTATATCAATATTTTCACCGTCGTGTGGTAGAACCCCCCGTGAAGTTGGGAGTCGTGAACCCCGGGAGCGACACCAGCGGGGTTGCGAAAGCTCTCGCCCCGAGTACCGGGGGCGATTGCGTCGGGTGAATCTCGCAACGTCTACTCCCATCGAAGCCGTCCACTGTCCGCTGTGAGCAATGTACGAAAACCGGAACGCGTACGAAGACTCCCCCGGAGCCGCGTGTGTAACCGGTGTCTGTCTCGACGGGGCGTGCCGAATCGAAGCGAGAGCGAGTGTCCCGCGCTTGTTCCGAAGAAATATACTGTCTGTACTGAAATGTTGTGCTCCGGTGGTCACACGTGAACGTTGAGCCCTCTGGAAACCGATTCTGGTCTACACGTGTCTCCTCGGTCTTCTCACTGTTGGCGCGACGTCCCTCGCGACACACTCGGGATTGTACATGCTCATCTTAGCAGGGAGCGGACTCCTGCTCGTTGTTCTCGGCGGCGGACACGCAGGACAACTGA
>JBEPXT010000075.1:0-17663 GCA_041641795.1 Salinigranum sp.
GCGAAACCTGCGACTAGACCTCATGTTGGAGGCACAGCTCACCGCACTGCTCGACGACCCGCTTTTCGTGATGTTCCTCGCTGTCTTCGCGGGGATGGTGCTCGGGAACGTCGAAGTTCGAGGGTTCACCCTGGGGATATCCGGGACGCTGTTCGCGGGTCTCCTCCTGGGTCACCTCGGGTTCACCGTGCCGCACTCGTATTTCACGTTCTCCCTGGCGCTGTTCGTCGCCGCCGTCGGTCTCCTGGCCGCCCAGGACATCGGCGGCGTCGTCAAGCAGTACGGGGCGAAGTGCGTCACGATCGGCGTCGTGATGCCGACTGTCGCCGCGGCGCTCACCTTCGTCGCGGTCCAGTTCGTCGGCGGCGGGCTGAACCCCCTGCTGGTCGAGGGGACGTTCACCGGCGCGCTGACCAGTTCCCCGGGTCTCGGGGCCTCGCTGGAGGCGGTCTCTCCGGCCAACCGGGAGATGGTTACGGTGGGGTACTCGGTCGCCTACCCGCTGGGCGTCGTGCTCGTCATCCTGTTCGAGCAGGGATACCCGCTGCTCGCCGGCATCGACCTCCAGGCGGAACGCCAGCGGTTCAAGAACAACATCTCCCGGGCCGTCACCGACGGCGGGACCGAGTCCACCCGCTTTAGCCTCGCCGGATTCGCGCTCGCGGTGGTCCTCGGGGCGGTGGTCGGCGCGATTCCGATTCCGCTCGGCCCCGTCGGGACGGTGACGCTCGGCGTCACGGGAGGTACGTTGCTGACGGCACTCGCGCTGGGTCACCTGGGGCGGGTCGGGCCCATCGACATGCGGATGTCGAGCGACGTCCTGGTCGCCATCCAGTCGCTGACCCTCGGCGTCTTCCTCGCGGTGGCGGGCATCGAAGCCGGCGCCGGGTTCGTCGACACCATCGCCACCGCCGGTGCGCCGCTTCTCGCCATCACGTTAGTTGAGGGCGTCGGCGCCATCGCGGCCGGTCTGCTCCTGGCCCGGTACCTGTGGGACTTCGACTGGATCGTGACCGCCGGCGCCATCTCCGGCGGCATGACCTCGACGCCCGGTCTCGGTGCGGCTATCGACGCGGCCGGCACCGAAGAAGTGGGCGCGGGCTACGGGTCGACGTACCCGTTCGCGCTCGTGGGGATGGTGGTCTTCGCGAAGCTGCTCGGCCTCGGTCTGTAGGCCGTCGCCGGGCGCTCGACGCGCTGACGGCGGTCTCGTCTGTTCACTGTGATGCCCGTCGGTCCGGACGGCGAGCGACGACGCGGAAAATCGGGGGGAAAGTGACCGACGCCCAGCGTTGCAGTGGGGAGTGGGGGGGTTGGGGAGAGTGCACGTCGGGCGTCGGTAGATGACGCTTGGGTCTCCAGACACGTAAAGGTGTCATTCAACATGATATCTTTCTGTCTCGCAGACGAGAGGCTCCAAACGCCGTCGAGAGGCCGTTTCGACTGCCTAGAACAGTCCGCTGATGGCCCCGTCGCCTCCGACGTCCATGCCGGTGGCTGCCGGGTCGGCGGGGAGTCCCGGCATCGTCAGGACGTCGCCCGTGAGCACGACGACGAACCCCGCCCCGGCGGCGGGGTAGGCCTCCCGGACCGTGAGCGTCCAGTCCGTCGGTGCCCCCTTCACGGACGGGTCGTCGGTCACCGAGTGCTGGGTCTTCGAGAGACAGACCGGCAGGTCGGCGACGCCGAGTCGTTCCAGGCGCTCCAGGTCCGCCCGCGCGCCGCTGGCGTACTCGACGCCGCGGGCCCCGTATACCTCCGTGGCGACGGTCTCGATTTTCTCGGTCAGCGGCGCGTCGAGGTCGTACAGGGGTTCGAAGTCGGGCGCGCCCGCGTCCGCGAGGCGCTTGACTGTCCGGGCGAGAGCGAGTCCACCGCTGCCGCCCTCGCTGTACACCTCGGAGATGGCGACGTCCACTCCCCGGGAGTCACAGTGGTCGACTATCGCCGCCAGTTCCTCGTCGGTATCGTCGGGGAATCGGTTGACCGCGACGACGTACGGCAGTCCGAACGCCTCGAGGGTCTGGGCGTGGCGGTCGAGGTTCGACAGGCCGTCCCGGACGGCCTGCACGTCTGGTTCCGAGAGCGCGTCGTAGTCCACCGGCCACATCTCCGTCCCGTGGTACTTCAGCGCCCGCGTCGTCGCCACGAGGACGACGGCGTCCGGGTCGAGTCCCTGCCGGGAGACGATGTTCCCGAACTTCTCCAGGCCCAGATCGGCCGCGAATCCCGCCTCCGTGACGACGTAATCGGCCAGCGTCACCCCGAGGCGGTCCGCGACCACGGTGTTCGTCCCGTGGGCGATGTTGGCGAAGGGACCGCCGTGGACGAACGCCGGCGTCCCCTCGACAGTCTGGACGAGGTTGGGGCGGACGGCGTCGCGCAGGAGCATCGCCATCGCCCCCGCGGCGTCCAGGTCGCCCGCAGTCACCGGGTCCCCGTCGCGGTCGTAGGCCACGATGACGCGGCCCAGGCGGCGCTTCAGGTCCGTCAGGTCGGTCGCCATTCCGAGGATAGCCATCAACTCGGAGGCCGCGGTAATCTGGAAGCCGTCCTCGCGGGGCACCCCGTGGGCGCTCCCGCCGAGGCCCACGACGGTGTTGCGGAGGGCCCGGTCGTTCACGTCGAGGGCGCGCTTCCAGACCACCTCGGTCACGTCCACGCCGCGTTCGTTCCCGTGGTGGACGTGGGCGTCGAGCATCGCGGCGAGCAGGTTGTGGGCGGCCGTGAGCGCGTGGATGTCGCCGGTGAAGTGCAGGTTGATGTCCTCCATCGGGAGGACCTGCGAGTACCCCCCGCCGGCCGCGCCCCCCTTGATGCCGAACACCGGGCCGAGCGAGGGTTCCCTGATGGCGACCAGCGTCCGCTCCCCCAGCGAATCGAGGGCCTGCCCCAGCCCCACCGTCGTCACCGTCTTGCCGGCCCCCTTCGGCGTGGCCGTCATCGCTGTCACGAGTACGAGTTTCCCGTCGCGGGGCCGGGTTCGGACCCGCTCGATCGCCTCTCTGGTGAGTTTGGCCTTCTCCGCGCCGTACAGCTCCAGGTCCTCCGGCGACAGCCCCAGGCGGGCGCCCACGTCCGCGACGTGGCGCGTCTCGGTCGCTCGGGCGATTTCCAGGTCTGTCGGCATCTCGGAGGAGGGCGCGCCGGGTGGAGACATCGTTCTAGACGGTCGGTCCGGGCGGCGCATCAATCGGGCTCCTGGTTCCCGGCTGATGAGAAATCGTGATAGTTACGTGCGACGGTCCTCCGGACGACCGGCGGCCGCCGGGTTACATCACCGACGGTTCGTCGGTGTCCTCGGTGGCGTTCTCGTCGATGAGCGCGTGCAGGTTCTCGTACGGGACGAACGCCACGAACTGCCCGTCCTCGTCGTACATCTCCACGCCGTAGTCCGTTCGCTCGTACCGGGCACACTCCAGTTGGCCTTCCGGGAACAGTACCTGATACATGTGTGATACTACTTCGCCGGCGGGCTTCAACGTTCGCCCGTCGCAGCCACCACGTGCGAGCGTTCCCCGTGGCTGTCGCCCCCGGGGTACCCGGACGCGCGCCTTCGCTCACTTCTCGGGCTCACTTCTCGACGACGAGGAGGGCCACTCGCTCGCGCACCAGGTCCGACAGGGTCCCGTCGACGGCGTCGAGTTCGGCCTCGGTCACCTCGAAGAACTCGCGGACGCGTCGCTCGTCGAACGCGCCGAGCGTCTCCGCCGGTTCGACCAGGTCCCGGACGTCCTCGGCCGCCGCGTCCTCGTCGCCGCCGTCGACCAGTACCACCGCCGGCGTTCGACCCGGCGAGAGACCCATGGTGAACGCCCGGGAAATCTGTCGCCGACCGGCTGCGTACAGCAGAATCTCGACCGCCCGGTCCCGGGCGATAGCCTCTCCGCGTTCGATGGCCCGGTCGGCGAGTTCGACCGCCCGCTCGAGGTGGGACCGGTCCACGACGTACCGCGCGTCGAACGCCTGCACCGTCGCGCCGTGCCGGTCACCGACCGCGGTCATCGCCTCGACGAAGGCGTCCAGGTCCTCGACGTGCGCAACGCCCTCGACCAGTTTCACCCGAAATCACCCAGGTTGGCCTGGTTCCGGTCGTCCGCGCTCCCGTTCCCGGTCGACTGGTCCGACTGCGCGTCGCTCCGTCCACCCGTCTCACCCGCGATTCCGGCCGATTCTCCCTCGGCGGGGTCCACGCCGTCGAGCGACGGGTCCCGGCGGCCGACGTTCTCCAGGATGCGCTCTGCGGTCTTCCGTCGCCCCCGGAGGGCGCCGAGGACCACCGCCTTCTCCGCCTCCCGGAGGTCCGCCCGCGACTGGATGCCCGCCTCGAACAGTCGCCGGGCGCGCTTCCGTCCGACGCCGCGGACGCCGGTGAGGTCCAGCAACTCCTCGCGGACGCCGTCCTCGACGCGGCGCTTCGCCTCGCGGACCGGGACCGACGGGACGTCGAGTTCCCCCGCGAGCGTCTCGGCGGCTCCCAGCAGCCACGTCGCCGTCTCGACTTTCCCGCGGACGTCCCCCGGCCCGACCCCGTACCGCTCGGTGATGCGGTCCTCGTCCACTTCGGAGGCCCAGTCTTCGAGCAGGCGAGCGGTCTTGAGCGCGGAGAGCCAGTCCTCGAAGGCCACGTCGTCGAACTCCGAGGGGACGGGTCCGAGGAACTCCTCTTCGCGCTCGTAGCACTGTTCGGTGTACCGTTCCCTGTCGCCCGACCGGAGGTACAGCTGGTACATGTCGGGCGTTCGGCTCACCAGGTGGTAGAGGCCGAAGGCCGTCGGCCGCCCGTCGGCCGCCCGGAGGCCGTCGATAATCTCCGCCGCGGACATCGGGTCCAGGTACAGCCGCGAGACGGTGTGGCCGACGGACGTCGCCGAGATGGCGTCCCCGTCTCGCTCGACGAAGCCGTTGGCTTCGAGGTAGTCGAGGACGGTGTCAGTGACCGACTCCAGTCGCCCCCGGCCCTCCGACTGGGTCGCGTACAGCGTCCGGTCGAGGAACGCGAGCAGTTCCTCCCGCGACCGGGCGAACCCGGAGGCGACGGTGGCGAGCAGGTGTGTCCGGAGCGCCGGTTCGGCCGCCAGTTTCGACCGCACCGGCTCAGGGTCGGCCCAGATGTACCGCTCGAACAGTTCGTCCCGGGTGTCGAAGTCCGAGGCAAGCAACACGGCCTCGCCGTACGGGTCGAGCCCCGGGCGGCCGGCGCGGCCGAACATCTGGTGGACTTCGAGCGTCTCCAGCGGTTTCATCCCCCCGAACGAGGCGTCGTACCGCTGCCAGTCTCTGACCACGACGCGTCGACTCGGCGTGTTGACTCCGGCGGCGAGCGTCGGGGTGGCGCTGATGGACTTGACGAGGCGCTCCCGGAACGCGTCCTCGACGAGCGACCGGTGCTCGCTCGCCAGCCCCGCGTGGTGGAACGCCGCGCCGCGTTCGACGACGCTCGCCAGGTCCTCGCTCGTCTCCGTGTCCGAGACGCCGCGAATCTCGGCGGCGAGCGCGTCCAACCGGCTGCGCTCCTCGTCGGCGAGATACTCCTCGGTCACGCCGGCGAGCCGGCGCGCGGCGGCCTCGGCGTTCCGCCTGGAGTTGACGAACACCAGCGTCGACCCCTGCCCGTGGTCGTCGTCTCCCTCCAGGGCGTCCGCGACGAGCGCCGGCGTCTGCCGGTCGGCGCCGTCCACCGGCACCTCCCGCTGGCTCCCGTCGTCGAACGTGATAGCGTTCCCGTAGTGGACGCCCGTCTTGAGGTCGATGGGCCGCCAGTCGGACTCGACGAGTTCGGCGTCGAGCCACTCGGCCACGGCGTCGGCGTTCCCGATGGTGGCCGACAGCGCAACCACCTGGAGAGACGCGGTAATCTTCCGGAGCTTCGCCAGTGTCACTTCGAGCGTCGGCCCCCGGTTGGCGTCGTCGACGAGGTGGACTTCGTCGGCGACGACGCAGGTCAACTCCCCGATCCAGGGGGCGTCGTTGCGAACGAGCGAGTCGACTTTCTCGCTCGTCGCGACGACGATGTCCCGCGACGCGAGCCACTCGCCGGTGGACTCGTAGTTCCCCGTCGTGACGCCCACGTCGACGCCGTACTCCTCCCAGCGTTCGAACTCGGCTTTCTTCTCGCTCGCCAGCGCGCGAAGCGGGACGATGTACAGCGCCTTGCCTCCGCGCGCGACGCTGGAGAGCATCGCCAGCTCCGCGACGAGCGTCTTCCCGCTGGCCGTCGGGACGCTGGCGACCAGGCTCTCCCCCCGTGTCACCCCACGCTCGACGGCGTCGGCCTGGGGCGGATAGAGCTCCTCGATGCCCTCCTCCCGGAGATGCCTCGCCATCTCGGCCGGCAGTTCCGGGACGTCGGCCGGTTTCATTGGACTGGCTTGGCGCGTCCGCTGGTTTAAACTGTCGGGTGCGCGGTCGGTCGCACATTCAGAAAAACGTATATGTTTTTGGCCCCCCCGAACGTAGCATAAAATCTATGGGCTTCGTACCCGAGCGAACGGGAGTCAGTCGCCCCGTGACGGACCGCGATTGGGCCGTCGGCCGACGGAAGACCGTCACCGTCCCGGTGCTGACGGGTACAGTCGTCCGAACCCGGGAAGCGAGGCCCGATTTCGGATGACGGTCGTCGCCGAGGTCCGATTGCCGCCGACGGCGCTCCCGCCCGGAGAACACGTGGGCGGCCCGGCGAACGTCGAAATCGACGTGGTCGAGGTCGTTCCGACGGACAGTTCCCCGCTGCCGTACTTCTGGCTCCGGGGAGACGATTCGGCGTTCGAACAGTCGCTCCGCGACGACGAACGGACCACGGACGTGCGCGTAGTGGGCCGATTCGACGGGTCCGCCCTCTACCGCACCAGGTGGGTCGACGACCTGCAATTTCCTCTGCAGGCGTGCCTGGACGACGACGTCTCGGTCGAGCGTGCGACCGGGTCCTCCGACGGGTGGACCCTGCGTCTGCGGTTCGTCGACCACGAGTCGCTGGCGGCGTTCCGCGAGCGGTGTCGAGACGCGGACCTGTCCGTCGAGGTGAACCGAATATTCCACCCCGGGCCGCCGGAGAACCACGTCGACGCCGTTCTCACGGGCCCCCAGCGCGAAGCGCTGACGCTCGCCCGGGAGGAGGGGTACTTCGACGACCCGCGAGGGACGACGCTCGCGGAACTGGGCGAGAAACTGGGCATCTCCCGGCAGGCCGTCTCCTACCGGATTCGACGCGGGACCCGTCACCTGGTCGACTCGATGCTCGTCGAATCCTGACGGGGCCCCAACAGTTTACGAATGTAATTCCTGGCGTTATAAGTACTCGACTCAAAATTTACTCGTGTGATGACTTTATTGAACGGGTCCGGAGGTGGCAATCGTCCCCGGTCGTCGGAGCGGCTGGACGAACTTCTGCGACTGCTCGCCGCCCCCGAACGGCGTCTCATCCTCACGGTGCTACACGAACGCGACGGTGGACCGGTGACGCTCGATTCTCTCGCCCGGGCGGTCCGGGACCGACTCTCCGACAGCGACCGGGACCGCTCCCCGACGAAACACGACCTCCGGGTCTCGTTTCATCACGTCCACCTGCCGAAACTCTCGGCGGCGGGCGTCGTCGAGTACGACGACGAGGCGGTTCGTCTCCTGTCGGACCCGCTGGTCGACTGGGCCTCCTCGGCGGAACGCGGTCAGGAACTCGGGTAACTGGCCCGGCGGTTCCGGTGACTGTCCCAGCGGTCTCCCGCCCGTGGTGAGCCATCGACGCTCCGCACCTCCTTCGAACAGTCTCGCGCGCTCTTCTCCCGCGTCGCCGTTCAGCCACTATTCCGGGCGTAGAGCGACGCTGGTCCCCGGTCTGTCCCACGTCGTCACGCCTTTGTGCCAGACCGTCGAACCCCGTGTATGCGCATCGAGTTCGACCGCGACACCTGCATCGGGATGTTCCAGTGCGTCGACGAGTGGGAGATGTTCACGAAGAACCTCGACGACGGAAAGGCGGACCTGGAAGGTGCCGAGGAGACGGAAGACGGGGTGTTCGTCCTCGACGTGCCCGACGACGAGGAGTTCGAGGCGGAGTTCGCCGCCCGGGTCTGCCCGGTCGACGCGATACGCCTCTACGACGACGGCGGGGAGCAGGTCGTCTGACCGTTCCCGGCAGGCGAGGGCGGGCACAACGATTATATATTATGCCTGAGAGTTTCTACGTCTGAGGAAACACGTATGAGTCAACAGTCTCGCGACTCTCGCTCACGAGTCGCCGAGTGGGCCGAACTCGTCGGGGCGTCGGTTCCCGACGCGGTCACCGACGACGCAGAGTCACGTCTCGTCGGGGACGCTACCGGCGACAGGGCGGAGTGACCGACCACCCGACCGCTTTACTTTCGCTACGCTTCGCCAACGCTTAACCGCGCAGGCGACTAATCGCGCCTGATGGCGGCCACAGACGACGTCGCGTACGTCGAGCACCCGATGCTCACCTCGGGTGTCATAGAACGACGGCTCTACCAGATTCGACTCGCCGGCGCCGCGCGGGACGCCCACACGCTCGTCTGTCTCCCGACGGGCCTCGGCAAGACGACGGTGAGCCTCCTGGTGACCGCAGAGCGCCTGCAGGCCGTCGGCGGGACGTCGCTGCTGCTGGCGCCGACCAAACCGCTCGTCCAGCAGCACGCGGCGTTCTACCGCGAGGCGCTCGACATCCCAGACGACGAAGTCGTCGTGTTCACGGGCGAGGTTCGGCCCGACGACCGGGCCGCCCTCTGGGAGGACGCCCGGGTGGTCATCGCCACGCCGCAGGTCGTCGAGAACGACCTCATCGGCAACCGCATCTCCCTCACGAACGTGACCCACCTCACGTTCGACGAGTGCCACCGGGCGACCGGCGACTACGCCTACGTCTACATCGCCGAGCGGTACCACGCGGACGCCGAGAACCCCCTGGTGACGGGCATGAGCGCCTCGCCCGGCGGCGACGAGGAGGCGATTCTCGACGTGTGCGACAATCTGGGAATCACCGAGGTGGAGGTGATGACCGAGGACGACGCCGACGTGGCGGAGTACACGCACGCGACGGACGTCGAGTGGGAGACGGTCACCCTCCCGGACGAGGTACTGGACGTCCGGGACGCACTGAACGAGGTCGTCAGCGACCGCCTGGAGAAACTCAAGTCCCTCGGCGTGACTAACAAGACCAGCCCCGACCTCTCCCAGACGGACCTGAACCGGATGCGGGGGAAGCTACAGGACCTCATCGACGCAGACCAGTCGGAGGGGTACAAGGGGATGTCCGTCCACGCCGAGGTGATGAAGCTCCGCCGGGCGGTCGAACTGGTCGAGACCCAGTCCGTCGAGTCGGTCCGGCGGTACTTCGAGCGCCAGCGGAACGCGGCCCGCGCCTCCGGCGCGTCGAAGGCGAGTCAGCGCCTCGTCTCCGAACCGAAGGTCCGCGAGGCGATGCGGAAAGCCGAGTCGTTCGACGAACTCCACCCGAAGTTCGCCCGCACGCGGATGCTCCTGGCCGAGACGCTGGGCATCGGCGACGGCGAACGGGTCATCGTGTTCACCGAGTCCCGCGACACGGCCGAGGCGCTGACAGACTTCCTCGGGGGACACTTCGACGTGCGAAAGTTCGTCGGCCAGAGCGACACCGAGGGCAGCGAGGGGATGACTCAGAAGGAACAGCAGGAGACCCTCGACGCCTTCCGGGCGGGGGAGTTCGAGGTGCTGGTCTCCACGTCCGTCGCCGAGGAGGGACTGGACGTGCCCGAGGTGGACCTGGTCCTGTTTTTCGAACCGGTTCCGACGGCCATCCGCTCCATCCAGCGCAAGGGGCGGACCGGCCGACAGACCCGGGGTCGCGTAATCGTGCTGATGGCCGAGGACACCCGCGACGAGGCGTACTTCTGGATTTCGCGCCGGCGGGAGAAGGAGATGGAGTCGGAACTCCGGTCGCTGAAGGGCGTGGCCGACGAACTCGAACGGGAACTCGACGGCGACCAGCGCGAACTCGCCGACTTCGACGGCCCGTCCGGCGGTGCGTCCGACGGGGCCGTCGCCGGCGATTCCGGTGCCGACGACGCTCTTACTGCGTCCGGCGGCGCGGACGCCTCCGGGAACGGCCAGGGCGAGAGCGCGCCCCCGAGAGAGCGGGACGACGCCACGGACGCAACCGCCGCCGGCGAGGCCCGGGGCAACGGCGGCCAACCGGGACTCTCCGATTTCGGACCGAAGAGCGAGACGGACGCGTCCGCGAGCGAGACCAGTTCTCCAGACGAACCGCGGGGCGCCGACGCTGCAGGCGAACCGGGCGAGGCCAGTTCTCCAGTCGAAACAGGCGAAACGGAGGTCCCAGACGAACCGGAGGAAGCGAGCGTCGCAGAGGGCCCAGGCGAAGCGGGCGGGGCAGACGAAGCGACGGTCACAGACGACCCTGCGGAACCGACCGGCGAGTCCTCGGGCGTCGTCGCCGCGCCCGAGAGCGACGGGGTGGAAATCGTCGTCGACCAGCGCGAACTCGACTCGACTATCGCCCGCGACCTCTCCAAGCGCGAGTCCATCGAGACCAGGCTGGAGACGCTCGCCGTGGGCGACTACGTCTGCTCGGACCGGGTGGCCGTCGAGCGCAAGACGGTCTCGGACTTTCTGGACACGCTGGTCGGGGGTGACCGCTCGCTGTTCGAGCAGGTCACGGACCTGACGCGCCACTACGCACGGCCGGTCCTCGTCATCGAGGGCGACGGTCTCTACGCGGAGCGCAACATCCACCCGCAGGCCATTCGGGGCGCGCTGGCGTCCCTGGCCGTCGACTTCGGCGTGAGCATCCTCCAGACGAGCGACGAGGCGGACACGGCCGAGATGCTGGCGACCATCGCCACCCGCGAACAGCAGGAGCGCGACCGCGAAGTGAGCGTCCACGGGGGCAAGAGCGCCAAGACCCTCGCCGAGCAGCAGGAGTACGTCGTCTCGTCCATCGCCGACATCGGCCCCGTCACGGCCCGGTCGCTGCTCGAAGCGTTCGGCTCCGTCGAAGCGGTGATGACCGCCACCCGGGAGGAACTCCGCGAGGTCGACGGCGTCGGCGAGGTGACCGCCGACAGCGTCCGCGACGTCGTCGCCAGCGACTATCGGTAGGCTCGCCCGCGGCCCGGCGAGGCGTCCAGCAAGCGCGCGCCCGAGTCGCGAGCGAGTGCCGCGGCGACCTGCCGACGAGTCGAATTACGGAACGACGGTCACCGGGACCGTCTCGCCCCGGACCACCGTCTCGGCGGCGCTCCCCAGGAGGGCCCGCTCGACCCGTCCGGCGCCCTCGTGACCCATCACGACGTGGTCGTACCCCTCGTCCTCGACGAACTGGAGAATCTCCTTGCCGACCTTGTCGGCGAGGCGGATGTCGACCGTCCGGGTGAGGACTTCCGGGTCGTCTTCGAGGTTCGACTCCGCCAGCAACTCCTCCGCGTGTCCGAGTATCTCCTCGGTCGCCTCGGTCTCCGCGTCGCTGAAGTGAACGACGTGGAGGGTGCCGTCGAACCGCTCGGCGAGGTCGATGGCGAACTCGAGTGCCCGCGAACTGCACTCGGTTCCGTCTACCGGAACGAGTATCTTCATACCCCGACAAGGAGGCGACCATCGGTTAACTTTACTCCCGGCTATCGCCGCGGGAGCTACGTCCGGTCGAGTGCAGCCACCGCTTCGGCGGCCTCGCGGGCGGCGGCGAGGTACTCTCGCGCCCGCCGGGGGTCGTCGACCGACTCGGCGGCCCTCGACAGGCGAGTCAGGTTCCGGACGAGCGACGCCCGTGCCTCGCCGAGGTCGCCGCCGGCGACTGTTCGCGTGCCCGTGCTCTCTGGGGAGTGCCCGCCGGCACCGCCGGAACCGACGCCTCCGGCGCCCTGCGTCGCCTTGCCCAGCGACGGACTGGCCTCGGAGGCGGCGTGGCTGTCACCCGCGTCGCCCGCGGCGTGTGACGAGACGCCGGATGCGTCCGCGCTCGTCACACCCTGCTGCTCGCCGGTGGACTGTCCAGCGCCTGCCGCCCCCTCGACTGCATCGTCCGCGGCCGCACCGTTCGCGGACGTGCCCTGGTCGGCCGCCGCCTCCTCGCCGGCCGTCGCGTCCTCGCTCGCCACCGATTCGGCCGCCGCGGCCTGGCAGGTCGGGCAGAACTCCTGGCCCTCGTACCGGAAGATGGGGTCCCCGCAGGTGTCGCAGTGACGATTCGTCATCGTCGCCCCCTGCAACAGCAGTTCGCTCATTCGCTGGGTCGCCTCCCTGTCCTCCTGTTCGCTCTCGTACTTCTCCCGGAGCTTCCGTCGCTCGGCTTCCTTATCGAAGTCGCTCATAGTTCGCCTCAGGAGCGTCCCGTCGAAAAACCCACCGAGCGACGCCCGACGGGCGGCCCCATCGCGGGACTCTCCCGCCGTCGGGGCCGTCGACACCCGGGGGAAAATGGGGGGTTCCGAAGCGTTTAATCGCGGTGGCGCGCGTGGACTATGTGTTATGACCATTAAGGTTAGCGTAGTCGGTGCCGCCGGAACCGTCGGCGCCGCCGCCGCGTACACCATTGCGCTCCGCGACGTCGCCGACGAAGTCGTCCTCGTGGATATCCCCGAGAAGGAAGACGAGACCATCGGCGAGTCGGCAGACGTCAGCCACGGGGCCGCCTACGACGTCAACACGCGGATTCGACAGGGCGGCTACGAGGACACGGCGGGTTCGGACCTGGTGGTCATCACCGCGGGCATCCCCCGTCAACCCGGACAAACCCGCATCGACCTGGCCGGCGACAACGCGCCCATCATGGACGACATCGAGTCGTCGCTGGCCGAGTACACCGACGACTTCGTCTCGCTCACCACGTCGAACCCGGCGGACCTGCTGAACCGCCACCTCTACGAGACGGGGAACCGCCCCCGGGAACACGTCATCGGATTCGGCGGTCGGCTCGACAGCGCCCGGTTCCGACACGTCCTCGCCGACGAGTTCGACGCCCCCGTCACCAACGTCGAGGCCACTATCCTCGGCGAACACGGTGACGCACAGGTCCCGGTCTTCTCGAAGGTACGGGTCAACGGTCGTGACCCCGAGTTCACCGACGAGGAGAAAGAGGCGATTCTGGAGGACCTCACCGAGTCAGCCATGCACGTCATCGAGAAGAAGGGGGCGACCCAGTGGGGCCCGGCCTCCGGTCTGGGTCACATGGCCGAGGCCATCCTGCGGGACAGAGGCGAGGTGATACCGGGGTCCGTGGTGCTGGAAGGCGAGTACGGCCACGAGGACACCGGCCTCGGCGTCCCGGTCAAACTCGGCTCCGACGGCGTCGAGGAGATACTCGAGTGGGAGCTCTCCGAGTTCGAGCGAGACCAGTTCGCCCAGGCCGCCGACAAACTCTCCGAGCAGTACGACGAAATCTCCTGAGACGGGCGCACCCCTGCACCCCACCGGTCACAGCCGCTCTTTCAGCGCTCTCGCGGTCTTCTCGCCGACGCCCGACACGTCCTGCAGGTCGGCCGCCGAGGCCCGGCGGACGTTCTCGACGCTCCCGAACCGGCCGAGCAGTCGCTTTCGCGTCTCGGGGCCCACGCCCGGAACGTCGTCGAGGACGGTCCGCACCTCGTCGCGGACCGTCTGGTGGTACTGGACGGCGAACCGGTGGGCCTCGTCACGGACTCGCTGGAGGACGTGGAGGTGGGGGGCGTCGCTGGGCCAGTCGCGCACCCCGTCGGGCGTCACGACCAGTTCCCGGTCCTTGGCGAGGGCGACGACGGGGACGTCCCAGCCCACCTCGTCGAGGGCGTCCCGCGCGGCGGCCAGTTGGCCTTTCCCCCCGTCGACGAGCAGGAGGTCCGGGTCCGGTCTGTCGTCGCGTCCCTCGACTGCCCGGGCCGCACGCCAGCGAATCAGCGACCGCATGTTGGCGTAGTCGTCGTTGCGCTCGTCCAGTTTCTTCCGCCGATAGTCCGACTTCTCGGCGCTCCCGCCGACGAACGTGACGTCGCTCCCGACGACGGCACGCCCCTGGGCGTGGCTGACGTCGAACCCTTCGATGCGTTCGACCCGGTCGAGGCCGAGAGCGTCCGCGAGTGCCCCGAGTTCGTCCAGTCGCCCGCCGCTCCGCCGGGCGTTCTTCAGGGCGAGTTCGACCAGCGTGGCTTCCCAACCCGCCCCCGGGACGCGAACCGCGACTCCCTCGGCGTCCAGCCAGGCGCGGACCTCGTCGTCGCCCAGGGCCTCCGAGAGCAACAGCGCGTCGGGGAGGTCGCGCTCCGCGTAGTACTGCGGGACGAACGCCGCCAGCAGCGCGGCGAGTCGGTCCTCGCCCTCGGGCGCGTCGAGGCGGTGGCGCGACCGGTCGACCAGCTGTCCACCCTCGCTGTGGAGGCGGGCGACCGTCGCCCGGTCGCCCTCGATGGCGACGCCGAGGACGTCGACGACCTGCTCCTCGCGGTGCGCGCTTATCGCCTCGGCGCCGTCGCGGTGGAACGTCTCGACGGCGGACAGGCGGTCCCGCAGGTTCGCCGCGCGCTCGAACTCCGCTGCCTGCGCCGCCCGGTCCATCTCCCTGCGGAGCGGGTCCGCGAGGACGCCCGTCTCGCCCTCGAAGAAGCGGACGGCGCTCTCGACGTCCTCGCGGTAGTCGGCCTCCGATATCTCGCCCGTGCAGGGGGCGGTACAGAGGCCCATCTCGTAGTCCAGGCACGGGCGGTCCCGGTTGGCGTACTTGTGGTCGGAGCATCCCCGGAGTCCGTAGGTCTCCCGAATCGCCTTCACCACCGTCTCGACGCGTCCCACGTCGGTGAACGGACCGAAGACGGTGGCCGCCTCGTCCGGGTCCCTGGTCACCTCGATGCGGGGCACCGCGTGGTTCGTGAGCTGCACCAGGGGGTAGGACTTGTCGTCCTTCAGGCGGACGTTGTACCGCGGCTGGTGGCGCTTGATGAGGTTCGCCTCCAGCAACAGCGCCTGCGTCTCAGTGTCGGTGACGGCGAAGTCCACCTGGTCGGCCCGACTGACCATCCGCCGGATGCGGTCGCTCCGCGGGTCGGCGTACGACCGTACCCGGTCGCGGAGGTCGACGGCCTTCCCGACGTACCGGACCGTCCCCGATTCGAGAAACTGGTAGACGCCCGGTTCGCGAGGGAGGTCGTTCGCCCGCTCGCGAACCTCGCTCGGATTCATCGACGCCCGATTGGGCCCCGACGCGCTTGAGGCTGACGCGTTCGGCGTCGAGGACGCCTGGACGGCCACCGTACGGGAGCCGAGCGCTCCCGGGCAGCCAGCGACCCCACTCCCACCGTTTATAACCGGACCGTCCCAAACGGGGGTACTCTTCCATGGCTACCTCCGGACTCGAGATGGAACTCATCCACATCCTCGCCGTGTTCATCATCGCCGGCGGCGTCGGGGTGTTCGTCGCCAAGTTCGCGAACATCCCCTACACGATTGCGCTGCTCGTCGCCGGCTTCATCGCGGGGTTCGTCTCCCCGTTAGTCGACATCGTCGTCGGGATAGAGCTCACCCACGACATCATCCTGCTGGTCTTGCTTCCGCCACTGCTGTTCGAGGGGGCGGCGACGACGGACCTCGACGAGTTCCGCGCGAACACGCCCGTCATCGTGACGCTGGCAATCGCCGGCCTCCTCCTCTCAGTCCTCGTCGTCGGACTCGTCACGAACGCGACGCTGGGCATTCCCCTCCTGGTGTCGCTCCTCTTTGCTTCCATGGTGCTGCCGACCGACCCGGTTTCGGTCCTGGCGCTGTTCGAGGAAATCGGCGCGCCGGACCGCCTGTCGGTGCTCGTGGAGGGGGAGAGCCTCATCAACGACGGCGTGGGCGTGGTCGTGTTCACCGCGCTGTTCTCCCTGATTCAGTCGGGGGCCACCGCGGAGGACCTCGCGGAACCGGCCCGCCTGGGCGAACTCGCCCTGAACATCGGCATCAACAGCCTCGGCGGCGCGGTCGTCGGACTGGTCGCTGGCTACGCCGTCTACCGGGTGATGGTCAACCTGGACGAGCACATGACCGAAATCGTCCTCACCATCATTCTCGCCTACGGGAGCTTCCTCCTCGCCGAGCACTACGTTCACGTCAGCGGGGTCATCGCCACCGTCGTCGCCGGTCTCTTCATCGGCAACCGGGGACGCGAGTACGCGATGAGCGCCCAGACGAAGATAACGGTGTTCAACACCTGGGAGACGGCGGCGTTCATCGTCAACACGTTCATCTTCGTCGTCATCGGCGTCCAGACCCCGCTCTCGCAGATTCTGGAGTTCGCAGAGTTCCTCGTCCCGGCCATCGCCATCGTCCTGGTCGGCCGCGCCATCGCCGTCTACCCGCTGACCGCCCTCGCCAACACCCTGTTCATGAACGACGACGTGCCACTGGAGTACCAGCACGTCATGACGTGGGGCGGGTTACACGCCTCGATTCCCATCGCCCTCGCCCTCGGCCTCCCGCCGGGGTTCCCGCTCAGGGACGAACTCCGGGTGATGACCTTCGGCATCGCCGCGTTCAGCCTCGTCGTGCAGGGCCTCACCGTCGGCCGACTGGTCGACGCACTCGGCATCGCCCGGACCACCGAGGAGGAGCGACTCTACCAGTTGCTCGTGGGCCGGGCCCGCGCCGTGGAGGGCGTTCTGGACGCTGCCGACGACCTCCGGCGCGAGAACCGCATCTCACGCGACGTCTACGAGCGGTTCACCAGCGAGTACGAGAAGGAGAAATCGGACCTCGAACAGACCATCGCCAGACTCCTGGAGGCACATCCGGAACTCCGCGACCGGGAACGGATGACCGGGGAGCGGCAGTTGCTCAGGCGCGAACGCGCCGCGATTCACGACGCCGAGCACGAGGGGCTCATCGCCACGGACGTCGCCGGCGAACTCCTGAACGAGGTCAACCTGAAACTGGAACGCGTCCGCGCGGGCGAGACGACCGTCCTCGAGTCGCCCGAGCGCGAGGGGTACGAGGAGTACTGGCGGGGGAGGGCGCGCGAACACGACATCCTCGAAGAGACCGACCAGCCGTCCTGATGCGGCCTCTCGCGGAACGCACCGCCGTCTATCCGTCCCGGTGTTCGACGTCGTACGTGTCGCTGAGGACCGTCCGGATGACCTCGTCGTAGGCTATCTCCTCCGGGAACCGGTCGTCCTGCCGTATCGCGGCGTGGATGGCGCTTATCGTCTCGGGACTGAGGTCGACGCGGATGGAATTCGCCTTCTCTGCGCGCCGCACTGTGTCCCCGCTCTCGGCGCTATCGGGTTGATATCCGCCGAGTTCGTCCCACTGCACCGTCTCCTGGACCTCCCCCCACTGCGATTTCAGCTCGTGGCCGAGCTCAGTGAGGCCCACGAGGTCGTTGTCCTGGTCGTAGGTGACGACGTTCGCCGACTCCATCTTCGGGACGTGGACGTGGTAGAGCGCGGTGTAGATTTCCTTCACTTCTTCGGGGGAGATGTTGTCGATAGTCGTGTCGCGCTCCCAGACCGCGACCTCTTCCGCGACGTCCGCGAGGGTCATCGTGACGTGCTCACTCAAGCATCGCAACGCGTACCGGCGCCGTCCGTTGGACAGCAACTCGAGCAGCGTATCCTCGTCGGGAGGGTCCCCCATCGCTCGGAGATTTAGTATCCTCCGTCTTATACATTGTCCACATCGTTGCCGATAGTTCACCACGAACCCGGAATACTCAT
>JBEPXT010000076.1:0-12165 GCA_041641795.1 Salinigranum sp.
GACGCGGGACGCGTTCAGGGGATAGTGCCGCCGACCCGAAGAGGTGTAGGCGTCCCGGGGACCGCCCATCTGCCAGACGTCGTCTCCCCCCGGGCGGAGGTGCGATTCCATCTTCTGCCGGCGCTCGTCCCCGCCGAAGCGCGGGCCCGCTTCCAGGACGACGACCTCGTGGCCCGCCTCCGCCAGTCGGTGGGCGAGCAACGCTCCGGCGGGACCGCTGCCGACGATACAGACGTCTGCGCGGGGTGACGGTTCTCTCGTCGCCTCGAACCCTCCCACGGCCTTCGAGTCCGGGCCGCTCGTCACGGGTCGGTCTCCACCTCCGAATCGTTCCCCGGTCCCGATTCGGACGACGGGGGCATCCGGGCGCGCCGATAGCTCTCGAGGCCGCCCGGGTAGCCCGGCGGGTTCTCGATGCCGAGCAGTCGGCCCCCCGCGGGCGATGCGTAGAACGCGAACAGCAGGTCGTCGACGACGTAGTACCGGATGCGCTCGGAAATCGAGCCGCCGGCGTCGGCGTCGGCCGTATCGACGCCCAGTTCCCGGAGCAAGCGGTCGCGGTCCGCGGCCGGGAGCGACTCGAAGGGGGCGTCGAACCAGTCGCGGGCCGTCGCGTCGAGGTCGGCCACCGCCCGCCGCATCCCGGTCCGGTAGTCCTCCCGGCCGTCGAGTCGACCCAGGGCGTACGTCTCCACGAACCGCCGGTGGCCCTCGACGGCGGACGGGTACACTACCTCCGCGGCGGCGGTCAGGGCCGACAGGAGCGCCTCGTCCCCGGCGTCGTCGTCGTCGCCGGCCATCCCGCCTCCGGCCGCGGTCGGCGGTTCGAAACGGGAGACGACGGCGCCCCCTGCCCCGGTGACCGCCACGACCGCTGCGAGTGCGTCGCGACGGGTCAGTTCCATGGCGGAGTTTTAGGCAACCCTAAACTTAGGCGTTGCCATCGCCTCCAGTGGCGTCATCACGTCGGAGTCGGCGGCCGAACGGTGCGACTGTCGCTCCTGGGAGACCGGTCGCTGCGAAGCCGACCCCCCGCCGGGAGCGTCGCCGCTGGCGTCGAGTCGGTCAGGGAATCCTGACGTCGTGTTCCAGCGTGCCGACGCCCTCTATCTCCACTTCGACCCGGTCGCCGTCGGAGAGGGCGCCGACGCCCGCGGGCGTCCCCGTCGAGATGACGTCGCCGGGTTCGAGCGTGAGGTACGCCGATATCTCCTCGACGAGTTCCGGAACCGAGAAGATGAGGGTGTCCCGCGTCGAGTTCTGCATCGTCTCGCCGTTGACTCGAAGCGTGACCCGCGCGTCCGCCGGAACGTCCTCCGGGTCGGCGACTACCGGCCCCATCGGCGCCGCGCCGTCGAAGGCTTTCCCCCTGACCCAGTTCTGCTCCCGGTCCTGGTCGTCCCGGTTCGAGATGTCGTTGAGGCAGGTGAACCCGGCGACCACGTCCATCGCGTCCGCGGCGTCGACGTTCCGGCACTGCTCGCCGATGACGACGCCGAGTTCCGCTTCCCAGTCGATTCGGTCTTTGCCGGCCGGGAGCGTCACCGTGTCCCCGTGGGCCGCAACCGTGTTCGGGGTCTTGAAGAACAGGAGGGGCCGGTCGGGAATCTCGGAGTCGCGCTCTGCCGCGTGGTCCGCGTAGTTCAACCCGATGCAGATGATTTTCGAGGGTTCGACGGGCGGCAGTATCTCCACCTCGTCGAGCGCGTACCGCTCCCCGCCGAACGAGACGCCGTCGCCGTGCCACTCGCCGTTCCTGACTGCCCCCGCCGGGTCCCGGAATCGAACACGTCGCATAGCGGCGGGTACGCCCGCGGGATGTTAGTTCTTTAGACGGCGGCAGGGCCGTCGGACCGACTACCGGCGGGCGACCGAGAGTCTCACATCCGGATCCGGCGCCGAGATGTCCCACCGCCATCATTTATGTGTCAGACGACAGAAGCACTCAACGAATCATGGAGCTAACCTGGCACGGCCACTCGACCTGGTACGTCACAGTCGGCGAAACGTCCCTGCTCATCGACCCCTTCTTCGAGAACCCGCACACGTCGCTCGACCCGGCGGACGTCGAGGACCCGGACTACGTGTTGCTCACCCACGGGCACGCGGACCACATCTCCCACGCCGGCGAGTTCAGCGACGCGACTGTCGTGGGCACGCCCGAACTGACGGGCTACGTCGGAGACGAGATGGGTTTCGACGAGAGCATCGGGATGAACATCGGCGGCACAGTCGAGTGCGGCGACGCGTACGTGACGATGCACCGGGCAGACCACACGAACGGCATCAACACGACCTACGAGTACGACGCCGGGATGCCCGCGGGCTACGTCGTGAGCGACACCGTCCCCACGCAGGTTTCGGACAGCGAGAGCACCACCTTCTACCACGCGGGCGACACGGGACTGATGACGGAGATGCGAGAGGTCGTCGGTCCGTACCTCGAACCGGACGCCGCCGCCCTCCCCGTCGGCGACCACTTCACGATGGGCCCCTGGCAGGCGGCCATCGCCACCGACTGGCTCGACGTCGACCGCGTGTTCCCCATGCACTACGACACGTTCCCGCCAATCGAAATCGACGTGGAGGACTTCGAGCGTGAGGTCGACGCCACGGGGAG
Organism: Salinigranum sp.; assembly: GCA_041641795.1. Classification (GTDB taxonomy): domain Archaea; phylum Halobacteriota; class Halobacteria; order Halobacteriales; family Haloferacaceae; genus JBEPXT01. The sequence goes on from JBEPXT010000076.1 coordinate 2,621, forward strand.
TTCGGCCGAGGTACACGTCCTCGACGGCGACGAGTCTCACACGCTCTAGGCCCCCTGCTGGCTCTCGACGGCGACGAGTCCCGGGCGCCTTCAATCGCTTCGGAGTCCCCGGCCCGATTCGGTCCTGGCCGTCCCGGACGCGGAACCGGGAACGCGGTACCCTTTCGAATGCGCGATACTCGCACGCTATCGAGACGTGTCCCGCGAGGAGGAACACCTAGCTCGTCGGCTGCACCGGGGCCTGTGGTTCGCACGTGCGAATCGTTCGCGTACCGGCCGTGCGCGTCGCTGGTCCGAGTGAACAATCTTTAGGGACGTCTGGTCGCAAGCGGGACGTGTCGATGAGTGACATTGAAACTACCACCGTCAGCGAGGACGGGTTCACGACGAAGAGCCAGGTCGGAGACTTCGAACTAACTATCGACGCGATGAACGAGAACGGGCCGAACCCGAACGCCGTTCTCGTCGCGGACTACGCCGCCTGCTTCCTCCCCGCGGTACGGGTCGGCGCCCAGCGGATGGGAATCGACGACCTGGGGAAGCTCCAGCTCGACGCGGACGCCGACCTCTCCGAGAACGACGACATCACCGGCATCCGCTTTGCAATCTACGTCGAGGCCGAACTCTCGGAGGAGCAGCGAGCGGGAATCGTCGAACGGGCCGAGCAAATCTGTCACGTCCACACGGCGCTCCGCGACGACCTCGCCGCGTCGGTCGACGTCTACGACGACGCCTTCTGACCGCCGCGCGCTCCCGCAGTCGGCGTATCCGCGACCTTCTCTCCGCTCTGGTGCGGCGAGCCGATGGTCTGTACGAGTTCTCCCCGGCACGCTGTACGAGTCTACGCTGCCGGTCCGACGCGTCTTCCCGAACCGACACCTGCGGGTCGGACAACGCGGTTCGGAATCACGCACGCCGGTCGTCGCACGACCCCGGTGAGAAGCAGCTATCGCCGGTATGTCCGGAAACTCATCGCCGCGCCGTCTACGATGACCACGTCGCGGCCCTCGGGGTCCACTTGCTTCGGGTCGCCCTGTTCGTCCCTGTACACGTAAGGGCTGGCTGGTTCGTCCGTGGACGAGTCCATGTGTGGTAGCTCTCCGCACAGGTATATAAGCGTTCGTCAGACGTACACACGTCACTCACCCGGCGGATTGCGCGGCGGTCCGGGGCGTCAGTTCTGTCGGCCCTCGGCGGCGGGAAAACGGGAGTTCGACGGCCGGGCCGCTGGTCCGGCGGGTCAGTCGTCGGCGGAGGCGGCTACCTCGCCGTGTTCGACGTTCGTTCCCAGGACGTCGAGGAACTCGGCCAGCCACTCGGGGTGGTCGGGCCAGGCCTGGGCCGTCACGAGGTTGCCGTCGCGGACGACGTGGTCGACCCAGCTACAGCCGGCGGCTTCGACTTCGGGTTGGACGGCCGGATAGGACGTGATTTCCCGGTCGTCCAGTACGCCGGCGGCCGCGAGAATCTGCGGGCCGTGACAGAGCGTCGCCACGGGCTTGTCCTCCTCGAAGAAGTGTCGAACCACGTCCAGCACCGCCTCGTACGTCCGGAGGTACTCCGGGGCGCGACCGCCGGGAACGACGAGGGCGTCGTAGTCGGCGGGGTCGACCTCCGACAGCGTCGCGGTCAGTTCGAAGTCGTGCCCGCGGGACTCCATGTACGTCTGGTCGCCGCGGAAGTCGTGAATCGCCGTCTTGACCGTCTCGCCGGACTCTTTCTCCGGACAGACGGCGTGTACCTCGTGGCCGACCATCTGGAGCGCCTGGTACGGGACCATTATCTCGTAGTCTTCGCCGAAGTCGCCGGTCAGGAGCAGAATCTGTTTCGCGGGCATGGGTGTACTACCAGCGAATTCTTGATTGCAATTCAACATAATCGTTGGGTCGACGGCAGACTGCGAGGGACGTCCTCTCAGTCGTCGAAGACGTCGTCCAACTCCGCGAGCGAATCGAGAACGACGTCCGGGCGGACGGGCGAGGATTCCAGGTCCTCGTCGTCGGCGATACCGGTCCGGACGAGGACGGTCGTCATCCCCGCACGCTCGCCCATCGCGACGTCCGTGTCCAGCCTGTCGCCCACGAGGATGCAGTTCTGGGCCGGCACGCCGAGTCGGTCGACGGTCGCCCGGAGCGTCTCATCGGACGGCTTCCCCAGAACGGTGTCCGGGTCTCTGTCTGCCACGCCCGCGATGGCGTGGATGACGGCGCCGGATCCGGGGACGCGCCCCTCGGCGGCCGGAATGACCATGTCCGGGTCGGTGCCAACGAACGACACCGCGTCGTCTTCGAGTACCGACAGCGCGGCGGCGAGCGTATCGTAGGAGAACCCCCGGTCTATCGAGGCGACCAGCACGTCCGGGTCGTCGCCGTGGTGGACCACGCTGACGCCGGCGTCCTCGAGTTGCCCGACGAGTCCCCCGTCTCCGACGACGAACACCCGTTCGTCGGGGTGGTTCGCCAGGAGGTACTCGACGGTCACGGTGCCCGCCGTGACCACCTCGTCAGGGTCGACGTCCACGCCGGCGGTAGCGAACCGGGATCCGTAGGCCGGCGGCGGGTCCACCGGGTTGTTCGTGACGAACACCCGTCGAATATTTCGGTCGGCCAGCGTCCCGAGTCCCTCGCGTGCGCCCGGCAGCAGTTCGTCCCCGCGAAGTATCGTCCCGTCGATGTCGAGCACGGCCCCCTCGTACGTCATCGAGCGTGCGTAGGTGCCCCGACGAGTTGAATCGACCGACTGGTCGTGAACGGTCTGTCCCCGGATTCTGCCCCGGAAATCGCGTCTCGCGCCCGCGACGTCCAACAATCGAGAACCAAAGGAACAATGTGCTCTCACGCCCGTGATTTACTCGACGTGACGAAAACGCAGCTGACGCTCATCCAGATCGACAACTACGGGCCGTGGACGGTGACTCCCGAGCCGAGACGGGAGATGGACCTCCAGACGCTCCAGTCGCGTCTGTACGCCGACCTGGCGCAGTTCGTCGGCAGCCGCGACGGCTACGTCTTCTTCACCAGGTTCGACAACATGGTCGCGGTGACCAACGGGATGGACGAGGAGGACCACCGGCGGCTCCAGGAGTCGGTGGCCAACCGCTACCCGGTGACGGTGAGCCTGGGAATCGGCGTCGACTCGACGCCGGCGCGAGCGCTCGATACGGCGACGACGGGTCTCCAGCAGGCCGGGAGCGCGCAGGACGGGAACCGGCGGGAGGTCCTGGCCGGGGAGCCGCTGGCCCGCCAGAGCGACGACGACGTTCACGTCGCCCACTTCGACGTCAACGACGCCACCAGCAAGTACACGGACCGGCTCAACGAGTTCGACTCGTTCATCGAGATAGAACAGGGGTACGCCGCGCTGATGCGCCACGTCCGCGAACGCCACGGGGGCCTGTCGTTTTTCGTCGGCGGGGACAACGTCATCGCGGTGATGCCCGAACTCACGGTGTCCGAGTACCGCGACGCAATCGCACACGTCGCCGACTCGGGGGGCGTCGAACTCAAGGTCGGTGTGGGTCGGGGTCGAACGGCCGAAGTCGCGGGCATGGCCGCCAAGCACGCGCTCGAGGACTGCCGTCACCGCGGAACGTCGGTGGAACTGGCCGCGCCAGCGCCCGAAGTCAACACAGACTGACGACGCGGCCGGTGCCGACGTCTCTGGCGGCGTCCGAGCGCAAGAGCGTAGCGGCTGACGCGTCTGTGGACGATTTCTGCCGAGAACGTGCACGTCGACTGTAACCCGACGGCTCCGAGTTCCTCGCTGTCGTCCACTGCGCCGCCGCTAGCCCTCTTCGGAGTGCCCGCCCCCGTTTCGAATAGTGTACCAATTCCGTTCGAATATCGAACCAATGCGGACCCATGTTTCAGGATTTTTCACGACACAGAAGCTTTCTTTGCCATTCGACACTAACCCGCGGACCGAACATGGGTCAAGTATCGAAACGCCTGTTGAGTCTGGAAACCGAGAACGGTCGACTGACGCTCGTCGGCGGAATTCTCCTCGTCCTGAGCGTCCTCGTCGCTGCGTGGGCGTTCGCCACCGGTGACGTCGTCACCGGCCTCGGTATGGGCCTGTTCGTCGGCGTCGGCGTCCTCTTCGTCGCAATCGGGACGTCTCCCGACCCGGCGACGCCGCCCGAGTGATCGGTCGAGGGCGGTCCAGCCGTCGTCTCCTTCGACCCTGGTCCGCCGCAGCCTCACTCACCGAGAATCTGGTCGACGAACGAAATCCACTGCTTGCTGCTGTCGATGTGTCGCTCGTGGGCCACCCTGGAGTAGTCGTCCCCGCGCGAGAGGTTCTTGAGCGCGTTGAGGGCCCGGTTGATGCCGATTATCTTGTCGACCAGTTCGTCGCCCTCCGCCCGAGTGAGTGACTGGTCTTCTTCCAGTCGCCGCTCCAGTTCGTCGCGCTCGCGCTTCAGTTTCGACTTGACGCGGGAGACTCGCTCGCGCTCGCTGGGGGGGACGGCCCCCTGGCGTCGCGTCTCGAAGACGAACTCCCGGAGATTCATCTCCGTGCCCTGTACGGTTATCTGCTCGGGCGTCCGGTGGCCGACAGTCGCTCCCTTCTGTCGGGCCTGCCTGAGCAGTCGCTCGCGTTCGGCCTCCTCCATACTGTAACCTGCGTTCCGGAGACTCCTACATGTAGTGGTTTCCAGGTCCCGACACGATTTCACCCCGGACCGGACCGACGGCGCATTCAGCCGCGGTTACGGGGTTCCGGCGGCCCCTCGTTTCGTCCGGCGGCGCGCTCACTCGAAGAGCTTCTCCATCTCCGGCGGTTCGGGCGCCTCGCCCCACCGGACGGTGAGCACCGGTATCCGCGACAGGCGGACGATTCGCTCCGTGACGCTCCCGGCGGTGTACCGCCCGAGACCGGTCCGACCGTGGGTGCCCATCACGATGAGCCCCACGTCGTTCTCTCGCGCGTACTCGAGAATTTCCCTTGCGGGGCGCCCCTTCACCACGCTCGTGACCGCCCGCAGTTCCCGTTCCTGCGCCAGGTCAGCAATCTCCTGGACGGCTTTCTCGCCCTGGCGACGGCGACTGTTCTCGAACTCGTCGAGGTCCATCGGTATCGCGCTCGATATCTCGCTCATCTCGTGCTTGTTGACGACGTACAGCGCGTGGACCGTCGCGTCCATCATCTCCGCCAGTTCAAGGGCCGTCGCGACTGCGTTTTCCGCGCCTTCACTGCCGTCTGTGGGGACGAGAATCTTCTCGAACATGGTTCCACATAATAATTCGCTCGGTAATCCATTATAGCCCGATACACCTGTCGCTGCACGAGAAATACCAGCAGATATAAATACGTCTTCGAGTGCTCACCTCGCGGCGTGGACGCATCTGAGAGTTCGGGGGAAATCGAGAACTGTACCGCGAGACCCTCGAATACCGTCGTCAGTCAGACTGGAGCGACCAGACGGTGACGTCGTCCATCGTCTCCTGGGGCGAGAGCGCGTCGATGCTGGTTCCGGTGACGCTGACCAGTTGCGAGGAGGCGGCGACGCCCGCGCGGAGGGCGGTATCGTCGTCCCAGCCTTTCTTCGACGCCCAGAGCACCGCGGCGAACAGCGAGTCGCCGGCCCCGACCGTGTCGACGACGTCGACGTCGAGCGCCGTGGCGTAGAGCGCCTCGTCTGCCGACACCAACATCGCGCCCTCGCCGCCGAGCGAGGCGATGACTCGCTCGTACCCCATCCCCTGCAGTTCTCGGGCCGCTTTGGCGACGCTGTCGATGGACGTGACTTCCATGCCGGTGGCAGCGGCCAGTTCCGTCGCATTCGGTTTGCAGTACTCGTAGGTCTCATCGAGGTCGGGGAGGAGTCCACCGGGCACATCTATGGCCGTCTCCCAGTCTCCCGCGGCCGAGATGCGGTCCACCGAGGACGCGTCGAGTCCGGGCGGGAGACTCCCGCCGATGTAGACGATCTCGGGGTCGTGGGCGACGATGGTGTCGATGAGGTCGTCCACCATCTCGGCGTCGACCTCTGGTCCGCTCTGGTTTATCTTGTACTCCTGCTCGGGCGTCAGTATCGTCGTGTTCATCCGCGTCGTCGCCGGAATCTCCACGAAGTCGGTCTCGACGCCGCACTCCGCCAGGTCCTCCTCGAGGAAGTAGCCCGTGAACCCGCCGACGAAACCGGTGGCCAGCGTCCCGTTCCCGAGAAGTTCCAGGAACTGGGAGACGTTGATGCCGTTGCCGCCCGAGTCGAACTGCGACCCGATGCTTCGCAGCACCACGTCGCCCTCCAGTTCCTCGGGCATCCTGATTGTCTGGTCGACGGCCGGGTTCGGTGTCACAGTCAGTATCATGAGTAGTGCGCTCGCGTCCTGGCGGACCGCCCCGCCAAACGCTCCCTCCTAGACGACATTTACTCACCCCAGTGTAAAAATGTAGGGACGAGAGGAGTCTCCAGAGCGCAAGCGCCACGGAGCACAGTCGAGGCGTCCGGAATCGACCGTTTCGACGCGGCGACGTCACGTCGCGGGACTCATTATCCGCGCCCGTCAACCGGACAGACCACGACAGTCACATGGCAGACTCAGACGACCAGCGACCCGACGGCGGAGACGACCAGCGACCTGAAGGCGGAGACGACCAGCGACCCGACGACGGCGTCGAACGATTCCGGCGAGCGACGCAGTCTGTCGTCCTCGACGGACACGACGGCCGGGGCGAACTTCGCGTGACCCTCCAGTTCGAGGATTCGGAGGCGGGCACGCTTCGGTTCTCCTCGGAGGAGTGGATTCGAGACACCTACGACGTGTTTCGGAAGGCGTTTCTCGTCGAGTTCGACGAACGGCCGGACCTCTCGAAAGAGGAGTGGATATCGCTCCGCCACTACTGGGAGCAGCGCGCGACTGATGCCGACGGCTGACTGGCGACGTTCGCGGTTCGGCGATGGAGGAGAAACGACCGCACATCGGAAAACGAGCACCGACTCCCGCCCGGAGGGAGTCGGCGCAGCGATGCTGGTCCCGGACGGAATGGATGGAGGTGACGGGTGGAATTTCCAGGACCATCTCCACCTTGTCCTGTAATACGATAAACAAATCTGTTGATAATCGCGGTCCTTGATGACGTGGAACGTTCGGGCCCGACGGTCACCCGGTGAGAGGCAACCCGCGTCGGAGTCGACCCGTGACACGCCGACGCATCCGAGAGGAGACGCCCCAATATTCCCAGGCCGTGAGAATCGTACGCCGCGATTATTGTAGTAGGGGCCCGCTATTACGATGCCCACGCTGGGCTGTGTCAGAGGCGGTCCCCGGCGTGACGGAATACCCCGGACGATATTCCGTCGATTTTTCTATCGTCTGGTCGGACAACCACGCTTTCAGATGTCCATCCACGAGCGGAGGCGGTTCGCGGACGACGCGTGACAGTCCTCGTTGAACTTCTCGCTCTCGGGCGACGACCTCGGGCACCCGACCGCGGTCACTCGAGTCCGAGCGCCGAAGCGTGACGGTCCAGTACCGCGTCGAACGTCGTCTCTCGCAGGTCGACGTCGTAATCGACCCGGACGACGGGCACGTCCACGTCGACCTGCCGGGAGAGGTCGTGGGGCGTCCCTGCGAGCACCAGGTCGCAGTCCGCGTTACGGATGCTCGCCTCGAGGTCCGCAATCTGGTCGGCGGAGTACCCCATCGCCGGAAGCACCCGGTCGAGGTGGTCGTACTTCTCAAGCACGTCGGCGATCGAACCGACGGCGGCCGACCGCGGGTCGACGCGCTCTGCCGCGCCGTACTGCCTGGCCGCCACGGTCCCCGCACCGTAGGACGTGTCGCCGTGCGTGAGCGTCGGTCCGTCCTCGACGACGAGCACTCGCTTGCCCTCGATCTGTGCCGGGTCAGCCACGCTCACCGTCGAGTCCGCGTGGAGAATCTCCGCCTCCGGGTTCGCCCGGCGAGCGGCGTCGACGACGGCGTCGATGTCCGCCTGCTCCGCGCTGTTCTCCTTGTTGACGACGACGTAGTCCGCCATGCGGAGGTTCGTCTCGCCCGGATGGTACCGCGTCTCCGCGCCTGGCCGTAGCGGGTCGACCAGCACGAAGTGTACGTCGGGAGTGAAAAACGGCAGTTCGTTGTTGCCGCCGTCCCACAGGATGACGTCCGCGGCCGACTGGGCGGCGTCGAGTACCTGCTCGTAGTCCACCCCCGCGAAGACGAGGTGCCCGCGCTCGATGTGGCGTTCGTACTCCTCGCGCTCCTCGATGGTGACGCCGGCCTCGTCGAGGTCCGACAGCGACTCGAAGCGCTGTACCTGCTGGGACGCCAGGTCGCCGTACGGCATCGGTTCGCGGACCACCGCCACGTCGACCCCCCGGTCCCGGAGCGTATCGGCGAGCGCGCGCGACACCTGCGACTTTCCACAGCCGGTCCGGACCGCGTCGACGGCGACGACGGGGACCGACGCGTTGAGCATCATCTCCTCCGGACCGACGAGTCGGAAGCCCGCCCCGGCAGCCATCGCCTCGGACGCGCGGTGCATCACGTGCTCGTGCGAGACGTCGGAGTACGAGAACACCACCTGGTCGACGCCCCGCTCTCGGACGAGTTGCGTCAGATTCGCCTCCGGTTCGATGGGAATTCCGTCGGGATAGCCGTCACCGGCCAGCGAGGCGGGGTACCGGCGGTCGCTCTCCCCGACCTCGCCGAGGTTCTGTCCAGACGTGTGTGTGAACGCGACGACGGTGACGTCCGACCGGCCGCGATAGACCATGTTGAAGTCGTGAAAGTCGCGTCCGGCGGCGCCCATGATGAGAACCCGCATAGGCCGTATGCATCCTCGGACGTGGTTTAACAGTACCGCCGACTCGCACTCGGGGATTCGAGTCCGCGACCACGGACTGGTGGCCGCCGTCGACCGTCACGTCGCAGAGTCGGGGAGGCGTGGCCGACGACCGTGACGGTGTGCTTACTTGTCTGGAGGAACAGAGAGCGCACATGAGCAACCGCGTCGTGCAGGGACGGATGGTGACGCCCGCCCGACTGGCCGAACTCATCGAAGGCGAACAGCCGATGGAAGCCGACTCCATCGAAGAGGCGGACGTGGAGTGCCCGGAGTGTGGCGGCAACGTCCTGTCGGTCGGCTACATGCCGTCCGTGACGGAGTTCGTGACCGGCTACAAGTGCCAGGACTGCGACTGGTCCGACACGGACCGGGAGTGACAGGCGAGCGGTGCGAGGCGAGCAGGTCGCGAGCGACGACGGTAGAACGGCGAGGTTCGACGGGCGGCCGCATCCGACAGCAATCGAAATCCCTTTAATGCGAATCACCCAACGATGGGGTGCGAGGGGCCGTGGCCCAGTCCGGCAGGGCGACTGACTCCAGAGGCCACGCCCGGTGACGACACTCCAGACTGATATACCGAGCGGCCGGCTGATCACCGGTCGCGTTGACGACCCTCTGGAGTACCGAGGCAGACCGGAGATATCAGTCGATCGGGGGTTCAAATCCCTCCGGCCCCATTCCACTCCTTTCAGTCGTGGAAACCGCACACAGAGAGGTTCTGCCATGCGTTTCCGCCTTTTGAGGCC
>JBEPXT010000076.1:12175-17477 GCA_041641795.1 Salinigranum sp.
CGGACGCAGAGCGACCGCGCCGCATCTCTCACCTCCAGGTAACCGAAACGACACCACTCGCAGTCACGGATGTGCCCCCCGCGTCGGATTAACGAACGTGACGCACCGAAACGATAACGATTAATTTAACATTTGTGTGGCACACCCGATTTTTATGGGTATATTTTTTATAATTCGGATACTTTATGTTACGCATGGAGTACGAAATCGCGGAGGACGAGTCGGTGGCGTTCGCGCTGATATGTTCTACCACCCAGTGCGACGGATGCGAAACCTGCGATTTCGACCCCCTGGAGTCGATGGTCGATGGCGATGCCCTGGCAGAACTGTTCGGTCCGCGGTTGGACGGGGCCCCCCGCGACGTGGACTGGCGGATTTCCCTGGAGAACGAACGGTGCACAATCACAATCGAAAACGGCGAACTGATTTCCATTCGGCAGCCGTCCGCGAACCCGGCCCCCTAGGGAGACCGCCGGCCCTCTCCTGAATCACCGTTTCTGCTCCCGACTCCGCTTCGAATCCGTCAGCGGCCGAACCTCGACCGGTTCGTCAGTGGCTATCGACACGCCGCACCCGACGTACTCGAACTCGATTCGAACCGTCTCGTGACGGTCCTGTCTCCCGGGGTCGAACAGCAGGTCCAGCGCATCCGGGTCCACCACCTCGCAGAGCGGCGGGCGGAGTTCCGTGGTCGCCACGCCTCGCTCTCGGGCGACGGCCTCGACGACGGCCATACTGACGCTCGCCGACCCGTGTGGTCTCTCGCCGGTCATTTCCTGGGCAGAATCCGTTCAGTCACCGGCGGCCGATGCGAACGACGGTATCGTTTCCGGGTTCTGCGTCCACTGGACGATAGAGAGAAGCAGTTCGTTCTCGCGGGCCCGCTTGGAGAGCCAGACGCGCGTCCCGTCCTCGGTCCACTCGATGAGTCCCTCGTCGGACATCTTGGGCAGGTGGGTGTGGTGGAGCGTCACCATGACGCTCTCGAGCTGTTCGGCGGAGAGCGCGTGTCGGTTCGCGTCCTCTACGGCCAGAATCTCTCGTGCGAGCTCGTCGACGCTGATCTCCCCGCCGTTCGAGTCGAGGGCGAACAGGAGGTGACGGCGCCGGGGTACTGCCAGCGTCGCGAGCATCGAGTCCCAGTCGAGCGGTGGGCCACTTCCTCCCGGATTAATCTCGTCCATAGAGAGACGTTATCGTGTGGAAGATTCAACGTTCGACTTGAGAAATCAGGGCGTTTAAGCTTCTTTCCATGATATAACAAGGTACAGTCGCGGTTCGACCGGGAGGCGTATCACTAGATTACTTTTCACACCTAACCGAATACAAATGGACATGGTAGTCGTCGCCGAACTCACAATCCAGTCGGCGGATTTTCCGCTGGGAGCTCTCTCGTTGCAGGACCCCGACATGCACATCGAACTCGAACGGGTCGTCCCGTCCAAGAGTGACGTGTTTCCGTTCTTCTGGGCCCACGGGGGCGACTTCGGGAACTTCGAGGAGAACGTGCGCAGCCTCGAAACCGTCGAGGAACTGGTCGCACTCCACAGAGTCGACGACACCGTACTCTATCGGGTTACGTGGGGCAAGGACGTGGAGAATTTCGTGGACGCGACGGTGGAGACCGCCGCGACGATTATCGAGGCGAGGGGAAACGTGGAGTGGCACTTCCAGTTGCGATTTCCGGACCACCGCGGACTCACCGACTTCCACAACTACTGCATGGACCACGACATTCCGTTTCGACTCGGCCGCGTCTACACGCTGGACGAGGAGTTCGGGGCGAAGTACAACTTCGGGTTGACCGCCGAACAGCGGGAAGCGCTGCTCATCGCTCTCGAACGCGGCTACTTCAAGATTCCGCGCGACGCTTCACTGGCGGAGGTGGCCGAGGAAATAGGTATCTCCCAGCAGGCGGCCTCCGAGCGCATCCGGCGGGCGGTGGAGACCATCCTCGCGAAGGTGATGCTCCCGGCCTCGGCCGAGAATCTGTAACGGGGGACGCTTTCTCCGACCCGTCGACCTATCGCACGACGACCGCACCTGGCCCGCCGGACGCTTCGCTCGCGGGCGCTGCCGTCGCCAGACCATCGACTATCCCGACCCGACGAAGACGCCACCACCGGCGCAACTACTTTACGGCACGCGTCAATTCTCCGCACCACGTGATAGTTCGGAGGCCGCACGGGTTCATCGCCAGCGAAAACGACGTGCGACGACCGACCCGAGCGCCGTTCGTCGGCGTCCGGTGAGCGTCCGTGCCATCGAACCCGCCGTTTCGGCGGACCCGGCACCTGTTCTCGGCGACGCATCTCGACGAGCAGGTTCCGCAGTCCGACTCGCGGGGCCGTGGCCACGAGGACGAACTCCGGACCGCACGAGACGAACTCGCGGCGCTCTGGGAGCGCGAGCGCGGTAACGTCGAGTCCTACTCGCGCTCCGGGCTCGAAGCGGCGTTCGTCCGGTCCGTGTTCGAGACGCTCGGCGTCACCGTCCCGACGGAGACGCCCGAGGACCGCGGTCGGTCGGTCGCGCGACCCGACTACGGATTCGTCGAGGTCGGCGACGGCGCCGGGGAGGCGCAGATTCGCGCAGAGAGAGACACGGCGTCCGAGGACGACGTCGTCGCGGTAGCGACTGTCGAACGGTGGGACCGACCGCTGGAGGGCCGCGGACCCGGCGACGGGGATGGGGACTTCGCCACGCCCTGCTACTGGATGCACCGCCACCTGCAGGAGACGCCGGCCCGGTGGGGCGTCCTCACCAACGGCCGGCGCTGGCGTCTGTACCACAGCGGGTGCAGTCACCGACTCGACGCCTACTACGAAATCGACCTCCCCGCCCTCCTGGAGTCGGGCGACCTCTCGGACTTTCAGTTCTTCTACCGACTGTTCCGCGGGGAGGCGTTCGTCCAGGGGGCCGACGGACAGTGTGCCCTCGACGACCTGTACGACGGGAGCGTCGAACACACGTCGAGAACGTGCGCCGACCTGCGCGAGAACGCCGCGGATGCGCTCGAAGCGCTCGCGGCGGGCTTCCTCCGGCACCCGGACAACGACCTCACCGCCGGCGACCTGGAGGCGGTGTACGACGGCTCGCTGGCCTACCTCTATCGACTCCTCGTCGGCCTCTACGCCGAGCGCGACGCTCGGTCCCGCCCCGAACCGACCACCGGGGCAGAGGCGGAGTCGGCAAGCCTTCACGCGCTCGCGCGCGCTGTCACGGCCGAGAGCGAGCGACCGACGCCGGCAGCAAGCGACGGGGGGACAGCGCTCTGGTCTCGGCTGGCGGACCAGTTTGCCCGGCTGGACCGGGGGGGCAGGTCGCAGCACGCCGACGGCGAAGCCCTCGCCCTGCCGCCGTTCCCCGGCGACCTGTTCCGGTCGGACGCGGACGCCGACAGACCGGTGCGCCGTTTCCTCGCCGACAACGCTGTCGGCGACGCGTACCTCGAACGGGTCCTCGACCTGTTGCTGTGGCGGCGAAGCGGCGGCGAGCGGTCGCCCGTGGACTACGCGTCGCTGCGCGTTCGTCACCTCGGGAGCATCTACGAGCGACTCCTGGAGTACGAACTCGACGTGGTCTCCGACCCCGCGTCCGACCAGAGAAGGAGCCACGATGGGGGTCCCATCGACGGCGACCCGAACGAAGGCCACCGAGGTGAACACATCGACGGCGACCCCCCCGCGGCGAACGGCCCGTCCGGAGGGAACCGGGCAGCTGATGTCGGCGACACCGAGGGCCTGCGGTCGGCGGAATGCGGCGCGTCGGACACTGCATCGGGCGACGAGGGCTCGCCCGCTCCGGCAGTCGACGTCCGCCTGACGGCCGGGTCGGACGAGCGCAAGTCCACCGGGTCGTACTACACCCCGGAGTACGTGGTCCGGTACGTCGTCGAGAACGCCCTCTCGCCCCTCGTCGACGACGTGAGGGAGCGATTCGGAGACGGGGCGAATTCCGACGACGTCTCCCCCGAGGCGTTCGAGCGAGCGCTCCTCGACCTGGACGTTCTCGACCCGGCGATGGGAACCGGCCGCTTCCTCTCGGCCGTCGTCGACGCCCTGGTCCGGGAGATACTCGGGAGCCAGGAGGCACACGCCGCCAGCCGACGCGCCGATTCGACCGACCCCAGCGCCGAACGCCTCGACTCCGACCGGACCGTCGCGTCGGTGCGGCGGCAGGTCGCCGAGCGCTGTCCCTGCGGCGTCGACCAGGACTGGCTCGCGGTCGAACTGGCCCGGACGTCGCTGTGGCTCGGGGCGCGCTGTGGCGACGTCCCGCCCAGGAACCTCCGTGACCGCCTGAAGACCGGGAACTCGCTCGTCGGGTGCGTCGTCGAGGACTGCCCGGGACGGTCCGACATCTCCCCGCCCGGTCGCTCCGGTCCGGAAGAGCGAGACGTCGGCTCCCACTCGGGGGAGCCGTCCAGCGCGGCGGTCGACCGGGTCGAGCGTCACCAGCGCCTGATTGCGACGGCAAACGTCCGCACGGCGATGCGGTTCGGACTCGACGATGTTCCGCCGGACGCCGACGAGAGGATGGCCGAGGCGCTGGACGACGACGCCGAATGGGCCGCAGTGGAGCGGACGCCGTGGTTCCGAAACGCCCAGCGGTGGGCCGCGGACGACGGCTACTTCCACTGGGCGCTGGAGTTCCCGGCGGTGTTCGCCGATTCGCGTGGAGGGACTCGCAAACGGGGGTTCGACGCGGTCGTCGGGAACCCACCCTGGGCAATCACGACCGACGACCGACTGAAGCGGTACCTCTGGGAGACCTACGAGTACCAGTCGGACAAGCCCGACCTCTATCGGTTCTTCGTCGAGCGGTGCCTCGCGCTCACCGGCGGGACGTGCAGCATGGTTACGCCCCACAGCTGGCTGGTGATGGGGTCGGCGGCGTCGCTCCGGGAGCACGTGGTCGAGAATCGGCACCTCTCGCAGGCGTCGCTGGTCCCGGGGAACGCGTTCGAGGGAGTCGGCGCCAACATGATAACGTTCCTGCTCGACGTCCGCGAGCGGCGGGACGCGTTCGACGTCTGGGACCTCCGGGAGACGGGGGCGGCGACGCGCGTCCGGACTATCGACTACGCGGACATCGACACCGAAACGTACAAACTCGAACTCCGAATCGGACGTGAGGCGCGACGTGTCGCCGCCGCGATGGAACGGGGCGCCGCCCGCCTGGAGGACGTGGCGGACGTCACGACCGGCTACCAGTTGTATCACACGAGCGTCCACCCGCCCGACGTCATCGAGGCAGAGCGGTACCACTCCGACCGGCGGGAGAGCGACGCGCACGTCCC
>JBEPXT010000077.1:0-17369 GCA_041641795.1 Salinigranum sp.
TCACGATAGTACCCAGATGGTCGACGCACGCGAGTACCACGAGCGAACGAAACACTCGCCCGAACGGGTCCGGAACGACGGGTTCACGCTCGACTTCGCGAACAAGCCCCGCCCGTACAAGGTGTACGTGAACCTTCCGCAGGTGTCGCTCCCGGGACCCACGCTCCAGGCAGGCCCGGCGCTGTCCGCGATAGCCGCGTCGACGCCTCGCCCGGAGGAGAGCGCGGACGAGGCGGGCGCAATTGACGCGGGAGACGTCCACGCGCTCTGCCACTACGCCGCGGGCGTCACGAAGGTCCTGGAGATGCAGGGTCGCCGCGTCCGGTTTCGCGCGGCGGCGTGTACGGGGAAACTCTACCACGTGGACCTGTACGCGGTCACCGCCGACCTGGACGGCCTCGACGCGGGCGTCTACCACTTCGACCCCGACGCCGGCGCGTTCGACATGCTCCGCGAGGGCGACTTCCGGGGCGTCCTGGCGACTGCCGCGGGCGGGGAGACGGGCGTCGCGACGGCGCCGGTCACGTTCGTTCTCACCTCCGAGTGGTGGCGCAACGCCTGGAAGTACCGCGAGCGGACCTACCGGCACGCGTTCTGGGACTCCGGAACCATCCTGGCGAACCTGTTGGCCGGCGCCCACGGCTCAGGTCACCGGGCGGCAGTCGTCGCCGGGTTCGCCGACGACGTCGTCGCGGAACTCCTCGGCGTCGACCCGGAGCGAGAAGCACCCCTCGAACTCGTTCCCGTGGGGGACGGCTCACCGGTTCCGGACGCGCAGTCCGTGGCCCCCATCGACCCGAACGAGGCCCCGCTCTCGGACAGCGTCGTCGAGTATCCGCTCGTTCCGGACGCGTGGCGCCAGAGCAGGCTGGCGGACGAGTCCGCTGTCAGCAGGTGGCGGAAGGACCTCGCCGGGGCGTCCGCGGTGGCGCTGGGGACGCACGGTCCCGGTGACGGCGAGATGGTCCCCCTGGACCCCGTCGACACCGAGACGGCGTCGAGTCGACCGGTCGACGTCACTGTCGAGCGCAGGGGGTCGCTCAGGGAGTACGCCCACGACCCCATCAGCGACCGCAAATTCGCCACGGTGCTGGACCGGGCGCTCGGTAGCGTCCCGTCCGACGTCGCCGGGTCCGACGCGGCGCCGCCGCTACTCGACTGTTA
This sequence comes from Salinigranum sp., assembly GCA_041641795.1. Lineage (GTDB taxonomy): Archaea > Halobacteriota > Halobacteria > Halobacteriales > Haloferacaceae > JBEPXT01. The sequence continues at coordinate 1,165 of JBEPXT010000077.1, forward strand.
CTGCCTCGTCCACGCCGTCGAGGGAATCCCGAGCGGAGCGTACCAGTACCACCCGCAGCAGAACGCGCTGGAGCGACTCGGCGACACCGACCGCCGGACGGCCGGCCACCTCGCCCTCGACCAGCGCGTCGTCGGCGACGCCGCGGCGAACGTCTACCTGCTGGCCGACGTCGAATCCGTCGTGCAGACCGCCGGGAATCGCGGCTACAGGGCGGCGCAGTTGACCGCCGGTATCGGCCTGGGACGCCTGTACCTCGCCACCTACGCGCACCGCTCGCTCGGCGGTCGCGGGTTCACGTTCTACGACGACGAGGTGACAGCGCAGTTCGCACCCCGGGCGTCGAACCAGACGCCGATGACGCTGTTCGCCTTCGGCCGACCGCCGGACGACGGGTCCTGACTCCCGTCCTGTTCTCCCGATTTTTCACTCTGGTTCCGCAGTCACTGTTTCTCCTTTTCGGTTCCTCGGCTCCGGTTCCTCAGTCACGATTCGCTACCTCGTGAACCTGCTCGCGTCCAGTCCGTCCGTGGCGGGACCGGGAACGACGACCCTCTTCGACTCGTCGAAATTACACGTTTCGACGTATTGTGTTTATTATCTAATTATAATTGAATAATACTTAACACCGGCGGTCTGTAATCCCCGGCCTGCCCCCGATGACAATCATTCGTCACGTCCGCGTTCGGACCGGGGCGCTACTGGAGGAGAAGGCATGAGCGATACCCCTGACGTAACAGAAATCACGCGACGAAACGTACTGAAAAGCGGCGCGCTCGCGTCCGGCATGGCGCTCGTGGGTGGGCTGGCGTCGGCTGGGACGGCGGCGGCGAAACAGGGCTGTGCGAACGGCCCGTACGAGGCGGCCTACGAACCTGGCACCGTCAACACAGGCCAGATTCGCGCCGACCAGGCGAGAGGCGAGGACCCCGGACCGCTCGGGGCAGCGTCCCCCGGGGACGTAGCGAACCGGAGCGAGGACCGGTCCGCGCCGCCCAGGAAGAACGCACAGGAGTCCATGGACGACGAATCCGGTCCCCTGACGGTGTACCGCGAGTACGACGGGGTCAACTCGCTGGAGACGCGCGGGGGCGTCCCGTCCGACTCCCAGGTGGCGGCGGGGAACGGGAAACTCGTCCACGCGCTGAACCGGAACGTCGCCATCTACAACAAGGCCTCCGGGAACCGGGAGCAGTTGTTCCTGCTCGAACGCCTCTGGGAACCGGTCATACCCGAACCCGAGGGCGGGTTCGCCTACGGGGTCCCGTTCGTCTTCGACCCGCGGGCTCGCTACGACCGGGAGGCCGACCGGTACGTGCTCTGTGCGACGCAGTACGAACCGGGGCTCACCGCCGACGGCGAACTGGTGTCCCGCGAGGAACTGGAGGAGGCGGCCTGGGAGGGCGAGGAAGCGCCCGGGGGAGTGAGCCGTCCGCCCCAGGGCTGGTTCCTCGTCGCCGTCTCGGCCACCAGCAATCCGAACGGGAAGTGGTACGTCTACCGCGTCCCCCCGGAGGACGACGGCGGCCTGGACAACGAGGGACTGGTCGACTATCCGACCCTGGGTCTCGACAGCGACGCCATCTACATGACCCAGAACTTCTTCGGCCTGGAGGAGTTCGACGTCACGATGGTGGCCCTCGACAAAGCCGCGATGTACGCGGGCGAGACGGCCGCCGCGTACCACTTCGACGGGATGTCCGACCCCGACGCCGACGGCCTGACGTTCACGGTTCAGCCGGCGCTACAGCCGTTCTCGGGCGGCAGCGACGGGACGTACTACCTGGTCAACAGCGACTTCCCGGACCCGTTCCCCGGACCGACAGGGACGCTCACGCTCTGGGAGTTGACCGACCCGCTGGTCGACCCGTCGCTTGAGTGTTTCACGCTCGACGTCGACCCGTACGTCTACCCCCTGCCCGCCCGGCAACCGGAGACCGACTCGCTCGTAGACACCCTCGGGACGCGCCTGATGAACGTCGACTACGCCGACGGGTCGCTGTGGACGGCTCACTCGACGGCTGTAGACTGGAACGGCGACGGGAGGCCCGTGGCCGCAATCAGGTGGTACGAGATAGACATCGCCTCTCGGTCCGTCGTCCAGAGCGGGACCTACGGCGCGCCGGACACGTCCTACTTCATGCCGACGGTCGGTGCGACGGAGGACGCGACAGTCGTCGTCCACAACGTGAGCGGCCCCGACACCTACGTGCGGATGGACGTCGCCGGTCGAACGGCCGACTACACGAAGGACGAACTCGAAGACTCAGTCGTCGTCGAGGAGGGCGAGTCCGGCTACAACGCCCTCCCGGGACCGGTCGAACGGTGGGGCGACTACAACGGCGTCTCCGTCGACCCGGCGTCCGGGCGATTCTGGACCGTCAGCCAGTACTCGCCAGACATCGACATCCCGGTCGAGGAGGAGGAACGCGACCCGTACTTCACCCGCATCGCGGAGATGGACTTCGAGGACGTCACTCGCGGGAACGGCTAGACGACTCACGGCCGGTCGGTCGACCGACTCGCTGACCGGGTGCGCTTTTGCGGTTATGCAGCGGGGATACGCCGAGAACCGGACCGCGACGGTGGCGTTGCTATTCGACGAACGTTCGTCGCGGTCGCTCGCCGTCGAGTATCCGGCTCTCGAAGGCGATTCGCCGGTCCGCTATCTCCGCGAACCCGTCGTCGTTGGTGACGACGTCTACGTCGCTGGGCAACTGCGCGGGGGGGACCGGTTCGAGGTACAGTAGCTCCTCGTCCTCGGTTTCGACGAGTTCCCATCCGTCTGCCTCACTCCACATACAGGCCCGCCACCGACCGTCCTCGAAGTGTACTCCCACTTCCCAATCCGTGTAATACCGACCGTTCGATGCGTCGTAAATCGTCATGTCAGACCTCGAAGTACACGGCGTCGTGACGGCGTCAACAGACGCCGTCAGCCCGACGGCACTCCCCTCGTCACCTGTGCGGTTGTGGACGGGGGACGATATTCTCACCCCCTGAATCAGTGTGTCACCCCCTGAGCCACTGCCCCGACGGGTCGGAGACGTCGGTCGAATCGGAACCTCACAGGCGGACGGGTGACGCAACCACGTCGAGACGGAACGCACTCACTCGCACACGCGCAGGTTGGCGTCCTCCACGAGAAAGAATAATTCCCGATGCGCGACAGTACGAATCGGATGGTCGGGAAATGAACCCGGGTTCGGAGGTCGACGAGGAGGGAATAGCGGTCGGCGCCAAACGGGCCGACTTCCTGGAGTGCCTCCACGGGGAGCGCAAGCGAATTCGAGACATCGTCGAGGAACTGGACTACTCGCGGTCGACAGTCAACCGGGCGGTGAAGGAACTGGAGACCCGCGGGTTCATCGAACGCACCGACGGGACGTTCACGACAACCGCGACCGGAATCATGGCGGTTCGAGAGTACCGCGAGTACGTACAGCGGTCCGGGTCCATTCTTCAGGCCGAACCGGTACTCTCGACCCTCGAATCGACGAGCCCGCTCGGCCGCGAGGCCGTCGTCAGTGGCGAGTTCTCACCCGTCGACGGTCCCCACCCCACAGCCCAGATAGAACGGGTCTCGGAGGCGATTTCGACCAGCGATTCGATTCGGGTTCTCTTGCCCGCACTCCCCGACCCACAGCTACTCGACCGGCTCGAAGCGAGGGTGCTCGACTCCGGGGCGTCGGCGAAACTCCTCGTCGGGTCGTCGCTGCTGGACTCCCTCGACGGGGACTCTGCGCGGGCGATTCGCGGCGTGGACGACCAGGAAACGGGCCACGTCAGGGCGGGAGCGACCCCCCCGTTCGCGGTGATTCTCGCAGACCGCGCGGACGCGCCAGGCGACGACGGCCGGGCGGCGGTGCTGGTCGTTACGTTCGACGAGGGCGGCGCTGTCCACGGAATCGTCGAGAACCACGCCCCCAGCGCGCTGGACTGGGGTCGGGAGGCGTTCGCGGACTACTGGTCGGAGGGAGGCCCGCTGTCTGACGAGCAGGTCGAGACGCTCGACGGCAGGGCGACGGCGGTGACGACGTCGTCGTCGTCCAGGGCTCGCTCACAAAGGCCGAAACGTATCTCGAGCGGAGCGAGCGAGCGGGTGCAGACATCGAAGACCCGCGTTTCGATGCCTACGGATTCGTCTTGCGCGGGAAGCTAGCAATATTTCGTGGCGAGTACGACGTGGCTAAAGATTACGCTGAGCGGGGCCGAGACAGGGGTGAAGAACTAGATTTCCGTTCGCTCGAATCGATGGCTCGCGAGGTGTTGAGCAACAGTCTGTTACACCTCGGAAAGCTAGACCGAGCGGCGGATGAGACGGAATCGAATCTCGCACTTCGGAGAGAACTGGGAGAGCGCGACAACGAACCCGAAACGATGGCTACACTCGCGAGAATTCGCATCGCGAAAGACGATACGGACGCCGCAGAGACACTGCTCCCCGAAGCGGTGGAAATCGCCCGTGAAACAGACGCTCTGTACGCCGAGGCACGCGTTCTCCGCGCACTCGGGGAACTCGAAGTCGGGAGAGGCCGACTGGCGCAGGCCCATAGCCGACTCGAGACTGCGCTCGACCGGTTCCGCGACTGCGGAGCGGTTCCGGACGCTCTCGGCGCTATCGCGCTCCTCGTTGATATCTGTGAGACGCTGGGAGACGACACGGCTGCCGGACGGTGGCGAGAGATGGGGGATGAACTCGCTTCGGAAACGGATGTGAACTGGGATGGCGGTCGGGTGTTTCCCCTCCCTGTACCCGAAGGGAACGATATGGATCTGTCCACCTCTCTAGAATAGGTGGTATCTGACGGGTGGCGAGAGACCCCGGAGCAGGGGTCGGGGATATCTTTTCGTTCGGTCTTCAATGTCGGCCGTGCGCAGTCGCCTGTTCGGCTGAGTTTGTGGCCAGTTAGAGCGCGGACAGCGCCCGGTCCAGGCGCTCGCTCGCGTCGTGCATCTCGTCGCCGATGTCCGCGTCGTCGGCGACGTCGACCAGCGCCTCGGGTGCCAGCGCCGTCACGGTGACGCCGTCGTCGGTTTCGTAGACGACGACGTTACACGGGAGCAGCACGCCGGCGTCCATCTCCTCGTCGAGGACGGACTTGGCGATGGGCGGATTGCAGGCCCCGAGGATGCGGTAGCGCGGGTAGTCGTCGAGGTCCAGTTTCTTCCTGAACGCGTCCTGGACGTCGATGTCGCTCAGGATGCCGAAGCCCTCGTCCGAGAGCGCGTCTGTCAGGGCATCGATGGTGTCGTCGAACGTTCTGTCGGTAGTGATAGTTTTTCGATAGCTCATGTGAGTGACTCGTACGGACACGACCTTTGGGGTCCCGTGGTGATAAATGCCCGCCAGTGAACGGGTCTCGGCGCAGCCTCGTTCCCGGACGTGAGGAAAACACACACGAGCGAGTGCCATCTGTACGGGAGTCCCGTCGCGATTCGGGCGGGAAACGGACATCTCGCACACCGGGTCTCCACCGCAGTCCGCCCGACCAGAACAGATGCCGATTCGAACGCCCGGTCCCTTCGTCGGGGACTGACGAGCGTCGCGTCGAACTTACTCGTCCAGGTGTTCGACGCCCACCTTCGAGACGTTCGCCTTCGTCACCTCGTCTCCCAGCCACTCGGGCGAGTTCTCGTCGGCCGACTCCTTCCAGGCCCACCCCTCGTAGACGTGAACTCTGTCGGTCCCCTTCTCTCGGAGTCGAAGCGTCGCTTTCCCGTCGATTTCTTCCCGACTCGGCGCCGGGAACAGTCGGCGGGCCGCCTTCAGCGCCGCCTGACGGGGGTAACTTCCGCTGAAGACGCTGTCTTCGGTCCCGTCTTCGTCGATCAATGCGAAGTTTCGCTTGCCGTCTTCTCGCACCATGGTTGTACTATTGCGTTCCGTCTGGTAATGAATATTATTTAATTACGCTTACTATAAGGCATATTTTTTATAAATTTTTATTCAAAATATCTCGACACGGCCGTGGTTCGGCAAATCGAGTCAGAAAAGTAACCACGGCGGGCAGTAATAAATCAGATGCGCGCGGAGAGAGTCAGTTACTCGGACAGTTCGTCGATGAGCTCTTCGGCGCGGTCCTGCCGGACCGCGTCTTCCTCGACGAGTCGAGCGGCGACTTCGTCCACGAGGTCGCTCGGCGCCCCGGCCTGGATGGCGATGTTCTTCGCGTGGAGGCTCATGTGCCCCTGCTGGATGCCCTCGCTGACGAGGGCGCGGAGGGCCGCGAGGTTCTGCGCGAGGCCGACCGCCGCGAACACGCCGGCGAGTTCGTCCGCGGAGGCGACGTCGAGGACGTCCATCGCGGCCTGGGCGGCCGGCTGGAGTTGCGTCGCGCCGCCGACGGTCCCCACCTGGATGGGAAGTTCGATGCTACAGGAGAGGTAGCCGTCGTCGTCCACCTCGTAACTGGTCAGCGACCCGTACCCGTCCATGGCGGCGTACGCGTGGGCACCGGCCTCGATGGCGCGCCAGTCGTTGTACGTCGCGGTGGTGACGGCGTCGATGCCGTTCATGATGCCCTTGTTGTGGGTCGTCGCGCGGTAGGGGTCGCCCTCGGCGAACGCCCACGCGTCCACGATGCGATCCCGAACGTCCTCGCCCGAGAGTTCGCTGTCGTCGTCGGCCAGTTCCCCGGGAGGGATTCGACAGGTGGCGCGCGCCAGGCGGTGGTCGGCCAGGTTCGAGAGGATTCGCAACTGGACGTCGCCCCCGGTGAGCTCCTCGATTTCGGGCGCCAGGGCCTCGGCCATCGAGTTGACGGCGTTGCCGCCCATCGCGTCCTGAACGTTGACGACCAGGTGCGTGACGACCATCTGGCCCCGTGGCGTGTCGACGACCCTGACCTGGACGTCCTCGCACCCGCCGCCGAACTTCACCAGGACCGGGTCCTGCTCGTCGGCCAGTTCCCTGAGTTCCTCCGCGTGTTTGAGGATGCGCACCTTCGCGGCGTGCGGGTCCGCGACGTCGACGGCCTGAATCTGGGCGATCATTCGCGGGCCGCTCACGTCCGTCGTGAACCCGCCCTCGGCTCTGGCCATCTGGGCGGCGTAGGACGCCGCGGCGACGACGCTCGTCTCCTCGACTGCCATCGGTACGAGCTTGTCCTCCCCGTCGACGGTGAAGTTCGTCGCCACCGAGAGGGGGTACTCGATGGTGCCGACGACGTTCTCGCTGACGGTGTCCGCGCGGACGTCGTCCAGGGCGACGTCAGCCAGTGCCTCCACGGCCTCGTCCGAGAGGTCAGCGAGTTCGCGTATCTTCTCTCGCCGCTCCTCCACGCTGAGCTTGTAGAACCCGGAAATGCGCGAATCCATGGCGTGGCATTCAGAGGGCGCTCCTAAAAACCACCCGATGCCGAGAGCCCGTTGCTGGGTCGCGTGTCGTCGGTTCCGCAGAGGCTCCGTCCCGCCGTCGCCTACCGATTGCTCGCCGCGGTCACGTTCCGCAGTCGCTCCGCGTGTTCCGCGGTCAACTGGTCGGCCGAGACGCGCCACGTCCACTGTCCGCTCGGTTCCCCCGGAACGTTGAACCGCGACTCGCTCCCGAGGCCCAGGACGTCCTGCAACTGGGCGAGCGCCAGGACGGCGTCCGACTCCCAGACCGCCTCGACGAACGCCCAGTGGACCGCCTCGTCGGCGGTGGCGGGATTCACGTCGAGGCGCCGCTGGAGGCACCGTCGCTGTCGCGGGTTCAGACTCTCGTACGTCCCGCGGGCCGTATCAGAGTCGTGCGTGCTCGTGTAGGCCACGGCGTTCTCCGGGTACTGGTCGGGCAGGTGGCGGTGGTCGTCCGCACACCAGTCGGCGAACGGGAGCAGGCGGAGACTGGGGAAGCCGTAGCGCTCGCGGAGAGCGTCGACTGGTTCGGTGATGTGTCCGATGTCCTCTGCGAAGGCCGGGACGTCGCCGAAACGGTCCCGGAGCGCGTCGAAGAACGCGGTGGCGGGCGCTTCCTTCCACTCGCCCTCGTTCGGGTCGGGTTCGTCGGCCGGAATCGACCAGTAGCTCTCCAGTCCGCGAAAGTGGTCGATGCGCACGTAGTCCACTTGGTCGAACAACCGGTCGAACCGGCGGAGCCACCAGTCGAACCCGGTCTCCTGCAGGTGCTCCCAGTCGTAGAGCGGACTCCCCCAGCGCTGGGCCCCGAACGGTTCGCCCGGCATGGCGGGGACCCCCGCCACCGCAGTCGGGTTCCCGACGTCGTCTAGCTGAAACACCTCGCGGTTCGCCCAGACGTCGGCGCTGTCGTGGCTGATGTATATCGGCATGTCGCCGACCAGCGAGACGCCGCGCTCGGCCGCGTACTCCCTGAGGGCGGTCCACTGGCGGTCGAAGCAGAACTGGACGAATCGACGGAAGGACAGTTCCTCGCGCATCTCCTCGCGGACCCCGTCCAGCGCCGCCGGGTCGCGGTCCCGGTACTCGCGGGGCCACTCGGTCCAGGAACGCCCCTCGAACCGGGACTTGAGTGCCATGAACAGCACGTAGTCCGCCAGCCACTCCCCGTTCTCGTCGCAGAAGTCCTCGAGTGCCCTCCGCGCCTCGGCGCCCGCCGTCTCGCCGAATCGCCGGTAGGCCCGCCGGAGTCGGTCGTACGTGTACGCCGTCACGCGCCCGTACTCGACCCGGTCGGCGTCGAAGTCGGGCACCGAAACCGGGTCGTCAGGCGGGAGCCACCCTCGCCGTTCGAGGTCGGCGAAGTCGACGAACAGGGGATTGCCGGCGAACGCCGAGAACGCCGAGTACGGCGAGTTGCCGAACGCCGGGGCTGTCGGGCCGATGGGACAGAACTGCCAGACCCCCTGGCCGGCGGACTCCAGCCAGTCGACGAACGACCGGGCCGGTTCGCCGATGGTTCCGACGCCTTCCGGGCCGGGCAGCGACGTGACGTGCAGAAATATCCCGCTCTGTCGGGAGACGTCCATACTCGCGACACTCTCGGCGACCACATCAATCCGACGCCCGGACCGGGCGCTGGGCGTCTCTCACCCGCCGGGCGCCGGGGGCGACTACGGACGGTACTCGCCGAAATCGATATCCGTGGGGGCGGTCGCTTCGGGCGATGGAGCCTCCAGAACCCCGCCCGTCGCGGCGCTGGTCGCCATCGCGGCGTACCGTTCGAGGACGCCGGTCGCGTCCGGCGCGGGCGGTTCCCACCGCGACGCACGCTCCTCTAGCGTGTCGGGCGACACGTCCAGGTGGATGCGTCCCTCGTCGACGTCGATTTCGACGGCGTCACCGTCCTCGACGAGCGCGATTGGACCGCCCGAGGCCGCCTCGGGGCTCACGTGCCCGATGGCCGCCCCCCGCGTCCCGCCGGAGAACCGGCCGTCCGTGACCAGCGCGACGCGTCCCGAGAGTCGGGCCGACCCGCTGATTTTCGAGGTCGGTTCGAGCATCTCGGGCATCCCCGGGCCGCCCTTCGGCCCCTCGTACCGGATGACGACCACGTCGCCCGGGTCGATATCACCGCCGTCTATCGCGTCGAGCGCCGCCTGCTGGGACTCGTAGACCCGCGCGGACCCCGTGAACTGCCGCATCCCCTCGTCCATCGCCGCGGCCTTCACGACGCTCCCCTCGGGCGCGAGGTTCCCGCGGAGCACCGCGAGGCCGCCGCCTGCGTGGACCGGGTCGGCGGCGGGTCGAATCACGCCGCCTCCGACGTCGGCCTCGGCGATTCGGTCGCCGATGGTCCGCCCGTCGACGGTGGGGCGGTCCGCGTGGACGACCGATTCGAGGCGCGAGAGCACCGCCGGGACGCCCCCGTCGTCGCGGAGGTGTTCCATCCGCCACGGCCCGGCCGGACTCATGTGGGCGAGGTGCGGAATCTCCTCGGCCAGGTCCTCGAAGTCCCGGAGCGTCAGGTCCACACCGGCTTCCTGAGCGATTGCCGGGAGGTGGAGCATCGTGTTCGTGCTCCCGCCCAGCGCCAGGTCGACGGCGAGGGCGTTCTCGAACGACTCCCGGGTGAGAAACGTCGACGGCCGGCGGTCCTCCCGGACGAGGCGGAGAATCTCCCGACCGCTCTTCCTGGCGATGGCCCGCTTCCGGTCGTCGGTCGCCCCGTACGTCGCACACCCGGTCCACGAGAGCCCAAGCGCCTCCGTCACGCACGCCATCGTGTTCGCGGTGAACATCCCGGCGCAAGAGCCCTCGCCGGGACAGGCGGTACACTCGAGTTCGTGGAGTTCGTCCGCCGAGAGCTCGCCCTCGCGGTACCGGCTGACGCCCTCGAACACCGTCACCAGGTCGGCCGGTTCGCCCTCGAACTCTCCGGCGGCCATGTGGCCACCCGTGACGACGACGGCAGGCACGTCCAGGCGCGCCACGGCCATCAACATCCCCGGGACGATTTTGTCGCACGACGCCAGGGCGACGATGCCGTCGAACCGGTGGGCGTTTGTCATGAGCTCCACCGAGTCCGCGATGGTCTCCCGGGACGGGAGACTCGACCGCATCCCCTCGTGACCCATCGCGATGCCGTCGTCGACGGCGATGGTGTTGAACTCCAGCGGGGTCCCCCCGGCCTCACGGACGCCTGCCTTGACGTGTTCGGCGAGTTCGTCCAGGTGGACGTGTCCCGGGACGATTTCGTTCCAGGAGTTGGCGATTCCCACCAGCGGCTGGTGTATCTCGTCGTCGTCGAGGCCAGCGGCGCGGAACAGCGACCGGTGTGGTGCCCGGTCGACCCCCTCGGTGACTTCGGCGCTCCGCAGTCCGTCTTTCGGCGTGTCGGCGTCCCTCATGCTGAAATCGCGTTCGTTCCGAGTCGTCGTCCAGCCGCCAAAAATCCACTCGATTGCGGCAGCGCTGGCGACGGCGGGTGAGCGTGCGCAAACTGCGCGCTGCACGCGGTGACGCGGGTGGAACCGCACTGGTCGACCGTGGAGACGAAAGACGGTGCGATTCTGCCTCGACACGGCCCGGTCCCGGAACTCTCCGCCCGAGTTCGCCCGCACTGGCTCCTCACCAGTCCCCGCCAGGTATTTGTCGCTGCCCTGAAATTCGTGTCCATGATACGACACGAATCGTCCCGGGGCGACGACCGCGAGGCGGGGCCCGTCCGGAGCGACGGGGGCGACTCGTCCGGCGGGCGAGACTGGCGCGGACTCGCCGCGAGCGTAGCCTTCTGCGAACTGGTGGGCATCGCCCCCGGGGTCCTCACCGCCGGGGACGTTGCGACGTGGTACCAGACGCTCGAACGGTCGGCGCTGTCTCCGCCGGACTGGGTGTTCGCCCCCGTCTGGACGACGCTGTTCGCGATGATGGGCGTCGCTCTCCACGCGGTCCGGCGGACGGAGACGGGCCGAATCCGCAAGGGCGCGGCGCTCGGCCTGTTCGGCGCACAACTCGCGTTGAACGCCGGGTGGACGCTGGTGTTCTTCGGCCGTCACTCGATACTCGGGGGGCTGGTCGTCGTCGTGGGGCTCTGGGTCGCACTCGTCGGCACGATTCTTGCGTTCGCCGTCGTCAACTGGCGGGCGGCCCTCCTGCTGGTCCCGTACCTGCTGTGGGTGTCGTTCGCCGCAGTCCTGAATCTCGACCTCTGGCGGCTGAACCGGTAGTCTCCGCCGTCGACGCGTCAGGAGAGGTCCGACCAGGCGCCCCAGAACCGCTGGAGGGCCGTCAGGTGGCCGACCACCGTGAACAGCACCAGCAGCCAGCCCACGGCGGTCAGTCCGGCCAGGGGACGCGAGACGACGGCCGCCACCAGTCCGGTGAGACCCATCAGGGCGAGCCTGTCGGCGCGGCCGACGAGGCCGCCGTACTCCCGCCCGAGACCGACCGCCTGTATCTGCGTCCCGAGGTAGGATGTCATCAGGACGCCGGTCACCGCGGCGAAGCCGAGGGCGTGGCGTCCGACGCCGGCGGCGAAGCCGGCGATGACGACGATGTCGGCGTACCGGTCGAGGACGTGGTCCAGCAGGTCCCCGGCGCGCGAATCGACGCCCTGCTCGCGGGCGAGCGCGCCGTCCAGGAGGTCGAGCCACCCGTTGACGAAGACGAACACCGCGCCGGCGGCGTACAGGACCGGGGTGGCCAGGTAGAACGCCGCCCCCGCCGCGACGGCGAACCCGAAGGCGACGACGCTCACGCGGTCCGGCGTGAGGCCGACCCCGTCGGCCGCGGCCACCATCGGGTCGAGCAACCGGTTCGCCACCGGTCGTAACTGGTCCAGCGTCATAGGTAGTCCGTGAAGTCGACCTCGCCGGCGCTCGGTTCCCGTTCGCCCCTGAGGACCGCGCGAACGTCCGCCGCGACGTCCTCGGGCGTGCGGTCGGTCGTATCTATCTCGTAGACCGCGTCTCGGCCGTGGCGCTCGACGGCCTCCGAGAGCACGACGTCGAGCGCCTCGCTGTCGGCGTTCTCGGCGGCTTTCGGTTCGGGTTCGTCCCTGTCGAGCAGCCGTCGCTCCAACTGGTCGGGGCGACACCTGAGGACGACGACCCGGTCGGCGTCGAAGTAGTGTGCGAGGTGCGACTCGAGGAGGCCGTCCCACTCCCCCAGCCAGTCGGCGGCGGCCTCCAGGTCGACGACGAGGGAATCGCGCTGGTCGTCTCGCTCGGTCCAGAGGCCGTGTTCGCGGACCGCCTCGTTCAGGTGAATCACCCGGAGGTCGCCGTCGCTCTCGGCCTTGATTCGCTCGGCGACTGTCGACTTCCCGGTCCCCGGCGTCCCCGTCAGCGCGACTCTCACGCGGGGTTCACCTCCGCGAGTACCTCGTTGAGGACCGTCACCGCCCGTCGGGTCTGCTCGTGCGTACCGCTGGAGATGCGGACGCACCCCGGGAGGCCGAAGCTGGTGCAGTCGCGGACGATGACGCCGCGTCGCTGGGCCGCCTCGGCCACGGCCGACGCGTCGCCCACCTCGGCGAGAACGAAGTTGCCGCCGCTGGGCCATGTGCGGGCCTCCAGGTCCGTCTGCAGGAGTTCGCGTGAGCGGCGGGCCGTCTCGACGCTGCGCCGGAGGTGGTCGTCGTCGTCCAGCGCGGCCATCGCCGCCCGGAGGGCGAGTTCGTTCGCCGCGAACGGCGTGTTGACCCGGGCGTACGCGTCGGCCCACGCCTCCGGAACCGCGGCCCACCCGATGCGGAGGCCGGCCAGCCCGTAGGCCTTCGAGAACGTCCGCGTGACCGCCAGGTTGTCGTACTCGTCGAGCAGGTCGATGCTGCTCGGACTGTCGCTGAACTCGGCGTAGGCCTCGTCGACGACCACCAGCGTCTCGTCGGCCACCGACGCGGCGAGTTCCTCGACGTCCTCCCGGGCGAACTCCGAGCCTGTCGGGTTGTGGGGGGTCGTCAGGTAGACGATTCGCTCGCCGTCGTACGCATCCAGCACCGTGCCGGCGGTCTGCCGGAAGTCCTCGGCCTTCGAGAGTTCGTAGGTGGCGACGGTCCCGTGGTGGTATCGGGCGCTCATCGGGTAGTAGGAGAAGCCCGGTTCGGGGGCCAGCACGCGGTCGCCCGGGGCGAGCATCGCGCGTGCGATGTAGTCGAGAGCGCCGTCCGCGCCGGGACTGACCCACACCTGGTCGGCCGCGAGGTCCCACCGCTCGGCGAGGGCCGCAGTCAGGTCCGTGTGCGCGGCCGTCGGGTAGACGTGTACCCGGGAAGCGCTGTCTCTGATTGCCGCCACCGCCTCGGGACTGGCCCCGTGCGGGTTCTCGTTCGAGGAGAGTTTCGTCAGGTCGTCGGGGTCCATCCCGAGTTCGCGCGCTACCTCTTCGGCGCCGCGGCCCGGAACGTACGGCGAGTGCGACGAGAGGTCCCGTGGTTGCATGGTCGAAGGATGCGGGTGCCGGTTCTTAAGGGTGCTCACACGTCCCGACCCCGGAACCGGAGACGGTGGATGGTCGCGGATGCCAGTGGTCCGGGTGCCGATTCGTGAGAGTACACTGATTGCCCCCGGCGACGACTCCGACCGGCGGAGTGTGTGCGGATGTCCCTTCGACGCTCACAATTATTGACGCCCACCTCGTAGACTGCGCCGTGCGCGTTCGGAAGCCAGACACACCCCTGCGAACGGCCGGACTATGATTGTCGAATTCACCCTGGATTCGTCCATCCTCTCGCACGCGCTCAACGAGGCGCCCGACGTAACCGTGCGGATGGAGCAGCTAGACGCCTCCGCCGCCGTTCCCCTCCGGAATCTCTTCTGGGCCAGCGGGCCGTCGCTCGACCGGTTCGACGCGGCCCTCGACGAGGACCCGACGGTCCGCGACTGGACGCTCGTCGCGTCGACCGACGCGGGTCGCCTGTACCGCATCACGTACGCGCCGGACTTGCCCGACGTCGCCGCCTACGCGGCGATACTGGAACTCGACGGAATGGTCCTGAACGCGACCAACGCCAGGGACGGCTACCGCGCCCGAATTCGGTTCCCGGACCGCGAATCCGTCAGCACGTTCCGCGAACGGTGCGAGGCGGCCGGACTACCGACGACGGTCCGGGCGATATACGACCGACAACCAGACGCCCCGGGAGACGAGTTCGGCCTGACCGACTCACAGGCCGAGACTCTCCGGACTGCGCTCCGCCTCGGATACTTCGAGGTCCCGCGCGGGGGGACGCTCACGGAGGTCGCCGAGTCCCTCGGTATCTCGACACAGGCCGCATCGGAACGACTCAGGCGGGGGACGGGGACCCTCTTGCGGAACACCATCGAGTTCACCGAGTGAGGCGCCGCCGGCCATCCGGCGACCGGACCGGTGTCCCGCGGACCACCTGTCGCGCGAACGACCACGGTGGTCCGCGCGCCGTCAGAGCGCCGCGTCGAGTGCGTCCGCGGCCCGGAGACTCAGCGCCGCGATAGTGAGCGTCGGGTTCATCGCACCGCCGGTGGGGAAGACGCTGCTCCCGACCAGCCACAGGTTCGACAGGTCGTGCGTTCGGAGGTTCGGGCCGACGACGCTCCCGTCCGGGTCCGACCCCATCCGCGTCGTTCCCATGTGGTGGAACGCCGGCCCCGTGTTCTCGGGACCGACCGTCCACGTGATGTCCGCGCCGAGAGTCGCCAGGATGCGACGCTGGTGGTCGTTCGCCCGCCGAATCGCCCGCCGCGTCACGGCGTCGACCGACCAGTGAATCTCCGGCACGGGGTTGCCGAACGAGTCGGTGCGGGACGAATCCAGGGCGACGTAGTTCTCTCGGCGCGGGAACTGTTCGACGAGGGCGCCGACGCCCACGTGGGTCCCGTAGGCCGATTCGAGTCGCTCCAGCAGGTCGTCCCCCCACGTCTCGCTCCGGAGGGCCGTCTCGACCGGGGACGGCCCGGCGTAGTTGAGGAATTCGAGTTTCAGGCCGTTCACGGGGTCCTCGTCGTCGTAGAACTGGTGGGACTCGCTCGTGTTGAACCCGACGTGGTGCTGGCGGGTCGAGGCGTCGAGTCGGCCGCCCATCCCGGCGAACAGGTGGTCCATGAAGTACCGGCCGACGAGTCCGCTCGAATTCGCCAGTCCGTCGGGGTACGCCTCCGACCGGGAGAGCAACAGCAGTCGCGGCGTCTCCACACCCCCGGCCGCGACGACGAACTGCCGGGCCTCCTGGCGGTGTTCGGTCCCGTCGGGCGTCGCGTACACGGCCGCGTCGACGGCGGTTCCAGGAGAGTCGTGTTCGAGACGCTGGACCGCGGCGCGGTCGATTACGCGCGCGCCGGCCGCCTCCGCCCGCCGGACGTGTACCTCGGCGGTGTACTTCGCGCCCGAGGGACAGACCGGCCTGCAGGTTCCGTAGCCGACGCAGGCGGGCCGTCCGTCGTACGGTTCCGGCGGACGGGCGTTGCCCACCGAGTGCATGTCGACGCCCAGTTGCTCGCACGCGTCGGCGAACAGCGAGTCGCTGTGCGACGGCGGGTGGGGCGGGAGGGGATACGGGCGCTCCCGGGGCGGCGCGTAGGGATTGTCGTCGGCGCCGGCCACCCCGAGGGCCCGTTCTGCGTCCGCGTAGTACGGCCTGAGGTCGGCGTACGAGAGCGGCCAGTCCGCGCCGACGCCGTGGCGCGACGCCATCTCGAAGTCTCGTTCGTGGAGGCGCGGGACCATCCCCTGCCAGTGGAGGGTGGTTCCCCCCACGCCCTTGACGCGGGACGCGTTCAGGGGATAGTGCCGCCGACCCGAAGAGGTGTAGGCGTCCCGGGGACCGCCCATCTGCCAGACGTCGTCTCCCCCCGGGCGGAGGTGCGATTCCATCTTCTGCCGGCGCTCG
>JBEPXT010000078.1:0-17368 GCA_041641795.1 Salinigranum sp.
CCACTCGAATTGATAGCGACAGAGGACCGACGTGCCGCTCAAACGAGCGTGTCGCGCAATGTGGACAACACGACGAGGCTTCACAACAACACGCTGAGCCCATAGAACAGGAGGGTGAGACGGAGTGCGGTATCTGTATTCGTAGGAGACCACAGACCCGCGTTTTCGACCTTCCACTCACTTTCTTTTAGATGACGTTCAACCAACCAGATGTAGGACGTTAGCGTTCCCGACCGTCAGCACTGCTTACTAACCAGAACTCAGTGGAAATGAGATGGTGGCTCGGGGAGTTTCGCGTCGTCACGAGGGGCTCGGTGGGGGTAACTCGGTTTCTACTAATAGAATCTGGAACGCCCGCATTCGAGCGGACTGCGCGGTTTCGCGGCTGATTTCGTTCCAGAAGGGTGCCAGTACGGGATACGATTGCTCCTCGAATGGACGGTTGACAACCCGGGTAACAGACTGATTCGAGGCAGCGTGACTGACATCCAACCGGGTGGCAATTGGCCGATGGCTCAGCCGAGATAGTCAACGAGCGCCTGGATTGCCGTGTTCACGACATCCCTCTCGAGTCGTCCCTGCCAGTAGTCGATGTCGCTCCGTCCGAGCGACTGGACGCCCCACGGAACGATCCGGCTCTCGTCCGGCGTGCCGCCACGCACCCAGCTCGCAGCTGGAATCTCAACGAACTCATCGTGCCACGTCTTCGTCGTCAGCGTCAGCGCGATGTACTGATCGCCGTGGAACGGCTGTCCCTCGTGGTTCGAGACGACGAACCAGGGACGAGCGGTTTCGTCGCCTTTGAACGGGTCGTCACCGTAGACCACGTCGCCGGGCTCGTATATCGGGTCTCGCTCCTCGGTCACTCCTCGTCCCTCGCACTCGGATGCGGTTCCTCGGGCGCGTGTGCCTTCCAGTCGACCTTGCTCTCGGTCCCGAGTCGCTCGTTGAACAGGGCCGTCGCCCGTTCGTAGCCGGAGTACGATTGCAGTCGGTCCTCGTCGGTCGTCACGGCCCAGTAGGTCGCCTTGTGATCGACCAGGTCGCGCGCCTTGAGTCGCGTCAGTGCAGTGCTCACGGCTCCCTCGTCGAGGTCTGTCTGGGCGGCGATTTCTCGGGCCTCGAACGCACGGTCGTCGTGGGCGGCGAGGAATCCGAGCACCCGATCCGGAACCGAGAGTCCGGCGAGTTCCTCCTCGCTCGACGTCTCGAACGTTTCCCGGTCGATGGACATCGTCGTTCGGTGGTACGCTCTCGATTGATAAGAGTGTAACTGGTGAAAGTGGTGAAAATCCTGGACCAGAGTCGTCGATTATACTCCGGGAGAATCGTTTCGGCCCTTCAGAATCTCAGCCGGGTTTCGGACGTCGCCCATATTCAGCGACCGTGTCGTATTCGGCGACGTGTCCCGGTGATAGCCGTAACACCCGAGGTGGTCCGGCCGGAGCAAGTCGCAGTCAACGTATAGACTTGCATCAGGGCCACCGGCCGGGGCCGGGCATCCGCGCAGATTAGTCTCGGCCCAGCGTATGATTCTCGACGGACTGTGCTGTCCTCCGGGTCCGATGCGTGTGAGCGCTTCGTACGCCCACTGGGACGGTCATGTACTCATTGCTGGCCTGGAACAGGTCGTCGTTGGAACGACCGAATCGCTTCGTAGCAGGCACCAATCGGGTGGTATCCGGGTTCTACCTCGGGTCCACGTGGAGGTTCGTACCGCGTGTTGTCGCGAGCGAGTCTCAGCCGCCAGTTCGAGTTCTCGGTCACGATGTGGCGCTTTGCATACGTCCAGAGCCGGTCGTACCAGGTTCTGTACCTGGGTTCGCCGGTCCGTTCGTAAAGAGCTGCTGCAGCTCCGACTGCCTCGGCGACCGGCCATCGGTATTTGTCCGTCACGAGGGGGTCGCCGTCCAGGTCGACCGTGTAGTAGAACCCGCCATACTGCTCGTCCCACCCGTCGGCGAGGGCGATGTCGAAGAGTTCTCTCGCTCGCGTTCGTGGCCACTCTTGATCGACGTACCTGTCGAGGACCGCCAGCAACTTCGCCCACTCCGCGTGGTGACCTGGCTGGTAACCCCACGGACGAAACTTGTGCTCCGGGTCGTCTCGGTTGTACGCCATGTCGTGGTCCCACTCGGCCGTATAGTGCTCCCAGAGCCGACCGTCAGTCTCCCGGGCAAGGTCGACAGTAATCCGTTTTGCGATGTCGGTAGCGCGCGCCAGATGCCGGTCTCGCCCAGTGGCCTCGTAGGCTGCGAGGAGGGCTTCACACGCGTGCATGTTTGCGTTCTGTCCGCGATAGTCGTCGGCGTCGTCCCAGTCTGGTGGGAACTGACTCCGGCAGAGCCGATGGGAGGGGTCCCAGAAGCGTTCCATCAGGAGGTCGTAAACCTCTCGAAGATACCCCCTGGCGCCGTCGATCTCAGCCTCAGTGGCCCGCGCGTACGCCAGCAGGACGAACGCGTGGCCGTAACAGCTACGCGTTCGATCGACCGGTTCACGGCCGTCAAGGAGCCAGTCGTATCCATTCCGATCCGCGTCGAAGTGTCCGTCCCGAAGGAACTCGACGCCGCGTTTCGCCATCGGCCGACACCAGTCCGGACCGCCGAGTAGCGCGCAGACGGCGAAGTTCGCAGTAAACCGACTCGTTCCCACGAGATGCTTCGCGTCGGGGTCGTACACCTCGCCGGTCGTCTCGTCGAGTTGGGCGACGAATCCACCGTGATGCTGGTCGACGCACGTCGGATAGTAGAACTCCAGCACGTCGCGGATTTCCTGTCGGAGCCACCCGGTATTGGTGTAGTCAGGTGCGTTCATCTGCCAATCGCCTGGGACGGTGAGAGCGAAGTGTTCGTCGTCATGGAATCAGTGTTTTTACTGCCGCACGGGGTTCGAACGCGTACTCCCGGGCCGGCCGGCGTCAACGACAGGCCGAGCGGGAGCGAACGTATCCAAGAGGCGTACGAACGTCCCGCGCTCACGGGAGAGGCACGTCACCGATCATCGTGTCTCAGCTCGAAGGAGGTCGTATCGTCGCTCCGAACAGGCAACCTGACGGTGACCGTTCCGTCACCGTCTGATCTCGCGGAGATAACTCGCCCTTCGCCGACGGTGGCCACGTAGTCTGTGTCAGCCGCCGCCCCGTCGTACTGGAGACGGACATTGCCGTCGTCCGAGGCGGTGACCGAACCCGTGATGAGGGGGTCGTGCGCAGTCTCGCCCCGACGTACGGTGATAGTGCACCGCGTATCGGCCTCGAGCCTGACATCGGGTATCCGTGTGCTGCGGGCGGGGAAGGTTTCGTAGCCGCGAATCCCGTCGGGTCCCACGAGAGCCGGGACGTCCTCGAAGACCCCGTCGAACTTCCCGGCGAGCACGACGCGCCCGTCGCCGGCCATCCGCCAATCAGGTCTGTTGTTGTTGTAGTTGTGCCGCGCCTGGTAGTACATCAGAATCTGCTGGTCGTCCTGCAGATGACCACGGGCGTCCGTGGGGAAGCGACCGTAATCGATGCCGCCGGCGGGTCGGTCGTCGAGACCGACCTGCGGGTCACGCCAGGCCACGTCGAACTCGCCGAATTCGATGCCGTCGGTCGACGTGGCAACCGATACCGCACTCGGCTGCGATTTGGCCAGCGTTTCGCTGGCGAACCGTTCGCCGTCCCCGAGTGGCTCCTCGGCGAACGCGTACAGGTGGAACTCGCCCGGATCGTCCACGTAGTACGCGCCTGGGTGGCGGTGAGAGTCCATCTCGAAGGTGTTCCGCCGATTCCAGGAAACCCCGTCGGACGAGGTGTACACTGCCAGTGACTTGTTCGTCGGTGCGATGGCGTACATGTAGTAGCGGCCGTCGTGATGGACAACGACAGGATCCTTGCAGTACCCTTCGACGACGATACCCTGCTCCTCCCAGTGGATTCCGTCGTCGCTAGTCGCGAGAGCGACGTTCCAGGTCTCGCCGTCGTCGACGGCGTACCACGCCTGGTAGGTTCCGTCGATCCTGAGGACCGAAATTCCCTCGTGACTGACGACCCCCGAATCTGGTTTGAACACCGGGTTGTCGTCGTATCGCGTCCAGTGTATGCCGTCCTCGCTCGTAGCGTACCCGTAGCCCGCGCCGCGACTCTCGTTGTTGCGAATGCGGTACCACATCTGCATCTCGTCTCCGTCGTCTATCATCGAGTGGGCACCGACCCAGTTCCCCTGGTCCTGTTCGACATCCGGATGACGAGGGAGTACGACGAACTTGGGGGCCCGGACCCACTTGCCGGAATCGAATCGATAGGAGTCCACCTCGACCGAGACATCATCGAAGGTGACCTCCCCGGCGACACCTTCGGGGGCGTCGACGAACAGACCGACGGCAGTAGGTTCGAAGTCGATGGAACACGAGAAGTGAGCCACCGTGTCGCCCCTCTCGCGGTCGGATATCCGAGCCGAAGTTTGTCCATCGGCGTCAACTTTGATTTCGAGTTCGTAGGGCCGTCCGGGAGCCATTCCCGCGTCTGTGACGTGGTCGGGCGGCTGCGTGGAGTCACCGACCGTAAGAGACGCCTCGGTACGCGACGCAGCGAGGGTCACCGCTCTGTCGTAGGATTCGAGCGCCATGAGGCCCGCTCGGCCGCCTTCGTCCATTTCGTCGATGCGGACGAGCGCGGAGACGGTGTACGGCGGGGCGAGGCTGAATCCGTTGCTCACGAGCGCCCAGCGATGTGGCTGCTCGTCCAGCGTCCACCGCAGCGAGTAGTCCCCCGCGAGGGGTGTGGCGTCAGTGACCGATATCGTCGGTCGAATCCACTCGTCCGACCGCCCGAGATACGTGGGCGAGAAGTTACGATAATCACCGGTCTCGAACCCCTCGTGGTTGTCGACCGGGAGACTGTACAGCTCGTCGGAGCGTACCGTTGACTGTGATTCTTGAACTCTATGTTCTCTATTCATGTTCTGGAGTCCTACTGCACCTGCATCTGAGAGTGGTTCGGTGCCTGCGTCGACTGCGGCCGTGCGGACGGCTGACCGAAGGGAGGTGTGCCCCACTCGTGACCGCCACAGTCACAGTGTCGACCCAGGGTGCGCCGTATCCTCGTCATTGCTGCGCCGCTGGTTCCTGTGCGGGAGTCAGTGCTTTGTTGTGAATCGCGTCGCCGGTCGAGGTATCGAATAGGTGAATGCGCTCGGGCGGCAGGTGAACCGAGACGCGGTCGCCGGACCGGAAAACGCCCGACTGGTTGTCGACAGTGACGACGAGGTCCGTGTCTGGGACGTCCGCAATCTCGACGTGCAAGTTCCGCTCGTTGCCGAGCGATTCGACGACCGTGACGGTTCCGGCGACAGCGTGGTCGTCGTCTGCCTCCGAATCGACTTCGAGGTCCTCGGGTCTGATGCCGATGGTGACTTCTCTGCCGTCTGCTTCGACTGACGACAGGTCCGCTGCGTCGGGAAGCGGGTACTCGATGGCGTCACCGACCAGCGTTCCGCTCTCGACACGCCCCTCGAGGAAGTTCATGCTGGGTTCGCCCAGGAATCCGGCGACGAACACGTTGTTCGGCTGGTGGTAACATCGGTCGGGGGTGTCCATCTGCTGAAGTTCGCCGTCGTTGAGGATGGCGATGCGGTCGCCCATCGTCATCGCCTCCGTCTGGTCGTGCGTGACGTAGATGGTCGTCGTTCCGAGCCGCTCCTGCAACTGGAGCAACTCCGTCCGCATCTGAGACCGGAGTTTCGCGTCGAGATTACTCAGCGGTTCGTCCATGAGGAATGCGGCCGGATCTCTGACGATGGCGCGCCCGAGAGCGACGCGTTGCTGCTGACCACCGGAGAGTTCACCGGGCTGCCGGTCGAGCATTTCTTCGATGCCGAGCATCGACGCCGTCTGCTCGACGCGTTCTTCGATTTCGGAGTCCGAGAGGTCAGAGGACTGCTCAAGCCCGAAGCTCATGTTGCGCTGGACCGTCATGTGCGGGTACAGCGCGTAAGACTGGAACACCATCGCGGCGTCCCGTTGCTGCGGGCGCTCGTGCGTGATGTCCTCGCCGTCGAGGACAACCGACCCTTCGGTCGGTGTCTCCAGGCCAGCTATCATCCGGAGCGTGGTCGTCTTTCCACACCCGCTCGGGCCGACGAACACGACGAATTCGCCGTCTGCGATGTCGACCGAGAGGTCGTCGACGGCGACTACTTCACCTTCGGTACCACCGGCGAACCGTTTCGTGAGGTCGCGTAATTCAATTCGAGCCATTGGTTTCTCCAGTCATCAGTTGGTCACCCCGCTACCGCCGTAGCCCGCGATGCCGCGAACGAATCGGTCGCCGAAGAACACGTAGATGAGCAGCGTCGGGAACGCGGTGATGAACGCGCCAGCCATCATCGTGTTGTACGTGGGGACGAATCCGGCGATTGCGAGTTTGTTCAGTTCGAGCGTGATGGGCGCTGCGGGGCCCGCACCGGCCACGATGAGCGAGAGCAACAGGCCGTTCCATATCGACGTGAACTGGTAGATGAACGTCACGACGAAGATGGGCTTCGAGAGCGGCAGGATGATGTGTCGGTAGATGGCTATCATCCCGGCCCCGTCAAGTCGGGCGGCCTCGAGTTGCTCTTTCGAGAGTTCCTTGTAGAACCCCCGGAACAGCAGCGTGGTGATGGGAATACCGAAGGCGGTGTGGGTCAGAATCAGCTCCACAATCGTCACGTAGTAGCGCTGGACGAACGAGAGTCCGTACAGGTCGAACGGCGTCATCGTCTGGAGGATGGATTCCAGACCCAGAATCGCCCAGAACCGGGAGACCGGAATCAGCACCGACTGGATGGGAATGAACGTCCCCGCGACGAACAGGACGAAGACGGCGACCTGTCCGCGCCACTCCGTGTTCGTCAGTCCGTGCGCGGCGAGACTCCCGATGACCGCCGAGAGAATCGTCGCCGGGATGGAGAACGCGAGGCTGTTGGCGAACTCGTGGGAGAGGACGTCCCAGGCCGCGTACCACGGGTCCAGGGAGATTTCTCGCGGAGGCGCGAACGGGAGCGACGTGAGGTATCCGTTCTGCGTCTTGAAGGCCGTCATGATCCCGCTCTCCAGCGGCAGGAGGTACAGAAGTGCGATACCGACGGCCACTCCCTGCAGGAGTCGGTGGGCGGTCACGAACGATGTCAGGTCGTTCTCTTCCCAGCGGGCCTTCAGTCGTGTAGTGATGTGGTCCAGATTCATTGACGCGTCACCTCAGAGGGCCCCCCGCCGGTACTGGCTGTAGAGGTACGGACCGATGATGAGGAGGGCGACGAGAAACAGGACCACCGCGATGGCTGACCCGTACGCCCAGTTGTTCGATCCGTAGGCTTGCCGGTACATCATTGTCGACAGAATGTCGGCCGTGGGGCCGGGGTTGATTCGGAACAGTGCGTAGAGGAAGTCGAACGCTTTGAGCGAGAACACGACCAGAACGACGGCCGCACTGACAGTCGAGGCCCGGAGCTGCGGCACGATGACCCGGGCGTACGTGACAGAGGTGCTCGCGCCGTCGACCCAGGCCGCCTCGAACTGGTCTGTCGGTATCGACCGGAGTCCAGCCAGGTAGACGACCATCGCGTACCCGCTGAACTGCCACACGAGCGCGAGGATAATCGACCAGAGCTTGAGTTCGGGGCTCAACCAGTTGAGCGCTAGGACCTCCAGTCCGACTCGTTCGAGGATGGTGTTGACGACGCCGATCTTCGGGTTGTACATCCAGAGCCAGAACTTCGCGGTCACGACGAACGAGAGCGCGAACGGCAGGAGGTAGATCGTCCGAATCGTGTTCTCCAGGCGGATTCCGTGGTCGATGAGAACCGCGAGCGCCAGGCCTACCCCCAGCGACAGGAGCGTGAAGGGGACCATCAGGAGGAAGGTGTTCTTGACCGCGTTCCAGAAGACGGGATCTGACACGAGTTCGACGTACATCTCCAGGTCGAACGCCGAAATCGCGTAGTCTGGGAGGGTGAGTCCCTCGAAGTCTGTGAGCGAGATAATCACGTTCCAGCCAATCGACCCGTACACTGCAAGGAGGACTATCAGCGTCGGCGGGAGCCAGAACGGCATCGCGCGGACGGCCTGGCTGTTCTTGAGCGTCCGCAGACGGTCTGTCGAGAGCGGTGAATCCATGGTGAAACTCCTTCGATTCAGCGGACAGGACGCTCACTCGAAGGCTTGCTGGAACTTCGAGTAGGTCCCGTCGACGTCGTAGTTCGAGGTGAAGTCGCCGATGGCCTTCTTCAAGTTCGTCAGGGCTTCGGGGGCTACCGCCGCACCGTGGGTCATCGACCCCGGCTGGTTCTTCGTGTTCTTGATGCTCTCGATCTGGTCTTTCTGATAGCCGCTGAACTCGTCCGTGGGGACGTCGGTCCGAGGCGGAATCGACCCCTTGATTGCGTTGAGCGTCGCCTGACCCTTTTTGGACCCGCAGAACCTGAGGAACTTCTTGGTCGCCTCCGGCGAGGGGTTGTCGGCGGGCATCTCGAAGACGTCCATCACCACGATGAAGGAGTCGGACGTTCCCGGGAAGGGTATCCAGTCCCAGTCTTCGCCGAAGTTGAAGTCCTTCGAATCCAGCAAGACGCCGGCGGCCCAGTCGCCACTCTGGTAGAAGGCAGCGTCTCCACTCGGTAGCATGGAGGCGGCTTCGGGCCACGCGATGGAGTTGGCATCGCCCGGGAAGCTCTGGCGGTACTCCTTGACTCGCTTCAGCGAGGACTTCACGCTAGACTCCACGGCCGACACGTTGCCGTCGCTGAACTTGTTGTACGCCTCGATGCCGCCTTCCGCGAGAAGGATGCTCTCGAAGAGCTGGAGAACGGTCCACCCCTCGGTAGTGGATTGGGCCATCCCCACCGCGTCCGTGTTGCTGTCCACCTTCCGGAGTGCGTCACGCAGGGCAGCCGCGTCCGAAATCGAGTTCGGGTCCACGCCGGCCTTCTCGACCACGGCGGTGTTGTAGAAGAGAATGTTGACGCGATGGACGTTCATCGGGACCATCATGTACTCCCCATCGAACTGCGCAATCTGCTTGGGCCCCTCCAGGTACGCTTCCTTCATGTTATTCTGCGACCAGACGGAGTCGCCGATAGGTTCGAGGTGGGAGGCGAACGGCTTCATGTACTTGCCAGCCAGCCCCTGGAACGTACTCGGCGGGTCGCCGTTCACCAACCGCTGTGTGACGACGGTCTTGACCCCCGCACCCGCCTGCCCGGCGAGAGTGTTCTCGAGGATTCGAACGTCTGGGTACTCCTTCTTGAACTCCGTCAGGAACGCGCTGAAGGCTTTCCCGTCGGCACCGCGCGTCCAGTGGTGGATGATCTCCAGGTCTCCTTCCCCGCCACCGCCGCCGTTCCCGCCGGAGGACGACTCGGTCTGTTCGGGCGTCGAATCGCCACCGCCGGTTTGCTCGGGCGACGACGTGCCGCCGTCGCCGCTGTCGCCTGTGCAGCCAGCCAGTGCACCGAGACCGCCGGTACCGACCACGCCAGCCATCTGGAGGTACCGCCTTCGAGTGGGTGTACCATCGGTCTGTTCGTCCGCTTCGACCCGTGTGTCCTTGTGGGACATAGCCACACGTATTTGATTTTATCATAAGTATTTTTGTCACAGCCGTGGTGACAATTCTACATGGCGTCGTGTAGCACGTCGGCCACCGGTCTCTCGGGCCCTATTCACGAAGTCTGGCTCTCGAGCGTGGTGTCGGAAGAGCAACTTCGTGGTGAAATCGTCGAATCACGTGAGAGGGCGCCGAACACAACGGCGCCCTTCCCACGGGCGCGGTCGCTGCGTGGAGGGCGTGACAAATGAACGGGCGTGATAAATCGCTCCGCGAGGTGCTCGTTGAGAACTTCGGACTCTCGTCTTACGAGGCGAGCACGTACCTCTCACTTGTCCGGAACGGCAAGCAGTCGATGTCAGACATCGCTTCCGCGAGCGACGTGCCTCGACAGCGGGTGTACGACATCACGGAGTCACTCCGGGATAAGGGGTTCATCGAAATTATCGACGAGTCGCCCAAGAGCGCCTACGCGATTCCTCCGTCGGACGCGCTGGGGTCGATACAGGATCGTATCGACTCGACAATTCGAGAACTCGATAAGATAGACCAGACGAATCCCGAAATGGAGACGGGGGTAGCCATGTTCAAGAACCGGGCGACGATTGACAAGTACATCCGCCGGGTCGTAGAGATGGCCGACACGACCATCGCCTACGTGTTCCCATACGAACTCGTCAAGCGATACGGAAGTCTGCTCAGGGACGTCGGCGACGACGTCAGCTCGAAGTTAATCATCTCTAACGTCCCCGACGAACTCTTGGAAGTGAACTCCCTCGGGTCGCCCATCGACGGACTTGCACAGGAAGTCAGGGCAGTGAAGACTCAGGAGCCTGTGGCCATCTGTGCCGACCGGTCCATCGGGTTCTTCTGGGTGCGATACGGGGACGTCCGGACCCAGGAGGAGTCACGCGGGTTCTACATCACCGGGAGTCAACTCGCACTCCTCCTCGATCGGTTCGTCACGGAACTCCTCTGGTCGGAGGCCCACCCTATCACTCACAAAGAGGGACGGAGCACGCTTCCACAGCGATTCCTGCGGATACGAGACTGCATCGAGGCAGTGGAGTACCTGACCACCCGAGCGTCCAGGGAATCCATCGCCGTCTCGTTCGAGGGGTACGAGACGGCGACCAAGCGCGAGGTGTCGCTCACGGGCGACCTCATCGACTACCACCGGACCTCCGACGAGAAACGGATGTACCTCGTGCTGGACCTGGACGGGGATGACCAGGACGACGCTTCGTCGATTGCGACGGTGGGCGGGTTGAACGCGACGGTCGAAGACTACGAAGCGACCGAGATCACCCTCTTCGACCCAGCGGCGGCTGACTGAACGACGACGACAACGACAATCCATTTCATGGCTGAACACATCATGATTGCGGGCGAAGCGGGCATCGACTTCCTCCCGGATTCTACGGGACCACTCGAGAACGTCGAACGGTTCTCTCGAAAGGTGGGTGGATCGGCAGTGAATGCGGCCATCGGACTCTCGAATCTGGGGATTCCACCGCTTCTCGCCACTCGAGTCGGTGCGGATCCGTTCGGTAATGCGGTTCTCTCGGTTATCGAAGAACACGACATTCCACTGGACTACGTTGGCGCTGATCCGGACGCGATGACGTCGCTGGCGTTCGTCCGGTACACCGACGACTCGAATCTCGATTTCACGTTCTTTCGGCACGAGACGGCAGACACGAAACTGCAGCCGGGGACGGTGTCTGCGGAGATACTAGAGAGCCTCTCGTGGGTACACGTGACCGGCGTCCTGCTCGCGTCAGAACCGAGTCGCTCGACGCTTCTGTCGTTGATGGAGGAGGCACAGCAGGCCGGGTGTCGCGTCTCGTTCAACCCTAACACGCGGCCGCAGCTGTGGGCAGACCGCAAGAATCTCGAACGGGACCTCCACGACGCGCTCGAACTAGCAGACGTCGTCATTGCGACGCCGGAGGACTTCGAACCCATCGGCTACGACGTCGACGACCCACCCGAACTGGCACGGGCGCTATGTCGGCGAGGTCCGAAGTCTGTCTTCCTTGCTGTCGATACGATTTCGGCCTACGGCCTCGTGATGGAGGGACCCTTCGAAGGGACGGCGTGGAACGAGGGGTACGATGTTGATCCGGTATATCCAATCGGTGCCACCGACGCGTTCACTGCAGGTATCATTGCATCAATGACGAACGACGCGACGTCGCTCCAGGAAGTCGTCGAGTCGGCTAACGCCGTGGCTACCATCTCAACGATGTCTCCCGGTGCCATCACGGCGTTCTCGTTAAACCGGAGCGTGCAGAGTCTCTATCCCGACCCCCCCTGGCCGACGGACCAGCAATTTTGACACCCACGCACGAGTCGCGGTCCGGTTTGTGACGCTCATCGGTGAGGGATTAACTCACGAATGCACTACACACAGTGTGGTAGGCTCAGCGATGAGTTCTGTGGAGGTGTTACCGACTTCGTGGACTTTTCCGAGGTAACCGAGCGACGTACTCACCCACCCATGAAATCATGTCAGAATGTAGTGGTTCCTATTCACCAATGTCCACTAACCAGCGCGCAATGGAAACGAGATGGTGTCTCGGGGAGTTTCGCGTCGTCACAAGGGGCTCAGTGGGGGAGACCTGGTTTCTACTAATAGATTCGAAGACGCCGCTGTCGTGGGACGGTAGTAGTAGGTCGTATTCGTGTTTCGTTACAAGATATACCTGAAAGAGGAAGTCGGATGCGCGTTATTCTACTCGATACAGGGAGAGCTACTTGATTATCGAGAATCAGCGTATGGCTATACGATGTTCTTGAATCAATATTGTGCATGTACTCGCATGTCCGTCAGTCTGTCACCTTCATTTCACTCCTCGTCCACATGATCAGTATCGTCGTCGGGTTCTGGGGGCCAACGCGCAGGTCGTTGGCACTCTTGCGGAGGGCCCCCACGGGATTCTCGTCCAGCACCAAACTGTTCTGGACGGGTGTGTCTGTGGCCCTCTTCGACCCCGTACCAGCGGCCAGTGAGCCGACGGGGGCGATGTAGAATGTGGCATGTATCCCGTTTCGCGCGACGACCGCTAGTGAGTTACTTCGTACTCGTGTTCCTCATCGCGTGGGGCGCCGTGGTCGTCGTCGTCGGACCCGCCACCTTGTGGGGGGTAAAACGCCAGCCAACTGGCAGCTCATGCCCGTCTTCGGTGCGATGTTGCTCGGCCCAGCCCTCGCAGGGCTGGGGCACATCGCCCTTTTGGATGGGCGAGCAGGGCTACGGGACATCTGGGAGCGTCAACGCCGGTGGCGCGTTGGCTTTCAGTGGTACGCCATCGCGCTACTGACCACGCCGATTCTGCTCCTAGTTATCCTGGGGACGCTGTCACTGACCTCGGCAGCGTTCATCCCGTCGATACTAGCGACTGACGACATCTTAGGCGTGCTCGCGTTCGGCATCATCGTTGGATTGTTCGCTGGGTTCCTCGAAGAGATCGGCTGGACAGGCTTCGCGCTCCCACGCCTCCGTGACCACCACTCCCTGCTGGTGGCTGGCCTCCTCCTCGGCCTCATCTGGGGAGTGTGGCACGGACTGTCCGACTACTGGGCTACCTCCCTCGAATTCGGCGACCGCTGGTTGCTTCGAATCGGACTGTGGACCGCGGCGTTGACCGCGTATCGCATCCTGATTGTCTGGGTGTACGATAACACGCAGAGTCTGCTCGTCGCCCAGCTCATGCACGCGAGTTTCTCCGGTTCACAGGGCATCCTCGTACCGACACTCTCTGTAGGTGAGCACTTCCTGTGGTACAGCATCTTCACGGTCGTGCTCTGGACGCTCGTGGCCGGCCTCGCGGTATCTCGTCGGAACCGACGTCAGAGAGGCGCTTCACTCCTACGGGGACACACGAATCAGTAGCGTCGCTATCGGATATCGGCAGGCGGGTCGAGATACGTCACCAGTTCGTCGATGACGGTCCGGACGAACGATTCCCTGAGTCGCCCCTGTCGGCGGACGAGGGCGGCGTGCTTCGGCGAGGCAACTGACCATGGCGAGGCGTAACTCCGGCGTGGCATCCCGCCTTCGACCCAGTCGGACTCCTCGATCGGAACGGCCCCGTCGTGGGGCGTCGTCGTCAGCGTGACCGTCACGTACTGCTCGTCACCGAACGGGTGGGTTTCGTTGTTGAGAATCAGCCACGGTCGCGGGTTCTCGCCGGATTTGAACGGGTCCGGTCCCCAGACGACATCTCCTCGCTGGTAGCTCATTCGGCGTCCTCGTCCTCGACGGCGTGCTCCAGCCACTCGTCCGTGTCCTCCGCACCGAAGCGGTCGTTCGCCGCTCGCGTGCTCTCGAGCATGCCGGTGTAGGCTGCGACGTCGTCGTCGTCCCCGAGCGCCCAGTAGTTACCCTTGTGGCGAACCAGCCCGCGGTCTTCCAGTCGCGACAGGACGACGCTGATGCTTCCGGCTTTCACGTCGGTCGCGTCCCGGATCTCGCTCTGTGTGAATGCCTTGTCCGGATGAGCGGCGAGAAATCGCATGACTCGCTCGGCGTTCGTCTCGCCGCGGTTCTGGAGGTGCTCCGGCGGGGACGATTCGAAGGTGTCGATGTCGATGGGCATACGTATGCTTTGTATCTATATGTATTAGGTGTATCGACGTATTTGTGAGAGCGTTTGAACACGGACCTGCAGAGTGACGTACCCGCAATCGGTTTCGCTGGAGGCCGCGTTCTGGACGACGTTCGTCCTTCTGCCAGCAGTTCGGTTCGTATGCAGAAACTCCCGTCAGAACCCTCGGTAGTCAGCACTGCTTACTAACCAGAACTCAGTGGAAATGAGATGGTGGCTCGGGGAATGTTGCGTCGTCACAGGGGGCTCGGTGGGGGTAACTTTCTTCATCGCCACCATTCGCGCTAGCGCGGCGGTTCGTGAAAAAGTTCGCTCTTTCCAAGCGACGGACCCGACGGCGGACGATTCCCGTACGTCGGCGGGTCGCGGACCCGCGTGTCCAAACGGTTCATCAGCGGGGCATCGCAGCAAGTAATCGAGCCGTCGACGGAACGCGAGATTCCCACGCTCGTCGAGGCGAGCCAGATTGGACCGAGCGAGTTCGCGGAATCGACGTCGTTCGCGGCCCTCCCGGTATCTCTTGACCTCGCGGGAGGGAGAAAATCGAGAGGCTCCGCCGGCGGCGTCACTCGTCAGACGGCCTCAGGACCGACCAGCGGGCACCCACAGCCCGGACCGTCCCCTCACTGTGTCGCCCTGGACGGACGAGAGAGGAGTCCCGGTCTGGCGAGCGGTTCGCGGAGGGCCAGGGCCGAGACGGCAGAAAGCACTTGTAATGCCCCCCGGACCGTCGAGTATGCGGCGACGAACGACGATTGCCGCCACGGGAAGCGTCCTCGCCGCGCTGTCGGGGTGTCTCGGCAGGAACGCGGGCGGACCCGATAGCGAGACGCCGGACGGCGAATCACCGGCGTCGGAGACGCCCGCAACACCCGCGTACGCGACGTGCGAGGAAGGGTCCGTGGTACCCGCAGCACCCGCCGTCGCACGCGAACTCCCGGACGGCTTCACGCACGACCAAATCGTCGACTACGTGACGGCCGTGGAACGCGCGTTCGTCCTGCCGACAGGGGCCGACGGCTACGTGAAAATCGGCACGGTCAGGACCGAGTCAGTCGCGCACGGCAATCTCGCACACGTCCCCGTGAACGGCGGCTACTACAACGAGCCGTCGGACGGGAACACCACCGAGACGACCCACTACGACCTCGGTACCCACCGGACCAGCTACTTCCTCACCGAGCGAGTCGTTCGCCGGGCGGAATCCCGAGACGGCACACCCGACCCGCGGGAAGCGGGTGACGTCGTCGCCTGTCGGCCAGCGTAGCCGAACACGCCGTCGTCGCCTGACTGCGTAGCCGAACCGGGCGGCGTGGGTTTCGAGCGAGGGCGTCGTCGAGGTGTCGCAGAACGCGTTTATCTCTCGAGCCGACGTACAGATGCGCGTGACTGCACTCGCGCGCTCGCCCTACCTGCGGGAATCGAAACTGCCGACTGTACTGGTCCTCGTCGTCGGCCTCCTCCTCCACGCCGTCGACCAGGCGGCGTTCGTCCGCGCGGGACCGGTGCCGATTCTGCTGACCGCGCCGGCGGTGGCGACGCTCGTCTACCTGCGCGTCCGGTCCGCGACGCGCCGAAGGGCCTTCGGACTCGTCGGCTGGGGGGCCGTGGCCACCGGACTCGGCGTCCTCGGCGTCTACGTCGTCGCGGTCAGTTACCAGCTTCCGAGAGCGCTGACCGGACTGGAGATGGTGCTGTACGACCTCGGGATGTTCCTCTGGTTCGTTGTCGTCCTCGCCGCCGTCTACGCGGTGGCGGCGAGCAATCCCGGGCGGCCCGCCGTGTTCGCCCTGCTATCCGCCCCCCTCTACCAGGCGGCGTTCGGCGTCGTGCTGGTGCTGCTCGTCGAAGCGGGCGTGTACGCGTAACCCGCCCGAATCGCCCGCCGGAGCGACGCCGGTCGAGTCCCGTTCCGGCGACGCCGGGGACGACCACCGCGGCGACCCTGGTGTGAACTGCGAGGGTGTCGTTTGCGAGGACGAGTTGGTCGGGGAACAACACACGGTCGAACGCGAGTGAGAGAGAGGCGCCCCGGCGGCCGTCAGACCGCCGCCGCACGGTCGTACCGGGAGACACTCAGCCTGTAGATGCCCGCACTCGCCAGAGACAGGGCCACCAGCGAGGTGGCGACTCCGACCAGCAGGTGCGGACGGAGTCCGGGGACCAGCGAGACGGCGAGGGCGGGTCCAGCGCCGAGGGCGACGAGCGGCGCGGTCGCGAAGACGTGGCCGAGAATCGCCCAGACGGAGGGCGACGCGACCGGGACCCCGCCGAACGTCTGGTTCTGTTCGTACTGCGGGAACACCGTGCCGAGGAGCAGTGCGACGCACCCACTCAGGCCCGCCGCGAGGGGGGCGACGAGACCGAGCGCCGCGCCGACAGCGAGCGGGACGTCGTTCAGAACGACGAGTGCGGCTGTTCCGGCGAGGGTCAGCGGGACCCCCAGCACCAGTCCCGCCGCCAGATGGCCGCGGACGAGCGTTGCACTCGGACGGGACGAGAGCACCTCTATCGGACGCATCGCCCCCGCTTCGCCGAGCGGATTGAGCCCGAACACGACCCCCGACAGGTACACCCCGGTCGCGCCGAGTGCGACGGGGACCAGAACCGGTAGCGACTCGGGGTCGCTCGCGACGCCGATGCCGGCCGAGACGAGCACGCCGACGAGCGGGACGACGGTGGCGAACCGGGTGGGCGCGCGCGTCCAGCGCACCCACAGGACGCTGGCGACGCCGACCGACGGAGGGGTTCGCCACCGCGGAAACGCCCCCGAGCGAGACGACATCGCCTGTCGGTCAGCGGCCGCGGCCGTGGTCGGTGCCGCCCGCTGGTCGACGTCCGCCTCGTCCCGCAGGAGCGTCGCGGGCGAGACGTCGGCGAACCACAGGCTGGGCGCGAGGCGATGGGCAATCGCGAAGAGGACGGGGATGCTCCCGAGGACGACGAACAAGGAACCGAGGCTGGCCAGCGAGAGGCCGACGCCGAGGCCGCTTCCCAGGAACGCGAGGTCCGCGTAGTGAACGAGCGGGACGGACGAAACGGGGAGCCGGGTCAGCGGCGACGGGCCGCCGGCCGCCGCCGGGTAGGTGAGCGCGAAGCTCAGTGCCAGAATCCCGACGAACACGACCAGGCCGATAGCCTGGCTGAGCCGTCGCAGAAGCGGACTCCCGAGCACCCCGATGGAGAACGC
>JBEPXT010000079.1:0-17068 GCA_041641795.1 Salinigranum sp.
GGTCAAACTGGCGACGGTGATAGCCAACCCACTCGGGCTCCCGGGCCTCCTGCTGGGCGAACTGTGGTCGCACATCCCCGACAGGTTCAAACCGCCGATAGTCACGTTCCTCGTCGAGTTGCTCCTCACGTTCGTCCGTGGCGTGGGCATGTTCATCTCCGCGATGGGTCCACTCGGACGGATTCTCGAAGAGACCATCGTCGGGTTCCTGACCCGGATTCGGGACGCCTCCGACGAGGTAAAAATCGACGCCTCCAACCGCATCGCTCGGCTCCTGAGCGGGAGCATCGAGTTCATCGGGGGGTTCCTGTGGGGGACGCTCAAGGGAATCTGGGAGGGCATCACCGACCCGTTCGTGCTCATCGGACTCATCGTCCAGGCGGGCGTTGGCGTCAGCCGGTTCCTCTCGAACCTGTTCTCCAGGGACCCCGTCGAGGCTCGGCGTACCGACGCACCGGGCGACCAGCAGACTCCGGGCGGTCCGCCCGGCACCGCGACGAGCGAGTCGCCGCGCGACCAGCCGGTACCTGTAACGGGGTCGCCGCGACCGGAGACAGCAGCCACCGCTCCGGCGGCCGCAGCCCCCGCGGCGACTACCGCCGGACCCGCCTCGACAGCGGGACGTGCGACGTCCGCCGGCGCCGGTGGCGAGACGGCGTCTCCCCAGCTCGAGGCCCTGATGCCGAGTTCGTCGACGGCGGCGGAACTCGACCAGGCGGCCCAGCAGACGGCGGGCACGGAGTCCGAGTGGGAATCGGGCGTCGAACGCGCAGGCAGTCGCGACAGCGCGACGTCGGAGGGGCTGTTCAACCTCCTGAGCACCGTCTGGAACACGGTCATCGGGATGGCCAGCGACCTCGGCAGCTATCTCGCGGAGAAACTGCTCGAGTTCCTCGACCTCTCGGACTACCAGCTGGGTGAGAAGCTCGGGTGGCTCGCCGGAACGGTCCTGTTCGAGGTGCTGCTGAACGCGCTGACCGCGGCGGCGTACGCCGGCGTCTCCGCGAGCCGGCACGTCCTGCGCGCCATCGTCCGCTTCCTGGACCTCGGCGGCGAGATACTCGGCGGGCTGGTGAAGCTCCTCGGCAAGGTCCGCCAGCCGCTCATGAAGGGTCTGGGCGCCATCGGCGGGTTCATCGAGCGGATACCCGGACTCGGGACCGTCTTCCGGAAAGTCGCCTCGGCGCTGCGGGCGGTCTTCAGGTACGCGGACGAGGCAACCGCGGGGCTCCGCGGCGCCAGAACGGCCGGCGGCGAGGCGGCAGAAGCCGCGGGTGGTCGCGCCGCGCGCGAGACGGCTGACATCGCCGGGGAGACTGTCGAGGACGCGGGCGAGCGCGTGGCTCGGGACGTTCTGGAGGATACTGGCGCACGGGCCGGCCGCGAAGCGGTCGAAGCGACCGGGGAACGAACAGGACGGGAGGCAGTCGAGGAGACCGGCGAACGCGCTGGACGTGAGACGGCCGAAGAGGCCGGCGAGCGGGCCGGCAAGCGCGGGGACGACGCGGCGAAGGCCGCGGAGCTCCCGCAGGCTATCACCGCGGCGAAGGCCATCACCGAGGAGTTCGACCGGCGAAACGCTCCCGCGCCGGCCATGCGCATCGCCCTGAACGCGCTGACCCGACGGTTCCGCTGGATAGACCGCTTCGACGTCGAGCCGAAAGGTCGCCCCGGGCTCTACGAGGTCTACATGATAGCGAGCAGGGAGCCGATCGACAGGCACGTGGACCTGAGCGACGACGCGGACGTCGAACTCCCCGAAGGCGGAATCACCATCGAAGAACGCGCGATGCAGGGCGGTAATCCTCCCAGATGGGCGAGGGAGCGTCCGGGGATGTACTACTACGATACCCGGAACGGCGTCTACCGCAGGCGCCGGGACGACGCCATCGACCTGACTCCGGACGAGATAGCCGACGAAGTGGCGAGAGAGGGTCGGAAAGCCAGAAAGGACGACCTCAGAGAGACGCACAGAGCACAGGCGATAGAAGGGCTCATGGAAGACCGGCTCATCGACCTGCAACACCTGGACGAGATTCTGGAGGGACGGTTCCCGCTGGAACTTCTGCAGGAAGTTCGGGACATCGGCATGTTGGATATCCCCCAGTCGCAGAAGGTGAGGATGGTCCAGACGATTCTCGGAAGGGAGGGAATGGAGTTCCACCACGCCCCCCGGTTGGGGGACTTGCTGTTCGAAGTGGACCCCGGCGCGAAGAGCCACTTCACCACGCAGTTCTTCCACCGATTCGGCGAACACGGCGGCGATACGAGACGGGCCCTAGAGATGGGCGAACCGGCGGACAGACTCAGGTCCCTGGAGCCCGGAGAGGCCGGATTCGAGGAGTCGTTCGGCTGGGGCGTCCACCCGAGGGAGAGCACTTCGTTACTCGACTCAGCCCTGGATGACCCCGCAGAGGCGTTGAACGAAATCAGTCAGCGTGGCACTCTCGACCGGATTGGGCGGTGGATCGAACCGAGGGACCCCTCTAATCCCAACTCACTGCGCCAGAGCGTCGAACGAGCCAGACAGGTTCGCCAGTTCCTGGACAGTTTGACGAGGGAGCGACCGGACCTGGAACCCCAGGTCCAGCGAGTCCTCGAACGGTTAGGGCGGAGGGTCGATGTCTGACCGGCCTCGCTGTCGAGAGGACTTCGACCCGGAGGGTCACGACCCCGTCCCGAGAATCCGTCGTCAACGTACTACAGTGGAGCGAAGCTCGAACGCCCTGGGACGACGGCTCTTCGCGCCGTCAACGTCGAACAGAACTCCCCCCGTTACACAACGTATATTCTCTCCCCCGACGAGAAGTACGGTAGCGATTCGGGCAGGGCACGCCATCGTGTCGGCCGAGAACGCTCCCTCTCCCGGTGCTTCCCCGGAGGTACGTACGTGACAGACGAACTCGACCCGGACGGAATGTGCGTCGTCGGAGCGATGGGGTTGCGGACCGGCCACCGATTCGGACTCGTCTCCGACGCCCCCGGGCGGTCACACGGACTCCTGGCCGCGTTTGCGGGCGTCCTGAACGCGTTCCGGGACGACCGACTCTCCGGTCCCGTCCCGCTAGCCACCCTCGTTTTTGAACGCTCGGACGCGACCGGCCGTCCCGAGGTCAGCGAAGTGGACGGCCGCCTGCCCGAACCGACCGAGGTCCACCGCCAGACGACCGTGTTCCGACCGGACCCTCGAATGAGTCGACTCCTCACCCGAACGACCGGCCGCCTGGACCGCCTGGAGACGACGCTCGGTGGCGTCCTCGCAGACGCACGGCGCGCCTCGCCGGATTCGAGCGAGCGGTTGCGGGCCGTCCCGAAGTCGCACGACCCGGACGGCGGGCGCGTCGCCGACTCGCCCCGACCCGATTCGCCGCTCGGAGACGTCGTCCGGAGCGACGCCTCGCGGGCGATTCCCGTCGAGGCGGGCGCCCCCGCGAGCGAGCCCGGAACGCCTGAAGCAGCCGCGCAGTCGGCCACCGAGGTTCCGTCAGTCGTGACCCGACGGCCGCCACTCGCGACGACGGAGCCGATACAGACTCACCTGAGACCCATGCACTCACCACACATTCGACGCCCCAGCACAGCACGGCTGTCCGCGCCGACGCCCGACACCGACCGGGCGTCGTCCGGCCCGAGGCTCACGCTCCCGCCAGTCTCGGCACACCACGACGAATCCGCCCCCGGGCCGTCCCACTCCGAGGTCGCCGGGCCGCCCGCCGCGGGCGCTCCTCCGTTGACCGTCCGCCGGTCGCGCCCTGCCCCATCTGCTGCCCGGACGGCCGTGGAATCCCCCGACCGACAGGCGACCCCGGAACCGCGTACCCTGCCCGACCAGCGACCCTCGAACGCCGGAGAGCCCCCGACGCCGTCGCCGCTGGACCTCTCCCGGGCGCCCAGGCAGGAGGTCGACCGCTTGGTCGACCGCCTCTACACCGAGTTCGCGCGCAAGGTCCGGATAGAGCGCGAGCGACGGGGGCGCTAGGATGGCCGACCCCTCCAGGGCGACCGGCGCAGGGCTCCCGAAAGTCCGCATCGTTCCCCTGACGCGGACCGGCGAACCGGACGACGACCGGAGCATCGACGTGCTGTTCAACCCGACCGAGTACACGCTCGACAGGAGCGCGACGTACGCCGAGCAGAACCTCCTCGGCCTGTCGACGCCGGTGATGCAGTTCGTCAGCGGCGCCGCCGAGACGCTCTCGATGGAGCTGTTTTTCGACACGTACGAGCAGGGAACGGACGTTCGGGCGGAGACGGACAGGATAGACGACCTGCTGCTGGTCGACGGCGACACCCACGCGCCGCCACAGTTGCTCGTCGCGTGGTCGAGTCTCCAGTTCCGGTGCGTCCTCGAGAGCGCGAGCAAGCGGTTCACGCTGTTCCTCCCGAGCGGGATGCCCGTCCGGGCGCGGATGAACGTGACGTTCAAGCAGTACGAGTCGCCGCGCTGGGAGCAGCTGGCGCGCCCGCGGGGTTCGCCCGACCGGTCGAAGCTCAGGCGCGTCACCGAGGGGGAGACGCTCCCGCTCATCGCGGCGCGCGAGTACGGCGACCCGTCCCACTGGCGAACTATCGCGGCGGCGAACGACATCGACGACCCCCGGTCGCTCCAGCCCGGCGTCGAACTCGTGGTCCCCCCGCTGGAGCCCTGATTCAGACATGCAGTTCCACCAGCTCAGAGACAGATACACCGACTTCTACTGGCCGCAGTTCCGGGTCGAACTCGGACCGCCGGGGAAGCGATTCGACCAGCTATCGAAGCGAGACAGATTCACACTCCGCGAACACCACGGCGTCGTCTCGGACCTGTCGGTCGACGCGACGCTCGACGGCGCCGACCGGTTCTCGTTCTCCCTCGTGGACACCTTCGACCTCGAAGCCGGTCGGTTCCGCGAGTCGGTCTGGGAGCGATTCGAGCCCGGAACGCCCGTCCGCCTCTCCCTCGGGTACGACGGCAGGTTGCTACCCGTCCTCGAGGGCCAGATTCAGTCGCTCGCGCCGGACTTCCCCGCCGGAAGCTCCCCCACGCTCGACGTGAGCGGCTACGACCGCCTCCACGAGATGACCACGCAGACGGACCCAGTCGACTTCGAGCGTGCGACCATGACAGAAATAGTGCGGGCGGTGGTCGAGACGTACGGGTTCGACGAGCGCTCGGACACGCTGGTCGTCGAGGACGTCGACGTCCCGGAGTTCGAGCACCTGAAGCGGGAGAAACAGAACGACTTCGAGTTCCTCTCCAAGCGCGCCAAGCGGTACAACTTCGAGCTGTTCTCCCGCCTTGAGACGCCCCCGGGGAAGCCGGACGACCCGGCCACCAACCGCCTGTACTTCCGGTCGCCCCGCGACGACCCTGACCCGCCGGGGTCGACCCTGACCCTCGAGTACGGCGAGTCGCTCCAGTCGTTCTCCGTCGAGTCGAACGAGGAAGCGGTTCCGGGAGTCGTCCTCCGGTACCGGGACCGGCGCAGAGGCGTCGACATCGAGGAGGCGGTGCCGCGAGCGACGGACACGGACGGGTACCGGGAACTGTCCACGCCCGTCGAGTCGGCCGAGGAGGGGCGCGTCGTCGCCCGCGCCGAGTACGAGACGCTGCTCCAGCAACGCGTCACCGGGAGCGGCGACGTCGTCGGCCTCCCCGACCTGCGAATCGGCGACCCGGTCCGACTCGACAGGGTCGGGCGCTTCAGCGGCGCCTACTACGTCACCGGCGTGACCCACCGCGTCGGCGGGTCGGGGTTCACGACGAGTTTCACCGTGCGCCGCCCCGCGCCACAGGTTACGGGGGTGATTCCGTGAGCGCAACCGACCCGTTCGGCGAGGGCGACGGCGGGTCCCCCGACGCGTTCGGCGTCGCCGTCGCAGTCGTCACCGACGTCGACGACCCGGCGGGACTCGGACGAATCAAGGTTCGATTCCCCTGGCGGTCCTCGGACCGCGAGTCCGACTGGACGAGAGTCGCCGTCCCGACGGCCGGCCCGGACCGGGGAGCGTACTTCCACCCGGAGAAAGACGACGAGGTGCTGGTCGCCTTCGAGAACGGCGACATCAACTACCCGTACGTCCTGGGGGCGCTCTGGAACGCCGACGCGAAACCGCCGGTGACGACCGACGCCCAGCTCGACGTGAGCCGAATCCGCACCCGGAGCGGCCACGAGATAGCGTTCGACGACACCGACTCGTCCGAGCGTGTCGAAATCGTCACCAGCGGCGGCCACCGCGTCGTCCTCGACGACGAATCCGGCGCGGAGCGAATCTCGCTGGAAGACGCCGCCGGGCAGTCGGTCACCCTGGACGCGGCGAACGGGTCCGTCGAGGTGCGCGGCAACTCGAAACTCGTGCTGTCCGCCCAGACTGTCGAGCTATCCGGAACTGTCGAGGTGAAGATTGATGCTGGTGGAACGCTTTCTGTAACCGGAACGCCAATAAAGCTCAA
This sequence comes from Salinigranum sp., assembly GCA_041641795.1. Lineage (GTDB taxonomy): Archaea > Halobacteriota > Halobacteria > Halobacteriales > Haloferacaceae > JBEPXT01. The sequence goes on from JBEPXT010000079.1 coordinate 6,434, forward strand.
CTGAGCCAGGATGCCATCATGCCACCAGCAGCCAGAGTTAGCGACCCGACAGCACACGGCCCGCCCCTCGTCGGCGGCGGGAGCCCGAACGTCCTCATCGGCGGGAAACCCGCCTGGCGAGCAGTCGTGGACGTCCACGCCTGTCCGCTCACCACCTCGGCGGTGCCGCACGTGGGCGGCCCCGTCCAGGGGGGCAGCACGAGCGTCCTCATCAACGGGTGGCCGGCCGCCAGGCAGACAGACCCCATCGTCGAGAGCGGTCCGCCGAACTCCATCACCGCCGGAGAGCCGACGGTGATTATCGGCTGATGGCGGCCGACGAGCGCCCGCGGGCGGGTTCGACGGAGTTCCTGGGGCGCGGGTGGGCTTACCCCGTCGACACGGCCGCCCGGGGTCGAATCGCTCTCTCGGAACGGGAGGCCGACGTCGAAGCCTCGATTCGAATCATCCTCGGGACGGCGAAGGGCGAGCGAGTGATGCGTCCGTCGTTCGGGTGTGGCATCCACGAGTACGTGTTCGCGACGGTCGACTCGACGACGCTGAACCGGATTCGGACGGAGGTGCGAGACGCCCTCGTCGAGTGGGAGGGCCGAATCGAGGTCCGGAGCGTCGACGTGTCGATCGACGACATCGACGCGGGGAAACTCCTCGTGCGCGTCGAGTACCGAATCCGAAGTACCAACACCGAGTTCAACCTGGTCTACCCGTTCTACCTGGAGGAGGGCCGGCGTGGCGAGTGACCCGGCGCCCCCGGTGGTCGACGACAGGACCCGGGCGGACGTCCTCGAACAGATAGAACGGACGGCCCCGTACTACACGGACGCGTGGGACCCGGCACCCGGAACGGGTGACGTCGGCCGCGGCGTGGCCGAACTGTTCTCCGAGATGGTCGCCGACGTCGTGGGACGGCTGAACCAGGTCCCCGAGAAACACCGCGTCGGATTCTACGACGCGCTGGGATTCGCCCGGGACCCGCCTCAACCGGCGCGCGTCCCCCTCTCGGTGTCGCTGGCGGACGACGCGGAGACGAACGTCGTCGTGCCCGACGGGACGACGGCCGTCGCGCCGGCGACGGAGAGCGCCCCCGAGCAGGTGTTCGAACTCCCGCCCGGCGAGGGGTTCGAGGCGACGCCGGCGCGACTCCTCCGCCTCTACAGCGTCGACCCGGACGACGACGAGATTTTCGCTCACGAGGGACCGCTCGACGGGAGCGAAGCGAGTCAGCTGTGGACGGGCGATCCGCTCCAGACCCACGCGTTGCACGTCGGCCACAGCGACTTGCTGGACGTGGCCGGCGGGACGACCGTCCACGTGCAGTTCACCACGTCGAACGTGGACACGCTCAGACACCTCCGGTGGGCGTACTACGAGGAACGAGAGGGAGACGAAGACGGGCCCCACTGGCACGCAATCGACTCGGTATCTCTCGCCGTCACTTCCTGGGCAACCGCCAACGCGGCCGGCGCTCCGACGACCGTTCTCGTCGGACTGACTCTCCCCCTGTCCGTAGCGGAACTGACCGAGACGACTGTCGGCGGCGTCGAGAGTCGCTGGATTCGCTGCGTGCTCGCCCCGGACGCCCCGGACGAGGCGTTCGAGTTCGACCTCTCGTCGGTGCGAATCGGTCCCGGCCCGACCACCGCGAAGATAGACGGTCTCCTGGCCACCGACGTTCCCCTGGAGGTGCCCTCGACGGAGGAACCGGTGTACCCGTTCGGTCGAATACCCCATCCCCGCGACGAGTTCTACGTCAGGTGCGACGAGGCGTTCACCAAGCGGGAGACGGCAATCGAACTGCACGTGACCCTGACGGTCCCGCCGCCCGACGACGACCACCTGGAATCCCCGTCGGTCTCCTGGCAGTACTGGGACGGGACGCGGTGGGCCGGCATCCCGAACCCCTCGGGATTCCGCACGAGCGGTCCGACGAACACGGACGTCCTCAACCTCCGGGTTCCCGCTCCCTCCGAGTCGACGACGAACCCACCGACCCAGGCGACCGGGTACGTGCGATTCACTGTCCCCGACGAACTGTCCTCGACGACAGTGGCGGGACAGGACGGCTACTGGATTCGCGCGCAACTCCAGGAAGGGACGTTCAACCAGGTGACCTACCAGAGAGGCCCGGAACCGCTCGACCCGCCCGTAGATGATGCCGAACTCTGGACGCTCGTGACTCAGGGCGTCGGCGCGCCGTCGCTCACTAGCCTGGCGGTGCAGTACGGCGGTTCCGGGTCCAGACGCTCGCCGGACCACCTGGTGAGTCTGAACAACCTGGCTCACCGCGTCGAACCCGCCGACGAGAGCGCGACGGTCCGTCCGTTCTCGCCACTCCCCGACGAACGCCAGACGCTGTACTTCGGGTTCGACGCACCCCTCGTCGACGGACCCGTCCACCTGCTGGTCTCGCCCACGGACCGGGAGGTCCCCGAGTCGGTCCACCCGCGACTCAGGTGGGAGTACACCGTAGACGGCGAGACGTGGGCCCGCGCGTCGGTGGACGACGGCACCGACGGCCTCCGGCGGCGCGGACTCGTCCGACTCGTCTTTCCCACCCCGTCCGTCGAACGGCGTCGCTTCGGCGAGCGACGCCACTGGCTCAGGGCGCGGGTCGAGGGCGAGCAGTTCGACCCCGACGCGGACGACTCCCAGTCGGGACTCTCGGCCGACGAGGACGCGACCCCCGCAGGGGTCGGGTTCGGCGACCAGGCGACGACCGGGTGGTGTCTCGAACCGTGCGACGACGTCAGGCGACTGGCGACGCTCCCGCCGGGCGGCCGGCCGTCGAGAGCGCCGCCGAACCTGGTCAGGGTCGTCCCGAACGTGGGGTGGGCGCGCAACGTCCACACCGTCGGGGACGAGGGTCTCGGCTCCAGCGACGGGTCGCCAGACCAGGCGTTCGTGGTCGAATCGCCGCCGCTCTCGTCGGTCGCCGTCTGGGTGGACGAACGCCGCACGCTCACCGCCGACGAACGGGCGGCACTCGCGGCGGCCGGCCACGAACTCGAGGTGGTCGAGGGGGACGGCCCGGAACCGGCGGCGGTCTGGGTCCGCTGGACGCGAGTCCCGGACTTTCTCGCCTCGGCGGCGACGGACCGCCACTTCACGGTCGACCCCCTCGCCGGCCGGGTCGCGTTCGGCGACGACGTCCACGGCGCGATTCCGCCGGCGGGCACCGACAACCTCCGGGCGACGTACGCCTCCGGCGGCGGGAGCGGCGGTAACGTCCCGCCCGACACCGTGACCGAACTCACGAGCGACGTGCGCTCGGTCGACTCGGTGTCGAACCCCGAACCCGGCGACGGCGGGGCCGACGCCGAGTCGCTGGCGGCGGTTCTCGACCGGGCGCCGAAGGCACTCCGCGACCGGGGGCGGGCAGTCGGCACGCCCGACTTCGAGCGACTGGCCCTCGACGCGTCGCGCAAACTCGCGCGGGCGCGGTGTCTCCCCCGGATGGACGACGCCGGCGCGACCCGGCGGGGGTGGGTGACTGTCGTGGTCGTCCCTGCGTCCGACGACCCGCGGCCGACGCTGTCGGCCGAACTCCGCCGGCAGGTCGAGTCGGCCCTGGACGAGCGCGTGCCGGCCACGCTGCTCGAACCGGACCGACGGCTCGTCGTCCGCGGCCCGAACTACGTCGCCGTGTCCGTCGTCGCTCGGCTGACGGCCGACGCAGAGAGCATCTCCCGGGTCGAGGAGGCGGCCATCACCGCGGTCCGGTCGTTCCTTCACCCACTCACGGGCGGGACCGACGGGCGGGGCTGGCAGTTCGGCGACCTCCCCTGCGTCTCGGACGTCTTCGCGCTCCTGGAGGGCGTCGAAGGCGTCGACCACGTCGACGACGTGGCCCTCACCTACGAGGGCGTCGGAACAGCCGACCGGGTTGCCGTCGTCGAGGGCGAAGAGCCCCCGACGGTGACCCCGGACGCGCTCGCGTCTGCCGGAACCCACGCAATCCGCGTCGACCCGGTCGACGGCTCGGGCGGAGGTCCGTAGATGGCGCTCGACGTCCCGGACCTGGGGGACCGCGACTACGCCGCATTCATGGAGGCGGCGCGAAATAGGATACCCGTCTACGCCGATGCGTGGACCGACCACAACGCCCACGACCCGGGGATTACCATCCTCGAGACGCTCGCGTGGCTGGCCGACACCTACGTCTACCAGCTGGACCGGCAGACCGACCGGCACGTCCGGAAGTACCTGCAACTGGTCGGCCGTCCCCCGCGGGGACCGATTCCCGCGTCGGCGCTGGTCAGGACGACGCTCCCGCCCGACCGCGACCCGGTCGAACTGGCCGCCGGGACGACGCTGTCGACGAACGACGCCGAGGCCGGGTCGCTCCTGTTCGAGATGGCGCTCCCGGAGGGCGTCGACGCGATAACGCTGGCTCCGGCCAGACTCGCCCGCGTGGTCTCGGACCTACCGGACGGGCGCGTCGACCACACCGTCGCCGCCGACACGGACGGGATGCAGTTTCATCCGTTCGGCCCGCGGGCCGCCGCCGAGAGCGCGCTCTACCTCGGATTCGACGGCGACCCGTTCGGCCCGGCACCCTCGCCGGACGAATCCCCGCCCAATCTCTCCCTGGGCGTCGTCGTCGACGAGACGGGCCTCCCGGCGCCCGCGTCTCACGGCGACGAGACGGGGCGGTTCGACCCGTCGGTGCGGGTGGTCTGGGAGTATCTCCCGGTCGACGACGCCCCGGACGGAACCCGCTACGACCACTGGCACGACGACGGCCGCTGGAAATCCTTCGACGTGCTGCACGACGGGACGAACCAGTTCTACGAGGGGGGCCTCGTCGTCCTGGCGCGACCGGACGACTGGCCCGCGAACCCGGGGCACATTCTCGACGACGAGGACGTACGCCGGTACTGGCTCCGCGCCGTCGTTCGGACGTCGGGTCACGAAGTCCCGCCCCGTCTCGACGCCGTCGCGGTCAACGCCGTCGAGGCGGCTCACCGGTCCACAGTCCCCCACGAGGTGCTAACCCCGCTCGACGGCGCGACGACGACGGCGCGTCCGAACCAGCGGTTCGGGTTCGCGCGGCGACCGGTCCTGGAGGCGACGGTTACCGTGGACGGCGACCGGTGGGACCCGGTCGCCGACTTCGACGCCGCCGGACCGGCCGACGCGGTGTACGTCCTCGACCAGGCCGAGGGCGTCGTCCAGTTCGGCGACGACGTCCGGGGTGCGGTCCCGCCGGCCGGCGCAAGCGTCGAAGCGGCGTACCAGTTCGGCGGCGGCGCGGCCGGGAACGTCGGCGCCGGCGCGAGGTGGCAGTTCTCGGCGGACGGGTTCGGCGGCGTCACCGTCGACGCCATCGTCGACGCGACGGGCGGTCGGAACGCCGAAACGGTCGACGAGGCGCTCGACGCCGCCCGTCGGGACCTCGCGAGGCCGTACCGCGCGGTCACGCTCGCGGACTACCGGCAGGTCGCAACCAGCACGCCCGGCCTCCGGTTCGGGCGGGCCCGGGCGTCCGTCGAGCCGAATCCCGGGGGATTCCTCGGCGAGAACTGCGACCGCCGCCGTGTCGTCCGAACGGTCGTCCTCCCGTTCAGCACGCACGACCGACCCACGCCGAGTCCGGGATTCCTGCGGGCCGTGCGCTGTCACCTCCGGCGACACGCGCTCCTGACCGACGAGGTGCGTGTCGACCCGCCCACGTACGTCGGCGTCGGCGTCGAGGTGGACGTGCGCCTCCTGCCCGGGGCCGACGCCGCCCAGCGGACGGACGCGGTGCGTCGCACGCTCGACGCCTTCCTGCACCCCCTGACCGGGTACGAGGGCGACGGCTGGCCGTTCGGCCGGTCGGTCTACCGGTCGGAGGTGATAGCGACGGTAGAGGGCGTCGAAGGCGTCGACTGCGTGGTCGACGTCGACCTGACGACGGACCGCCGGTCGCGCAAGACCACGGCGGGGGACGTCCGACTGGCGCGGGCGGAACTCCCGTACTCGCTGTCCCACCGGGTCGACGTGCGGACTGACCGAACCCGGTGCGGGGAGGGGCGCTGATGGAGTTCGCACGCATCGGCACGCAGACCGACTCGGAGTGGGCCGACTGGGACGCGACGTCCGTCAACGTCGAGACGGTCGACGGGGGGGTTCGCCTCGCGCGGGAGTCCGTGCCGACGTACGTCGACCCTCGACCCGTCGTGACCGCGGACGCTCCTGTCGCCGACATCGCACTCGACCCGTGTGGCACGCTGTACGTGCTCGGGGCCGACGGACGCCTCTCGGTCGTCGACCCCGGGACCGACGCGCTCAGGCCGCTCCGGTGTCCTGACGACGGGCGCGACTACGGCGACCCGCGACGGCTCTGCGTCACGGACAGCGACATCTACGTCGCCTACCGGTCCGTCGCCCCCGACGGGACGACGACCGGACGAGTCCGGTCGCTCTCCAAGTACCTCAGGCAGACCCGGTGGGTCGTCACCGACGCCGCGGCCGCCCCGGACGACGCCGAGTCGCGGGTGTCGTTCGGCGACCCGGTTCGCCTCCTCGCGGCCGACGAGGAGGTGCTTCTCCTGGACGGCGGCCCCGGAACCGGAGACGTCGACGACCCGGAACCGGACGGGTTCCTCGCCGCGGTGTCGCCGGACGGGACGGCCGTTCGCGTGATACCGGCGCTGTCGAGTCCCGCGGACGTCGCCCGCGGCGACGTGGGTACCCTCTACGTCCTGACGGGCGCGGGTGACGAGGCCCGGATTCGGCGATTCGACCCCGCCTACGAGTCACGCGGGGCTATCGACCCCGGCGCCCGATACGCGCTCTCCTGCCTCGACGTGGGCGGCGAGGACCAGCTAGTCGCGGGGGAGACGGTGGACGAATCCGGGCGACGGAGCCTGCTCAGGTACGTTCCGGCCGACGCGTCGTTCGAACGGCTCCCCGTGTTCCGGCGCGGCTGTCGGCGAGTGGTTCGCGGCCCCGGTCGAGTGCAAGGGGAGAGCGAAACGGACCCGGGCCAGGACGGGGTGTACGTACTCGACGGAACCGACGGAATCACCTTCCTCACCGCCGCCAGGCGGACCGCCCTGAATCCGGCGTCCGGCCGGTACGACGGTCAGGCGGTCACGCGGTACGACTCGGGCATCCCCGGCGTGGAGTGGCACCGGGTTACCCTCTCGCGAGAACTCGACGGGTTCGACACCCAGGTCCGGGTGCGGTACGTCGCCACGGACGTCGCGGCCCAGACGCCGGTGGACGAGACGCTCGAGTGGGCGACGCTCTCCCCGGCGAACCCCGAGGACGCGCTCCTCACGGACGCGGTCGGACGCTACCTCTGGGTGCAACTGGAACTGCTCGGCGGCGCGTTCAGCACCCCGCGGGTCGACGCCGTCCACGCCTACTTCCCGCGGCAGTCGTACCTGCGGTACCTGCCGGCCATCTACCAGGCCGACGACGAGAGCCGGGCGTTCCTGGAGCGGTACCTCTCGCTGTTCGAGACGGTCTTCTTCGACCTCGAAGTGGAACTCGAACACCTCACGAGCTACCTCGACGCGGACGGCGTCCCCGAGGCGTCGCTGTCGTGGCTCGAAGGGTGGCTGGCCGCAGAGAGCGACGAGACGTGGCCGGCGGACCTGCGGCGGGCGCTCCTGGCCGACGCGCCGGCGCTGTACAGGGGCCGCGGGACGAAGGCGGGCCTCGTCCGCCTCCTGGGGCTGTACCTGGAGCACGTGGGGGCCGACATCCCCTCCTGGCAGCGAACGCTCGAACGGGAGCGCGAGACGTTCGAGGAGCGCGTCGAGGCAGAGGGAGAACTCCGGGGACGGCCCCTCTCGGACGCGGAGATAGCGGCGTTCCGGCAGCGGGTCGAGAGCCCCCTCTACGTCCGCGAGTACGCGTCGCTCGACTGTTTCGAGGACGACGACGCCAGGGACCCCTACGCGGCGCTGCTGGGGTGTCCCGAGTGTTTCCTCGTGCTGGTACGGCCATTCGTCGACGACGACCAGTTCGCCTCGATCCAGCGGGTCGTCGACGCGGTGCGGCCGGCCCACGCCGTCGGACGGGCCGTCCGCCTCCAGCCCTGGGTCCTCCTCGGCGGACACGCGTACCTCGGGGTCAACAGCGTCCTCCCGGACCGCTCGCTCGTCGTCGGGCGGGCCGGCCTGGGCAGAGACAGCGTCCTCGGCGAACGGGAGACGTTCGGACAGCTCGAAGTGAAATCGAAACTCGGAGACGACACCGTACTGTCGTAACTCGCGGTGACTACTACCACACACCAGACATGAGCACTGAAAACAGCGGGACCGACGCAGTTCGCTGCGGACTGCACGCGTTCGAGCGGAACAACTACTACTACGGGAAGCTCCTGACCGTCCGGGACATGCGGGCGGAGCAGGCCTACCACACCGGGCGGCTGAACTCCCTCGACCGGTTCGTCGTCGGGACGGGCGTCGTCTGCGGACTCGACGTCACGGCGTCGGTAGAGCCCATCGACGTCGAGGGGGAGGAAGCCGACGGCCTCGTCGTCCGAACCGGGCCCGGACTCGCGCTCGACGCGTGCGGTCGGCAGGTCGTCCTCGAACGGGAGGACGTAGAGCAGTTCCCGCTCGCGGAGGTGGCCGACGAGACGCGGCTCTCGGTCTACCTCACGCACCGGTCGTGTCCGGTCGAACCCGTGGCCCGCGACTCCCTGGAGAACGCCTGCGAGGAAGACTGCGTCGAGAACCGCATCCTGGAGGACGGCGAGGTGTCGATGGCGTTCGAGTCCCCGCGAACCACCCGGTACGCCCCGGTTCCGCTCGTCGACTTCCCGTCGCGGAGTCAGGTCGGCGAGCGTCCCCGGCCCCTCGGCGACGCGCCGCCGGGGACGCTGCTGGTCACCCACGACCCGGCGGACGAGGCGGCCGAGAGCGCGTCGGTGCTCGTGGTCGTCCTGGACCGGCAGCAGGACGCCCTCTACAACGCCGCCCGGGAGGAGGTTACGCTGGCGAGCGACGACCTGCTGGTGGACGCCAGCGGGAACCGGTTCGTGGTCACCGGCGCCGAGGCGGGGACGCTCTCGGCGCGGGAGGACGCCGTTCCCCCCGAGGCGCTCGTCTTCTCGTTCGACGAGACGCCGATAACGGTGCTCGCCAGCCAGGAGGCCGAAATTACCGGCGTCACCACGCTCGAACCGGGAACGACGTTCACCGTCCGGGTGCGGAGCGACGACTCCGACGCCCCGTTCCTCCTGACCGCGGAGGACGTCGCCGTCGGCGACGACGGGCGCTTCACCGCGGGGTTCGACTTCAGCCAGCGCACCCCTGGCGAACGGTTCCTGGCGACGGCCGTCATCTCCTCGCAGGGGTCGTCGTTCAGGGTCCACGCCGACGGCGTGGTCGTCGCGGACGAAGTCCCCGAAGAGCCTGGCGACGCGGAGACCGACGAGGACCGGGCGTTCGCCCGCATCGCGCGGTCGTACTACGACGACAGGCCGCTCACCGCCTGCGGCGACGCCGAGGTGAGCGACGAGTCGGTCTTGCTCGGGTGGTTCGTCCGGGAGGGCGAGGGGGAGTGGGCGCGGGCCCGGTTCGAGCGCGGTCCCGTCGTCTTCAGCAACCACCTGCTTCACGCCGCCGTCGCGCGCCACGCCGCGGAGTTCTCCAACCCCCACCAGGTGCACCTCGCCGTCCGCCGCGCCGACCGATTCACGTTCGGCGGCGAGGAAGAGACCGGGAGCGCGGCGGTCCTGACCGTCGCGGACCTGGCGAACGCCGAGGACGACGTCGTGCTCGAATCGCCGGACGAGACGGTTTCGATAACCCCCGGGCTGAACGGCGACAGCGTCGCCTTCGAAGTCGCGGGACTGGAGGACCTCCGGGACCGGGTGGAGGACCTCGAAGGGCAACCGGCACCTGAGCCGGTGGACCTGGAACCGATTCGGGCGCGGTTGAGTGACCTCGAACGGTACGCGCTTCGCGCCGGCCTGGCGTGCAAGCGACAGGCGTACGACGTCCTCGACGAGCACAGCCCCGGTGATTCGCTATCCGACTCCATCGACAACGTTCTCGGGAAGGTCGAAGAGATACTGGCCAACCCGGACGCGTTCGCGCGCGACGACGAGGGGAACTTCTCGACGTACTTCGAGGAACTGCGGGAACTACGGTCTCTGGAACAGGAAGTCGCCAACGGTCTCGAGCAGTTCCGGTCGAACCAGACTGCCCAGAGCATCGACAGATTCCAGAACGCACTGGGAACCCTCGGCGGCGCTATCGAACGGGAGGACCCCTTCGAGGCGTCACAGGCCCAGGAGTGCGTCGCAGAGGCGGCGAAGTGGGTGGTGTTCCGGCCGAACGAGTAGCCGCCTGGACTGGTGTCCCGGACCGAGAATCACCCCCGCGCCTCCCTCACGAATCCTTCGCCGCAGGACCCTTCCCGAAGCAACTCCCCGGGGACTGTAGCCGCGGCCACTGGGCTTGCTCGCTCTCTCCCCATACCTAATAAATCACCGATATGATATGGAAGTTATCACGTGTGGCTCGCCACTCCGACCGGAATCCGGACGCCCATCGAGGAGCGCAACGCAGATGGACATTCGGACGCACGTTCGGGTCGAAAAAGAAGCATTTCGAGTTTGGGCCTCGAATTCGCCCGCCGAGAGGACATTCGTGTCGGGATGCCGAGTTCCCGGAAGAGGCGAGTTCG
>JBEPXT010000080.1:0-16760 GCA_041641795.1 Salinigranum sp.
AGGATAGGAGTAACGGTAGCGTGGCCCTGCCAGCATCCCGTCGGGTGTCAAACCGTAAATCTCCCAACTCAGCAAGCCTCGGCTTGTGGGAAGCCCCGTCGTTTACGACGGGGAGGAGGTCACCGTGTCGTCTTCTCCTGAGCGTCCGAAACGGACCCGCTTCGGGTCCCCCACATCGCATCCGTTGACCCCCTTTCAGTTGAGTCCGAGGCTCAGTTTCAGTGCGTCGTCTACCTGACCCATCGTTCCCGCGTCTAGGTTCCCGACGACAGAGTGAATCCGTTTCTCGATGGAGACGACCCGAATCTGGTCGAGACGAACCGACGAGTCCGTCTCGAACGGCGAGTCGTCCGCTTCGACCAGCACCTCGAACGGGTAGCCTCGGTACGTGCCAGTCGCGGGTGCGACGATGGTCGTACTCGAATTCGCGTTCCCGACGTCGTTCTGGACGACGACTGCCGGGCGAGTCTTCTTCATTTCGTGGCCTTCGGCGGGGCCCAATCGGACGATGACGACGTCGCCGCGTCGAACTTCCGTCTCCTCGCTCATTCATCCAGCCCGTTCCACGCCTCGTCCGACGTGTCGTCCCACGCTTCGGCCAACGATTCCGCACTTTCGGACGCCTCCCGATAGGCGGCGGCGAGTTCGTCTTCGTCGGGCCAGTCGTTTTCGACTTCCACTACGGCGACGGTCACGCGCTTGTTCGCGTACTCCGTCCCGAGGTAAATTCGACCCCGGTCGTCGGTGTCGCTGGTTCGCAGGTCTCGTGCGTCTACTTTCATCGTGTTGCCCACTATGACCCACTGTCGGATAACGATTGCCCACTATTGCCCACTGCCGGGGTGAGTGAGGCAACTACCGAAAGAACCGCGTCATTTAGACGGCGACGTACGGCACCGCGCTGTACGCTCTCGACGCGATTCAATCCACATCTTTTGGAACCCGGCCGTCCGACGCTCGAGCCCCCGAGCGACGTGAACCCGTCTCTCCAGGATCGGTCCGCGCTGTCTGAGTCGCCGCTTGCGAGTCGACCGATTCGACCGCGGGTACCCACTCCCGTGACCGCTTCGCGAACACTCTGCTCCCTCCGGAAAATATCTTCGCAGTTTGGGAGTTGGATTTTTAACGGTTCGAACGCGAAGTTAAGCGAAACGGACTCCGGAATCGCACTCTCTCGAAATCACCGCCGCTCCGAGGTACTCCCGACTCGAATCCAGCAATGACCGAGAACCAAGACGCCGGGCACCTGTATCGGACGGTCCGTCCGACCGCTCCCGACCCCAGCCTCGACGAACAGCGTCGGCGGGACGACCCCGCCCACGGCCCGGACAACCACCTCGCGCTGATATACGAATCGTTCGACGAGCAACTCGCCAGCGTCGTCCCGTTCGTTCGACAGGGACTCGAACGCGGCGAACGACTGCTGTACGTCGTCGACGAGAACACCGAGTCCGAACTCGCCGACGCGTTTCGCGCCGCCGGCATCGACGTCGACGGGGCACGCGAGTCGGGTGCGCTCACCTTTCTCTCGAAGGAGGACTCCTACGGGCGGTTTGGCCAGTTCGACGCCGAGCGGATGATAGCGTACCTCGCCGAGACGGTCCACGAGGAACTCGCCGGCGACGACTTCGAGCGGGTTCGCATCACCGGCGAGATGACGTGGGCGCTCGAAGAGGACGTCGAGACGCTGGAGGCCCTCGTCGAGTACGAGTCGAAAGTCAACGAGTTCTACACGGACAGGCCCGTCACGGGCCTCTGCCAGTACAACCGGTCGAAGTTCGACCCGGAACTCCTGTACGACATCATCAGGTCCCATCCGCACCAGGTGTACGACGCGGGCATCTGCCACAACTTCGCGTACGTCCCTCCAGAGAAGTTCTTCGGGGCGGAACGCCCGACGCTCCGGGCCGACGACGTCGTCGAGACGCACCTCGGACGGATTCGCGCACAGGGGAAACTCCAGAAGCGAGAGGCGACCCTCGACGCACTGGTCGCGTCCAACCAGCACCTGCTCGACGGTGACGGCGGGGACATCCTCGAGCACACGCTCGGGACCGTCGACCAGTTGCTGGACCCCTCTCTCGTGTCGGTGTTTCGCTACGAGGAGGGCTCGGACGACCTGGTCCCCGCGGTCATCAAACTCGGCGACGCCCCCGAGCGACCCTCGACCGTCTCGCTCCCCGACCGCTACCGGGAACTCCTCTGGGACGTCTACGTTTCGGGTTCCACCCGGGTCTTCGAGCACTTCCAGTCCGGGCACGAACTCCCCGAACTGGAGGCGGTTCTCCAGAGCGGGGTCGCAATTCCCATCGGGCACCACGGCGTCCTGTTCGTCGCCTCCACGCAGGCCTACGCCTTCGACGAGTTCGACGTCCAGTTCCTGTCGACGATAGCGATGACCGCCGGCGCGGCGCTCGACGGACACGACCGGGAACGAACGCTCGAAGAGCGCAACGAACAGCTCCAGCACCTCTCCCGGCTCAACCGAACCATCCGGGGCATCGACCAGGCGGTGATCCGGGCGTCGTCACGCGAAGAGATCGAACGGACGGTGTGTGAACGGCTGACCGACACCGACGGCTACCGGTTCGCCTGGATCGGCAGCCGCGACCCGCTGGGACAGCAGTTCGCCGTCCGCGCCTGGGCCGGCCAGGGCGAACAGTACCTCGACGACGTTCGCGTCCGCCGCGACGGCGCGCGCGACACCCCCGCCCTGTCGCCGGACGACGATTCGACGGCCATCGTCTACGGGCCGGAACGGACCGCACTCGAGACGGGGGAAACGCAGGTCGCCTCGAACGTGTTCACCGAGACGACGTTCGGCGCGTGGCGAACGGCCGCGCTGAAGCAGGGCTTTCACTCGTGTATCAGCATCCCGCTACAGCAGAGTCACACCGAGTACGGCGTGTTGACCATCTGCGCCAGCGAGCCGCACACGTTCACCGGGACCGAACGGGACGTCCTGACCGAACTCGGCTCGACCGTCGCGTTCGGCATCGACGCCGTGGAGACGCGGGCCGGCGTTCACGCGACCCAGTCGGTCGAACTCGGCATCCGAATCACCGAGGGTCCGAGCTGGGTGCTCCGACTGGCGCGCGAACTCGGCTGCACGGTCGAGGTGGAGACTGTCCTGCCGGGCGCCGAGGACCGGACCCGACTGTTCTTCTCCGCGAGCGGCGTTCCGCCGGAATCGGTGCTCGCCTTCGCCGAGGAGTCCGTGAGCGTCGAACGCGTCCGACACGTCGCCGACGGGGAGCGCGGCGGCCTGTTCGAGGCGGTCCTCGGCGGCCAGTCCATCGCCCGGGCGGTGGCGCGGTTGAACGCCTCGACGCACCACATCACCGCCGACGAGGACGGCGCTTCGCTCGTCGTCGGGGTGCCCCTCTCCGGGAACACCCGCGGGTTCGTCGACTCGCTCTCCCGGTCGTACCCCGGGCTGGACGTCATCTCCGTCCGGCGGGTGAGTAATCCGACCCAGACGGGCCAGTCGTTCTTCGCCGCCCTCGAAGAGCTACTCACGCCGAAACAGCTCGAAGCCCTGGAAGTCGCCTACCACAGCGGCTACTTCGAGTGGCCGCGCCGGAGCGCGGCACGGGACATCGCCGAGTCGCTCGGCGTCTCCCAGCCGACGTTCAGCGGCCACCTCAGACGCGCCGAGCAGAAACTGCTCCGCGAACTGTTCGAGCGGTGACGGCGCCCCCCTCGGGGACGAGAACGAAGATTCGAGAGCCTCTCGCGATTGGTTCGGCGAGCGCCGCGCGTCCGGGCCGCGCGGGCTGCCCTATACAGTTCGCCGCTCTGTAGAGCCACCCCTATCAGTCTAGGCGATGCCGAAACACGTCTGTCGGCCGTCTATCGAACCGATGATCTCTGCCTCCTGTGACCAAAGCGAAAGTCTCACTCTGGCCGTCGTCCGGGCCGTAGCCGAACTGAAGGGCGTCGACCCCGCGGACCTCGACGAACCGCTCACCGCCGTCGTCGACCCCGACGCGCTGGAGGGCCTCTGTGAACACGCCGAACGCAACGACGACGCCTCGGACGGAACCGTCGTCTTCGAGTGGAACGGCTGTCTCGTCGAGGTCGACTTCTCCGGGACCGTGCGCGCACGACGCCTGTCGTCGAGCCACTTCATACCGCGGAGATATGCAAACTAACCCGGACGACGGCGTCTTCGACGCCTGTGCACACTGCGGGCGGTCGTTCCTTCCCGACGTCCGGTACCCGGTGCGAACGGAGTACGGGGCAGGCGAGGAACTCGAACTGTACTCGTTCTGCGACGAGACCTGCGTCGACGCGTGGCTGTCTTCAGGGGCGGCCGGGGACGACGATTGAGCGCCGCTGGGCCGCGTCCCCCTGCGATAGCGGCTCTCCCACCTGTTCTCAGAGCCGATATTCGAGACAAAAACTATACTTCGGTCCCCCGCTCCTGAGTTCGTATGTTCGCTTCGACGCCCGACCTGTTGCGCCTCGTGGCCGTGCCGCTACTCGGCTGGGCCGCCTGGCGCGACATCCAGACCCGGCGAGTGCCGAACGTGGTCTGGTACCCCATGGCGGCGCTCGGCGTCCTGTTGCTGGTCTGGGAGGGCGCGGGGCACCTCCCCCCGGCCGAGGCCGTCGACCGCCTGTACCTCCTCCGGGTCGGCATCAGTCTCGGCTTCGTCGTTCCGCTGTCGTACCTGTTCTGGCGACTCGGCGGGTTCGGCGGCGCAGACGCGAAGGCGCTGATGGCGCTCGCGGTCCTCGTCCCGGTGTTCCCGACGTACTACCTGCAGACCGCGACGCTCCCTCTCGTATCCACCACGCTCGGGGTCTTCTCGATGACTATCCTCACGAACACGGTGATACTGGGCCTCCTCTATCCCCTCGCGCTCACGCTCCGGAACGCCGCCCGCGGCGTGTTCTCTCCACTGATGTTCATCGGACACCGGATACCGGTCGCCGCGCTCCGGACGACACACGGGCGGCTTCTGGAGACCGAGGAGGGGTTCACACGCGGCGGACTCGACCTGGACGCGCTCAGGATGTACCTCCGGTGGCGCGGGACGACGCTCGAAGCCCTCCGGACCGACCCCGATGCCCACCGCGACCCCTCCTCCATCGGCGACACGTTCGACCCGACGGACGGGGCGGTCGGCGTCGGCCCCGCGACCGACGGGGGAGTCGCCGACGCTGCCGACGACGCCCCGGCCGACGGCCTGGCCGACCGAACGGCGTCGGCGGGGGCGGTACGGGACGCGACCACCCCGGCTGGTACGCCCGCGCTCGAGGACCCGTGGGGCGCGGCGGCGTTTCTCGACTCCATCGAGGGCACGGCCTACGGGACGACGCCGCAGGGCCTCCGCGACGGACTGGAACTGGTGGCACGGCGCGACCACGTCTGGGTGTCGCCCGGGATTCCGTTCATCGTCCCCATGTTCCTGGGCCTGGTGGTCGCGTTCACCTACGGCGACCTGCTGTTCGGACTCCTCGGGATGGTCGGCCTCGGGTGACGCTCCCCGACCGGACCGCCGGGCGACAGGTCGCCTGCCAGGGACGCAAGACGTATGGGCCGGACGCACGTCACACGAGCCATGACCGTGGAGGTGGACTTCGGGGACGACGGCCTGGTGCCGGCCGTCGCCCAGGACGTCGAGTCCGGGACCGTACTGATGCTCGCGTACGCCTCGCCGGAGGCGCTGGCCCGGACGCGAGAGACCGGCCGCGCCCACTACTACTCCCGGAGCAGGGACGAACTCTGGGAGAAGGGAGCGACCAGCGGCCACGTCCAGCGGGTATCGGAGATACGGGTCGACTGCGACGCAGACGCGGTGCTGTACCTGGTCGACCAGACCGGCGGGGCCTGTCACACCGGCCACCGGTCCTGCTTCTACCGCACGATAGAGGGCGAGAACGTGGGCGAACGCGTGTTCGACCCCGACGACGTCTACGACTGACCGCTCACATGACTGAATCTGTCGCGCCCGAAGCGGGTGCCACCGACGTCGAACCGCTCGTCGAGTCGCTCGCGTCGGCCTCCGAGGCCGTCGACGCGGTCGAAGACGACATCGCCGACGTGGGCGAGTCCCGGGTCCGGGCGGTGGCCGACGCCTACGACCGGGCGACCGACCTCCTCGACCGATACGAGGAGACGGCGACGGGGTCCGGTCGCGAAACGTTCAAGAACTACCTCGAGTTCCAGGACCGGTTCCTCGAACTGGTCGAGGGACTCGACGACGACGTCCCCGCCCGCGACGCCTTCGAGGCGGCCAACGAGCGCCTGGACAAGCGTCGCCTGAACAAGTCCGACTTCGAGGCCGCGCGGGAGATACTCGCGCCGGCCGCCGAACGGGCGGAGTTACTGACCCGCCGCGAACAGGCCAGACAGCGATACCGGGACGCCAGGCGTGACGTCCTCGAACGCGTCGACGCCCTGGACGAGCGAATCGAATCGCTGGAACGACTCGAGCGCCTGGCCGAGGCCGACCTGGACGCGCCGGTCGAGGTGCTCGGCGACCCCGTGTCGGCGTACAACGACGCGGTGACCGATGCCTTCCAGACGTTCAAGCGCGAGTCGTCGGCGCGGGCGGTCCTCTCGTTCGTCCGAGCGACGAGCGCCTACCCGCTCGTCGAGTTCCGCCGTCCGCCGGCGGACCTGGTGCGGTACGTCGAACGGAATCCGGCCGGCGAGGAACCGATACCGACGCTGCTGGAGTACGCCGACTACTCGAACTCGAAGCTCTCGCACTACGTCGACGACCCGGGGACGCTCAAGGCCCGCGTGGCCGTCGACCGCACCTACCTCGAACGGCTGGGTCCCGACCCGCTCACCGTCTCGTGGCCGCCGCCGTCGGCCACCGAACTCAGGTACCGCGTCGACGAACTGATTTCGCTCGTCGCCCGGTTCGCCCCCGAATCGGTCGTCGCGCGCCTCCGGACGGTCCGGGACCTGACGCTGGACGAACGGCGCTACGAGCGGCTTCGCCGGTCTGCTGCGGCCCGCGAGCAGCTGACGCCCGCCGAGCGCGAACGGGTCGCGTCCGGCCGGGTCGCCGACGAACTGGCCGACGTCCGGGCGGCCCGGGGCCGACTGACGTCGGCGCTCGACGCCCATCCCCGCCTGTAACCACCCATGACGCCCGTCTCCCTGTTCACGCTCGCGCTCGGGTCGCTCGTCGTCGCCGCGGGCGCCCTGACGCTGCTCGTCCCGGTCAGAACACGTCGGGGGGCGGCCGCGCTCGACGGCCGGGACCCCGGAGAACTCGTCCCGCGGCGGAGGGGCCGGGTCGACCGGCGACCGGTCGGTCGTCACAGGGAGACGCTCGTCCGCGGGTTCACGCTGGTGGTCCTCGGGCTGGTCGCGCTTCTCCTGGGCGTCGCCGGGTTGTGACGTCGGCCGTCGCGAGGACGCACTGTTCGTCGTCGCCGGACGCAGCGCCGCCCGCGCCGGGTCAGCGCTCCAGGGCGTCGAGAAGCCGGGATTCGACCTCGCTCGCGAGTCGCCTGGCCCGGTCGACGTCCTGCGCTTCGGCGTAGATTCGTATCTTCGGCTCGGTGCCGCTGGGTCGGACCAGCACCCAGGCGTCGCCGTAGTCCATGCGGTAGCCGTCGATCGTGTCCAGTTCGGCGTCGGCCGTCGAAGCGAACTCCTCGGCGGCGGTCAGCATCGCGTTCAGTTCGGACTCGTTCCCGTACTCGATGTCGACCCGTTCCTGGTGGTAACTCGCGAACGGGGCGACGACGTCGCTGGGCGGTCGCTCGGCGACCAGTTCCAGGAACCTGGCCGCGATGAACGCCCCGTCGCGGACGAGGCGGTAGTTCGGGAAGAAGATGCCGCCGTTGCCCTCCCCCGAGATGGGAATCGTGGCGCCCTCGGTCCAGAGGTCCTGGATGCGCGTGATGATGTTGGTCGCGCCGATGGGCGTCAGTTCGACCGTCGCGCCCGCCTCGTCGGCCACGTCCACGAGTCGCTGGGAGACGTTGACCGCGGTCACCACCGTGTCGCCCGCTCCCAGCGCCTCTCTGGCCAGCGCCGCGAACGCGCTGTTCCCGGGGACGTGGCGCCCTCGCTCGTCCACGAACATCGCCCGGTCGGCGTCGCCGTCGTGGGCGATTCCCAGGTCGGCGTCGGCGGCCCGGACGAGGTCGCGGAGGTCCCCCAGATGCTTCTCGACCGGTTCGGGCGGTCGGCCGGGGAAGTGGCCGTCGGGCTGCGCGTTGACGGTGACGACCTCGCAGCCGAGTCGGCGGAAGAACTCGGGGCTGGTAAGACAGCCCGCGCCGTGGCCGGGGTCGAGGGCCACCTTCAGGTCGGCGTCGGCGATAGCGCGCCGGTCCACGGCGGTCAGCAACTCCTCGACGTACTCGTCGTTCGCGGAGGTCACCCTGCGCGTGTACCCGACGTCGCTCCAGTCGGCCGTCTCGAAGTCGTCCGAGAGCACGACGTCCTCGATTCGTTCGAGTCGGGTCACGGGGAGTTCGATGCCGTCGGCGCCGACGAGTTTGACCCCGTTGTACTCCGGGGGGTTGTGCGACGCCGTAATCTGGAGCGCCGGCACCCCGTTCACGTCCGCGTACCGGACGACTGCCGGCGTCGAGGCGACGCCGAGGAGGTCGACGTCGACCCCCACGCTCGCCAGTCCGCTCGCCGCGGCGTTCACGAACAACTCGCCGGTCGTTCGCGTATCGCGGCCCACGGCGACGCTGTCGGCGTCCCAGACGGTCCCGGCCGCTTTGGCGACCCTGAGAACGAACTCGGGGGTGAGACCCTCGCCGACGACCCCCCGCGTTCCACTCGACCCGAACAGTCTCATTGGATTCGTGTGGTTCGTCCGGAGTGAAAGCCGTTCCGAAGCGAACCGACCGCGTGGACCGCCCGCGGCGGTAATTTTTGGGCGAACCGCCGGTCTGGAGGTGCCGGTCGGGGTGTCCCGGGGGCTGTCGTCGGGACTGCACCGGGGCGACACCGCTCGGAGCGGTCGGACCGCACGACTTTACCCCGTGACCGTCCCATCCCCCACTCATGACGCAGTTCCCCGAGTTCGAGGTGATTCCGGCGGTCGACGTACAGGACGGCGAGGTCGTCCAGCTAGTGCAGGGCGAACGCGGGACCGGGACGCGCTACGGGGACCCAGTGTCGGCCGCCCGCCGGTGGGTCGACGCCGGGGCGCGGACGCTGCACCTCGTCGACCTGGACGGCGCGTTCGAGGGAGCCCGGCAGAACGCCCCCGCCATCGAGTCCGTCCTCGACGCGGTGGACGTCTCGGTCCAGGTCGGCGGCGGCATCAGGACCCGCCGGGACGCCGTCGACTTGCTCGACAGCGGCGTCGACCGGGTCATCCTGGGGACGGCCGCCGTCGAGAACCCGGACCTGGTAGCCGACATAAGCGACACGCACCCCGGGTCGGTGATGGTGAGTCTCGACGCCAGAGACGGCGAAGTCGTCGTCTCCGGGTGGACCGAGCGGACCGGCCTGGACCCGGCGGCCGCGGCGGCCCGGTTCGAGGACCTCGGGGCCGGTGGGATTCTGTTCACGGACGTCGACGTGGAGGGCCAGCTGGCCGGGGTCCAGACCGAACTGCTCTCGCGAGTGGTCGACGCCGTTGACGTCCCCGTGGTCGCCAGCGGCGGCGTCGCCACACTGGACGACGTTCGCACGCTCCGCGACGTCGGTGCCGACGCCGTCGTCGTCGGGACGGCGCTCTACGAGGGCCGGTTCACGCTCCGCGAGGCGATGGACGCCTGACTCCCGTTCTGTGAGACGGTGGACGTCGACGCCACACGCCGCCACCCGACGGACGTCTGCGCCGCGGCCGAATCGCAACCCTGATTCCCGGTCGAACCGACTGCCTGCCGAACCGTCCTTCTATCCTCTTCGCCCTCGGCGAGTCGTCCGTCCGCCTTCGCTCGCTCCACCCCTCCGACACCCCGGCTTCCAGTCGACGCTCGCGGGCGGAACCGCGGTCGCATCACCGCCCCGCCCGACTCGCACACCGGCCGGAGGGGGCTCACGTCACTCGTTCCCTCCTCGCACGGATTCGGCTGGCGCTCCGGGGAGCCACCGTTCGACTGGAAACGAAGGGGTTCGCGGGGGCGACCGTGCGTCGCCCTGGTCTCCCCCGGACCCGCTGTCTGATTTCCCGCACCGAATCCGGAGGGACCGCCGGCGTCGCTCCCGGTCGACTTTGCAGGACGCGGCGCTCACTCGCCTCCCGGCCGACTGCGGGCCCGCGTCACCGCGACGGCTTCGACGTATCCAGCTCGTCGTCCTGCGTCCCGCGTGAGCGCGACGTTATCACCGCGCTCGCCGCGATGGTGATGAGCGCGAGGCCCAGAACCGTTCCAGAGCCCGTGTTGGCAAAAAGCAGCAAGCTGCCGACGCAGAGTGCGACCAGCGTCAGCACCGCTCCTTTCACGGTCATACGTACTCCAAACAAGTCCAGCAGCATGAATGTCTCGCAGACGGATGTCTGACGGGCGGCTGACGCGCGTCCGAGGCATCGGCCGTCTCGGCCGTCGCTCTGGAGGGTCGTCAGAGCCTCGGATCCTCACCGACGCTCCGCGTCTCCCTCCGGCGCTGGCGCCGACGCGTCGTCGGGGGACTCGCCGCCGTCTTCGACGGCGTCCGCGGCCGGGTGGCTCGCGTCGCCCGACCCGGACCCGGCCTCCGTCGCGAGACCGGTGAGGGGGTCGGCCTCGCCGCCCGATTCGCTCACGCCCTCGGGAGTCCGGGGGGCGCGGTACTCGTACCGCGTCCCGTCGTGGAGGACGACGAAGTGACCCTCGTCGACTTCGACGACGCCGCTATCGACGTCGATGGCGAAGTCGACAAGGTCGCCGAGCGACTCGGCCGTCGCCCGCGGTCGGTCGAACGTCTCGGCGGGGAGGTCGAAGGCGGTGATCCACTCGTCGAACTCCGCCCGGTCGTCCCGGTAAGCGAGCCACTCGCGTTCGGCGGGCGAGAGTTCGAGCCAGTTCCGCGACTGGGCGAGCGCCACTGCGGCCTCCCCGGCCAGGGCCGCGACCAGGAGGAGGGGGGCTCCGTAGCGCCGGACCGGCCCGTACGACCGCTCGATGGTCACCGGCGCGGTCGACTCGTACTCGTCGGTGGTCGGGCCGGCGTACTCGACGACGTACCGCCCGTTCTCGGGCGTCACCGGGAGTGCGTGGGTCATCGTCCGCTCGACTTGCCGGCCGTTGACCTGGCCCCGGAGCGTCACCGTCGCCTCGACGCGGGTCTGGACCGTCCCGGGTGCGCCCCCGAGGTCTTCGCTGATTCGGTCTGTCGCGTTGGCGACCTCGCTCACGTCGACCGAGAACGGGACGCGGACGGTCTCGCCGGGCGGGGCCGACTCGACCGAGCGCTCGTTGAGCGGGCGTCTCGTCTCCCAGAGGACGGACCGGGCGTCCGCCTGGTCGCCGGTTCCGCCTCCACCCTCGACGCCCCGGACGACCAGCGAGAGGTTCACCGTCGTCGAGAGGTCGCCCTGCTGGCTCGCTCGATAGCTGAACGCGTATGCGCCTTCGAGGACCGGGGCGATTCGCGTGAAGTAGACCGAGCGGTTCTCCAGGCGCGACCCGACGGCGAAGACGTCGTTCTCCTCCCTGACGGTCGCCCCGTGGTCGAACGCGCCGGTCGTCTCCCAGGTGGAGACGACGCGCTGTTCGGTCGTGGTCTCGGGCGCCGCGTACGTCGTGTAGGTGAGCCACCCGCCGACGAGGGCGAGTACTACGAGTGCGACGACCACGACGGTCAGGTTGCGGGCGAGCGCCCCCCGTGCGCGCAGTTT
The DNA here is from genome assembly GCA_041641795.1 of Salinigranum sp. GTDB lineage: Archaea > Halobacteriota > Halobacteria > Halobacteriales > Haloferacaceae > JBEPXT01. Next base: position 11,766 of record JBEPXT010000080.1, read on the forward strand.
CCACTCGCTCATCGTTCGATTCCTCCCCCACTGAACGCGGCTGTTCGTAGCGTAATCATTGGTACAGTCCTCGAAGCAGTCGGCGGAGCGCCGCCGCCACCGAGCGGTTCGCGTCCCGAGACCGCGACCTGACGCGACCGCCGCCGAGCGCGGCGAGTCCCGCGAGGTAGAACGGGACGCCCACCAGCGCGTCGATGGCGAGAATCGGCGCCCACGGGTGGACGCCGTACAGCCACCGAATCGCGCCCGGAGGGAGCAGCGCCAGGTAACGGTGTTCGACCACGAACCGGCGGTAGTATCCAGTCTGCGGCGGCGCGTGCAGGGTGACGGTGGCGTTGACGACCTGTCGGCCACCCACCGCCAGCTCCGCGGGGCGGACTTCGACGCCCTCGCTCGCCGGTTCGAGGAACACCCGAACCGGAACTACGCCGCCGTTCCCGACCGGGTAGCGCACGTCGCTGGACTCGCCCATCGGAACGACAGTCGGCCGCGGCGAGTCGAACTCGGCGCTGACGACGCCGTACTGCTGGGTCCCGGCGGGGACGACCATCGCGGCCGTCGCGCTGGCGACGAGCACGACGGCGAGCGCTCCCGCGAGCAGGTGCGCGCTCAGCCCCGTCTCGCGGGACCGGTCGCGAGTCCTGTCACGCCTCCCCGCGCCCGCCCGGTCCCTGTACTCGCCGACGACGTAGTACAGCGCGGTGAGGGCGAAAAACAGGTACGCCAGCCCCTGCGGTCCGAGGAGCGCCCGGGTACCGAGCGTCGACGCGGCGACTCGCTGGACTGACTGGAGGGCGCCACGGACGGCGAGCACGGCGTCGCCGAGGTGCGGAATCACGACGACCCCGCCGCCCACCGCCCAGACTTTGGCGACTATCTGCGGGTCCTTGACCGGCGGTTCGCCGCCGTCCTGGTCGGTGAAGGGGTTGGCGTCGCCCTTCGTGACGTACCCCTGTGGCGTCTCGTCCACGACGCGGTGGGTAGTGAGCCCGCCGCCCTGTATCTCCTCGGCGCGGAACACCACGACGTCGCCCTCCTCGACGGGGCCTGCGACTGCCGACGGCACCGCGACGAAGCCGTCTCCCGGGTCCATCGTGGGCGCCATGCTCCCCGTCTCGACGTACGAGAGGAGTATCGGCTGTCCCACCAGGGCGCCGGCGACCAGCGACGTCACTGCCAGCAGGAGTACGAGTTCCCCCAACCGCGCGGTGACCCCCCGGAGCGACGTCATTTGTCGTTGGTAATTCGACACGTGAATCTGTATATTCGAGTAACATGAAAGGTGCGGGTAGCGGCAGAGTAGTGCTCCGCCGCGCCGGGCGGGACCGGTGACCGGCGCCCGCGGGACGCTTTCAGTCGCGTTTCCGAGTCGGCGCTCAGGCGTTCGAGTCGGTCCCGTCGGCGGTGATGGTGATGGTGTCGGGTTCGGTGTGCCCGTTGGGGCGTCCCGAGTTCGGTCCGCTGTTCAGGAGGACGACGAAGTTTATCTCGACTTCCTCGCCCGGCCCGAGGTCGATGGAGTTGCCGTCGTCGAGCCTGACGGGGCTCCCGCTGGTGGGCTGGGCCCATATCTGGAGCGTGTCCTCGTACCCGCCGTTCCAGTCGGGGGAGTCGTCGATCAGCAGCGTGATGTCCTCGCCCGTCGTGTTGCGCACGCGGAACACGTCGTCGAGTCGCGTGTCCGCGTTCGGGTTCAACCGGTCGATGACGACCTGGAGTTCCTCGCTTCCGTTCTCCCAGCCGCCGCTGATCGTGCTGTACGACGCGTGCGGGCTGGTGTCTATCAACTGGAGGTAGCCGTTCGAGTCGTTGACGACCCCGAGCGTGAGCGCCCGGTCTCCGTTGACGTACGCGCCCTCGAAGGCGCCCGTTCCCATCGCGGCGGCCATACCCGCCGCGAGCGAGCCGACGCCGGCGATGAATTTTCGTCGGTGCATGTGTGGTGTCTCCGTGCTGCACCCGTCGGCGTCGACCCCGGTGGGCGACTGCCCGAGTGCATACGTTGGCCGAGGTGACGGTCGGTAATTGTTATGAGCTGACACTCCCGGCGGCAAACGCGGCCACGTCGGCGACATGCCCGCCCCCGGCGTGCCGGCCGGGCGACCCTATCCGCCGACGTGAGTCTGCCGAGTCTGGCCTGAACGGCACGTTAAGTGGGACGGCGAAACCGCTCCAGACGTCCGGCAATCCGGTTAGGTGTCCGTGAACGACCGGTAGTGAAATAACAACTAAGCGATGTCTCCGCGGACTGTACACTCTCGGTAGGTGAGAACAAATGTCGAGTTTGCCGGAGACCGTCTCTGCCGAACGGGCGGGCACACGGACGCCTGCGCCGGGCGGGACGGCCCCCGGAACGGAAGCCGGGTCGCCCCCAGCGAGCGACCGGTCGGCGCGCGCGTTCTCGAACGGCGAGGTCTTCGAGGTGCTGAGCAACCGCCGCCGCCGGTACGCGCTGCACTACCTGATGAGCCGCGCGGACGAATCGGTCCGGATGGGTGATCTCACCCGGCAGGTCGCCGCGTGGGAGGCGGGCGTCGCCCCCGAGTCGCTGTCGTACGCGGACCGGAAGACGGTCCACACGTCGCTGTACCAGTTCCACGTCCCGAAACTGGACGCGTACGGCGTCGTCGACTACGACTCGGAGCGCGGCGCGGTCGAACTCACGCCCGCGGGCAAGCGCCTCGACCTCTACCTCGAAGCGGTTCAGGGCGACGACATCCCGTGGGCGGAGTACTTCGTGTTGCTCTCGACGTTCTCGGCGGTGCTGGTGGCCGCGACGTGGCTCGACGCCGTGCCGTTCGCGTCGGTATCCGACGTCGCCGCCGGCGGGTTCGCCGTCGCCGCCTTCCTGGTCTCGTCGCTCGTGTTCGCCTACGAGACGCACGCGTCGATGCGGGTCGGGGCCGGCGGTCCCCCGCCGGAGGTGAGGCAGGGATGACTCGCCGATTGCTACTCGTACTCGCGGGGCTGCTCGTGGTCGCGGCGTCGGTCGTCGGCGTCGGCGGCGTCACCTCTCTGACGGGCGACAGGTCGCTGTCGGTCGCCGTCGTGGACGACGACCGGGCCTATCTGGGGTACGACCCCGGGACGTTCGACAACGGAACGTGGTCGCCCGCGGTGACGAACAACTTCGAGACGTCGGTGACGGTGACCGTTGCAGTGGACGGGGTCGTCGAGACGGCGACGCTCGCGCCCGGCGCACGGGCGACGCTGGTGCTCGATGGGGTCTCTTGCGGCGACGAGGCGGTGATTACGGCCGTGGGTACGGGCGTTCGGGTCGAGATGGTTCGGGTCGTGGGGTGTGGGTAGTTACTGAAGAACCCGGCTGCGACCCCGACTCCCGTTCGATCAGGTTAGGACTGAGAGACGGCTCCGTCGACGCTGGGTGGCCGAGTGGAATTTCCTGTTCGGGTGCAGGCACCTCGAACGATTGTTAGTTCCAGCAACCTAGGTGCTGGACGAACCTCCTGAGGCGCTGATTTTCAGCGTCGCAGAGAGGTCGATAGACGGCTCGGCCTCGGTTCCAGTTTGAGTGGCCGTCGTGTCGACGAAAATTGACACTCCTGCGTAGTCGCCAGGTTCGACCCCGTAAACGGTAGCAGTACTCCCTCGACCAGCAACGGTCCCACCATCGCTCACAAGTAGGTCGCCGAACGTGGCTGAACCATTGCCTGCCGGAGAGTCTCCGTCGTTGTCGCCGCTATCGATCTGCATGTACACTACAGCATCCGCGGCGTCGCCGTCGAATTCAACGGTCACGTCGTGTGGCGCTGTGTCCTGGTTCAAGATTTTGAAGGCCGGGTCAGTGTAAGCGTTTTTGCCGGACTGATCCCAGTTGTCCCTGAGAACCTTTGCTTCGCCCGGGAATCCCCGGGAGAACCACCCGACTTGATACCGAGAGTCCGTGTTGATACCGCCCGCTCTTCCATTCGCGGAGAAATCGACGATCAGTTCTCCGTCAGACTGCTGCCGGACGATGGGGCCGGGATGGGCAGCTCGCAGTGCGAGTAATCCCTCAAAGTCGGTTACGACGTTCATATTTGCGTTCCGCTCTGCAGACGTCGCAGTGAACGCACCAGTCCCCATTGCAGCCGCCCCGCCGGCGGCGAGCGATCCAATCGCGGCGAGATACTTGCGTCGTTGCATGGTCGTACACTGCGCCCGCGGTGTCCGCGAGCGCTTACTTCCATGTCATGCCCTGTCCCTCCTTTGTTATCCACAGACAGACAATCATCATGCAGAACCAGTGAGGAAGCAATACGGTCGCCAGAGAGAGAATTTAACAGAAAATTAATCGTCTGTATTGGCGATAGCGTGCGTCCGGTGGTCTGGTACGGAGTTCGCCGCCTGTGAGGCTCGACCCCGTCGGGAACTCGGTCGCATGGGGTGCCCTGACGTTCGCGAGGTCGGACAGAGGACACGCGACTTGCCCGGGACTGCCCGTTCAGTGTTCGTCGTAGCACGCGACGTCCAGTCCCGGAACTGCCTCGAAGTCCCGGTCGCGAGTGACGAGCGTGTAGCCGTGTTCCAGCGCGGGCGCGGCGACGAGCGTGTCTCGCGCCCCCAGCGGATTGCCGTCGGCGTGGAGCCGGCCGTCGAGGTTCCCGGCCGCAATCGCTCCCTGCAGTCCGAGTTCGAGCACGTCCAGCGTGCGCAGGAAGCCGACCGCGCGGTCGAACCGGTCGTCGCCCGCGCGGGCCGTCCCGCGGAGAATCTCGAACGCGCAGACGGCGGGGATGGCAAACGACTGCTCCGTGCGCTCGCGCATCCAGGCGACGGCGTCCTCGTGGTGGGCCTGCTCCGGGTCGAGGAAGTCGACGACGAACGAGCTATCCAAACAGTTCATCGTGCATCTCGTCGAGGTCGTCGTCGAGGTCGTCCCGTGCATCGTCCACGTGTTCACCCAGACCGGGACACGTTCCGGCGAATGCCATGGGGTCTGCGTTCTCGGTCAGGCGGACGACGAGGTCGCTGAAACTCTCATCCTCCCGCTTG
>JBEPXT010000081.1:0-16541 GCA_041641795.1 Salinigranum sp.
ATCGGGCGTCTCCTGGGGTGTACCTCGCGGAACGTCTCCCGCCACCCCGCGGCTGTCGTCGCCGTCGCCGGACTCCTGATGGTCAGCGGGTTCTACGTGGGCGAGGACCTCGACACTCTGGTCGACACCGAGGAGTTCGTCCCCGACGACCTGCCCGCACTCCTCGACCTCCAGCAGTTCCGCGACACGTCGGGCGGCGGGGCCGCCGTCCAGTACCACGTTCTCGTCTCCGGACACGACCTCAGGGACCCCGAGACGCTACGCTGGATGGAGACGTTCCGGGACACCGCCGGGGGCGTCGAGTCGGTACGCTCGGTCGACTCCCCGGCCGGCGCGGTCCGCCAGTTCAACGGCGGAACGCTCCCCGAAACCAGCGCCGGGGTCGACCGCGCCCTCTCCCGGATGCCGCCCGCGGTCCGAACCCGGTACTTCGACGAGGGGCGCGCGCACATCGTCGTCGAAACCGAGCGCGGGATGACTCCCGAGCGGTCCGTCTCGTTCGTCGAGAACACCCGGGACGCCATCGAAGTGAGCAGACCGCCGCCGGGCGTCCAGGCGCGACTCACCGGCGAGAACGTCGTCGCCACGCCGAAGATTCAGGAGAAAGTCGACCAGCGAAACCGCATCACCGGTCTGGGCATCGCTTTCGTGTTCGGCCTGCTGGTGGTGTACTACCGGCACCCGGTGAAGGCAACGGCGCCGATGGTCCCGATGCTGTTCGTCGTCGGGTGGCAGAACCTCTACATGGCCGCCTTCGACGTCGCCGTCTCGCCGCTCGGGGCGTCGCTCGGCGCCCTGACCGTCGGCATCGGCGCCGAGTACACCATCATCGTGATGGAGCGGTACTACGAGGAGAAAGCCCTGGGCGCGACGCCCCTGGACGCCGTGGAGACCGCCAGCAGGCGCGTGGGGAAGGCCATCACCGTCTCCGGGTTGACCACCGTCTTCGGGTTCTCGGCGCTCATCCTCTCGCCGTTCCCCGTCCTCAGCGACTTCGGGTGGCTCACCGTCGGCGTCATCTTCCTGACGCTCGTCGCGTCCATCCTCACCCTCCCGCCCACGCTCGTCGTCCTCGACGACCTCTGGGACGCTGTACGGGCGCGGGCGGGCGCCACGAACTGAGGTACCCCGTGCTTCAGTAGACGGGCGGCGCGTAGACGTTGACCGTCTCGAGGGGTTCGTCCCCGTCGTTGACGATCTCGTGGGTTTCCCCGCTCTCGATACAGACCAGCGTTCCGGGCCGAAGCGCGTGCGCTGTCCCCTCGACAGTCGCGGTGCCCGTCCCGGACGCGACGTAGAGCCACTGGTCGCTCCGGGGGTGTCGGTTGTCGGGGCCGCCGGTCGACTGCCCCGCCTCCAGAATCATCGTCGCGGCCTGCGAGTCGTCCGTGCCGGCGACCACATCGAAGAATCCGGTCGCCGCTGTGGTGTCGACGAGTTGCATCGCGTGCCCTCTCCGGCGCCGAGCACATAAAAACCGGGCCGCGGCCGGGTGACAGTCTCCAGTTCCTGGGCGAGGAGACACCAGACACCGAGCGAAGACAGCGCCTCCAGCGACAGAATCAGACAGTCTGCGACTCGACCGACGGGAGTGCAACTGGCCAGGTGTTCGCCGTGAGCGACGGTCCGGAGTTCGCCGACTGGGACTCGGTGAACACTACGCGGACCCGAACTTCTGTCCCGGTTCGGAGCTCGATTTCCCGCTCCAACCGCGGAGCCAGGTCCGGATACGGCTGGTTGGACGACCGACTGACGCCCACCGTCACGTTCGTCGGACCGGCCCCCATTTCGAACCCTCCGTACGTCGACCTGATGCTCGACACGGAGAGGTCCTGGTAGGGCTGCTCGCCCAGCGTGTCTTCGACTTCCTGGCTGACCTGCTGACTATAGACGACGTTCGCTCCGGTGAAGACTCCCGTTCCGAGCATCACCAGCAGCACGACCAGCAACGTCGCGTACACGTCAGTGCGACTCTCCCGGGGGACTGCCTCGCGGAGCGAGAACCGTTCTGTCTCCCACTCCAGTTTGTACCCCATCCCGAGGAGGGTGAACATGGCGCCGACGTTGATAGCGAGGATGTTCACCAGCAACAGGAGGAACGCGCCGAAGCCGAACAGCCACTCCGTCCAGGCGACGGCGAGGCCGACGGCGGCGGCCGCCGGTATCAGCGCCGCGGCTATCATCACGCCGACGAGCGACGTGGACTGTTCGGTCGTGTAGCCGAACGCGCCGACGACGCCGGCGATGATTGCACCGACCGTCGAGAGGAACGTCGGCGCCAGGCGGAGGCCGACGAGATCGATGTGCGTTATCGACAGCCCCGTCGGTACGAATCCGCCGAGCCTGGCAATCCAGGCGAACAGGCTCGCGCCGACGATGGCGATGCCGAGGCCGAGGGCCTGCTCTTTGATACTGGCGGTGAACAGCGACCAGTCGCCGAGGAGGATGCCCGCGGGGGCCGCCAGCGCCGAACTCGCCTGCGGGGCGATTATCATCGCCCCGATGACGAGCGCCGGTTGGTCGAGGAGCAGACCGGCAGTCGCCGCGACGACGCTGAGAACCGTCCCCGCGTAGTACAACTGGAAGGGCCACTGCATCTCGCGAATCTTCGCGTGGAGTTCGAGGGTCGAGAGCTTCCGAATCCGGTTCGAGTACTCCTCCTGCAGATCGCCGAAGCGCGGCGTCTGGACGTACTCCGCCTTCGTCATCACGGTGTAGGAGTCGCTGGAGACGTCGGCCTCGTGGAACTCGTCGAGCACCCGCGAGACGGCCGCCGTCGGCACGGCGAAGAACACGTGCGTCACGTCGCCTTCCGTCATCATCATCGAGTCGACGTCGTTGTCGTCGAGGACCGTCTCGACGGCCTCCCGGTTCGACTCGGATACCTGTACGTGGAGTTCTCTCACTACGTTCTTTCCGCCGCCACGTACTTTTGTAGCTTCTGCTTGCCGGGCCGGGAACAACAGCTAATCGGGTCGTCGCCGCGTCGCCGGGTGGGGGCGACTACTGACGGGAACGGCGGTGGGCGGGAGTCGATTCGGCGTCGGGGGCGACGTCGCCGAGCAGCGCCACGGCGCCGCCAGCAGCGAGGAACAGACAGCCGAGCGCGGCCACGGCCGTCGTCGCCCTGGTTGCGTCTGCGACCGCGCCCGCTGCGAGTGCGAGCGGGGTCCGGAGGAGAAGATATCCCATGGAGAGTGCCGACAGCAGCGTCGCCCGGCCGACGTCCTCGACGTGGTCGTTGACGTAGCCGTTCGCGATGGGTTCGACCAGCGGCATCGAGGTTCGCGTCGCGACGAACGCCGGGAGCGCCACTATCGGAATCCACGCTGGTATCACGAGCGCGAGTGCAGTAATCGCCGGGGCGAGGACGACGGCCCGCCCGACGCCGAGGTAGTTCTCGACCGCACCGGCGTAGTATCCACCCGCCGACGATAGCGCGCTGAGGCCAGCGTACAGCACCCCGAGGCCGAGTGCCAGCGCCGCACCTGCCTCTCCTGAACGCGCGGCGGCCGTCGCGCCCTCCGCGGGTATCGTGACGCCGAACGCGGTAGCGTAGGGTGCGAGCGTCTCGACCGCCATCGGTTGCACGTAGGTGTTCGTGACGCCGACGACGGCGTAGAACAGCCCGAAGTACGCCACGAGCGACCGCAACGCCGGTCGGGTCGCGTGCTCGCGGACGAGGGAGACGGCGGCACCCGGACCGAGACGGCCGCCAGAACCCGCTACCGACCCGCGCCCGGCGTACTGTCGATTCTTCGGCAGTGACAGCAACACGACGACTGCGAGGCTGTTGAACGCGACGGCGGCGACGAACGGGTACGTGGGCGTAATCCCGTACAGTAGACCGCCCGCCACCATTGATACCGCCGCGGCCCAGCGCTGGACCGCGTCGCCACGCCCGCGAATGCGGCTGAACTGACCGGCGTCCAGTCGCTCGTCGAGGATGTCGTACAACCAGGCGTCCATGCTCCCGGACCGAAACGTCAGCGCGAGCGCCCACAGGACGTAGAGGCCGGCGTACGGAACGAACCCCTCCACGACGACGAACCCCGCGAGGGAGTTAACGGCGAACAGAACGCTCAACAGGAGGCTCGCACGCCTCCCGAGTCGGTCACCGACGTACCCCGTCGGTACCTCGCCGACGACGGCCACTACCGAATACAGCGCCGACAGGACTCCGACCTGCGTGAACGAGAGCGACCGCAGGAGAAACAGGGTGAATATCGGCGTGATGAACCCTGTCGACAGGGTAACCCGATAGAGGTAGTACCGGCGTACCAGCGCCCTGTCGGACACGGACCGTCCCATGCTCGACTCGGTGTGACCCGCGGGCGGGAAAAACCGTATCGAAATTCGAATAGTTCGACTCCCGTCGGTGAGCCCCTGTTCTCACGGACCCTGCGTTTTCCTGCCAGTCTCGAACGCTACTCCCAGACTCCTGTTCGCCCGGGTCCGAACCGCAGATGGTCGTTCCCGATTCTGTATAGCGAGATAGAGTTTATGCGTTCGGAGGGCGACGCCGGATTAGTCAATCAATTGGTATATATTGGCCTCGTACGTCTCTCTCACCCGGTCGCCCCAGTTGTGCGTGTAGGTGTCGATGACGTCGCCGGCGACGTCGCCCCGGAGGTACTTCACGATGCCGCGGTCCCCGGTCCGGTCGCGCAGGTGCGTCGTGAAGAAGTGGCGGAAGTAGTGGGGCGTGACGTTCTCCTCTGCGCCGCCCCCGGAGCGATACCAGCCGTGGTCGCGGGCGTGCGATTCGACGACGTGGTGGACCATGTGCGGTGTCAGTCGGTGGCCCCAGCGGTCGCTGGTGGAGAGGAACAGCGGGTCCGCGTTCGACAGGGGATCCGGGCGTATCGCGAGCCATCGGACCAGCGCACGGCGGAGTTCGGCGTCGACGGGGACGACCGTGCTCCGCTTTCGCTTGTTGGACGCACCGCGCGTCTCCCCATTAGACACGACGCCCACGGCGTGTTCGGGCGACACGTACAGCGAATCCCCGCGGCCGTCGAGTTGCGCGCGAACGTCGACGCGGTCCGGACGCCGAGTTTCCGGCACCGACAGGTCGCGCACGTCGAGGTTACACAGCTCGCCCACCCGAATACCGGTTTTCAGGAGCGTCAGTATCACGGCCCGGTCGAGGGGGTGGCGCACGTCGGCGAGAAACGCCCGCATGGCGGGCAGCGAAATCTCTCGCCGCGCCGGGTCGGTGTCGATGGACTCGTCCATCTCCTCCACGACGAGCGCCATCGGATTCGCGTCGAACGCCCCGACCTGGGTCATGTAGCTGTAGAACCGGTGGAGGTACCCCGCGTAGGTGGCGACCGTACTCTCGGCGACCGAGCCCCGGAGGCTGTGAATCCAGGCCATGCAGTCGCGGTGGTCGGCCGCTTCCGGGGTGACAGGTCGGCCTCGGGGATTCCGTTCGGGGTCGTCGAGGAACGACCGGAACTCCTCCAGCACGCGGCCGTAGGCCGCTCTCGTCCGGTCGGACTTGCCGTGAAAGGTCATGTCCTGCAGGAAGTACTCCACCGGGTCCTCGACGCTCTCTGGCGCCTCAGCGGGCATCCTCGCCCTCCACGACCGTGTACCCCCCGCGTCGACCGCTGTACTGAACGCGATTGTCGGCCTGGAGGTCCTGGAGCGTCGTCTCCAGCCGGTCCTCGATGTCGTCGGTCAACTCACCCACGAGTTCGTCCCACGAGAGGTAGTCGGCGCCGCTGAGAATGTGCAACACGCGCTCGTCAAGCGGACTTTCCTCGCCGGACCCACGAACCGGGTCGTCCGCTGGCCCCCGGTCGTCTCCCTCTTTCTCGCCCGGTATTTCGAAGTCCCGGCGTCCGGCCTGGACCATCGCTCTGACGAACTCGCTCTGGCTCATCCCCAGTCGCTCGGCGTGTCGCTCCCACCGTTCTTTTTGGTACGCCGGCACGTAGGTCTTGACTGCGGTCCTCGTCGTGTCGGCGTCCCGACTATCGGGCATGCTCGACTGGTCTCGACCGGAGATATTCAATCTATCCCTAGTGGCCCAAATAAGACACCTTATCTGTGGTTATAGCACTCTCTGCTCGCACCCGTACTGAGAATATTTGTGAATGTGTAACCATAATTGTGATGCGTTGGTCCTACACTCACAGCTAAAAACGAAAGCCGTGTGTTCTGCACACGTGTCACTTTCCAATGTTGTCGTATTTATTTGGACATAATAGCGGCCGTCGCAGCAATTCATAATTTTTGTGTCAATACCCGTGCAGCTCTAGAGCCCCGTCTCCACCCCGTCCACCCCTGGGGTTAGATGTCCAGAACTGGCCTTCAGACGCACGTCTTTCTGCGGAGAACATTGCTGGTTTCTGTCGGGGGACTCAACCACGCGTGGCAGCACCGGGGCCGACGTCTTCGCTCGGCACGCTCCAACCGGGACTCACATCTCGGCTCGTGGGTCGATACATCGGAGAGCGATGTATCCCTCGGGGAGTGCTGCCACCGGAATTCGGGTTGTCGGTGGGAACGGTGCGAGCCAGCACCCGCCCTTACGACAGGTCGCCAGGCCGTCGCACGACGCTCCGGGCGCGTTCGTCCACGAATGCGATACCGCCGCCACTTCGAATTCGAACGACGGGATGTCGTGTCTCGCTTTCCGGCGTTACCTCGATGAAGTGCCCGGGTATGTCCTCCACGGCAGGGACGACTGCGCTGTCGGACCGACGGTTCTCGAAGCGACGTAGCTGCACTGGCACTCTCTAGAGAGCATACGGCGGTTCACGCCGACGAATCTCGGAAACTGATTCCCCGCCCTATTGACGAACCGGGTGAAATCAGATTACGGCCCGTCGGCATGGGAGCCACTCGCTGTTTCCCACGCTCCAGGGAGTGGACGCCAACGTCCTGCTGTGTGTACACCGAATGCGGGTTGACCAAGGGCGACAGTACTGACCGGCCACCGTCACGTCGTCTGGTGGGCCCGGTGCGGTCTGTTCAGTTCGGACCGTGCATCCCTCTCGCGTTCTTCCACGTCGCGGATTCGAGTCATCCACCGTGTTAGCGGCGGACCCCGTGGGTCGTCGAACCGCCCTTCACCGCACGAGCGACCGTCCGCGCGCCCTCCTGCTATTCGGGAGCGTTATCGGCTCCGGTGTCGCCCGCGGCGACGGCCTCTGTTCGAGGCACCGAATCCGTGGTTCTGAACTAATTATTCGAACCGGAGCTCGGCAACAGTGGAAATTGTTCACACACAGCAGGCAGTCTGGACAGCGACACATAAACCGCATTACGCTATATTAAAACGGAGGCCACGGCGTGAGACAACGGCAGTCTGGAGACCCACAGCTATCCGAAACTCTGGCATCGAAATCTGGTGACGCAACCGACCTCCCGACGCAGTCAGTGGAACGGGCTTCTCGTCGCCTCACCCCTCTCGAACGGAGTTCCGAACCGTGCGCGTGATTCGCCGTCTACGCCTCGACCCGTTCGACGACAGCGGTACAGCCCGGAACAGAGGTCTCGCGCGTCTCGAACACTGCGTCCTGTGTCTCGAGAACGGTCCACGCATCGCCGAACGCAGACCGGACCGCCTCGCCGTCGAACGGGTTCGGCCCCCAGTCCTCTGGAGCGCCGTCACCGAAACCGACGATGAAGACGCAGCCGCCGACAGAGACGACGTCCGCGAGTTCGCGAGCGTAGGGTTCCCGCTGGACGGTCTCGAACGCGTGGAACAACCCGCTGTCGAGAACAGTCTCGAACGTCCCGAGGTCGTCTGGAGGGTCGAGCGCGTTCGCGACGCGGAATGTTGCGTCGAGTTCCCGTCGGCCCGCCCTCGCGCGCGCTCGCTGGATGCCCGTCTCGGAGAAGTCGACGCCGACCGCTGTGTGTCCTCGCTCGCTGGCCCAGAGTGCGTGCGTCCCGGTTCCGCAGCCGACGTCGAGAACGCTGCCCCTGAGACCCGTTCTCTGGACGGCGTCGACGAGCGCCGGTTGCGGCTTTCCGGTGTCCCACGCCGGGGCCGTCTCCCCGGCGTACACCTCGTTCCACCACGCCGCTGGTTCCGCGTCGTCAGGGTCCGACTGTCCGTCCATGGGTTCGGAGGACAGTCGGGCCCGCGTAATAGTTCTGCTGGAGAGCAGACACTGAGTCGGCGTGGCCTGCCGGGTCGTTCGACTACTGCCCGTCCCCCCGCGTTCTCGCATCCGGGTGGGGGTCGTTAGATGCACGACCGGAACGACTGTATGTCCCGCGGGCGGGTACGTACGTATGAGCGAACCCGACCCGACCCAGGTGTTCCGGGACATCGACGAGGACCTGACGACGAGATACGTTCTCGAGGGGCGCGAACGCTCGCTCGACGAGTTCACCGGAGTCGTCGAGGACGACGGCGAGTCGCGGACCTACTACGAGTGGCGAGTCGTGTCGATGGGCGACGAGGACGGCATCGAACTCACGACGACGTCGGGGAAAGTCCACACCTACTCGGCGGAGTACTTCCGGATGCAGTTGGACGCCGGCAGGTACCGGCCGGCGGTCGAGCGAGAGGACGGAGTTCGGGTCGCATCGCCGGAGAACCATCGCGTCGATACCGATGCGGGGAACGACCCCGGCGTCGCGCAATCGGAGGACGACAACTCGACCGACGTCGGCGAGTCGCCCGGCGTCGGCGAGGAGGGCCAACTCGAATCTGAGGGAGACGCCGAACCCGTGGAAGCTCCCGGAGCGGGAGAAGAGACGGTTCTCGGCACAGAAGTCGATTCGGACTCCGCCGAACCGGAGGACGGTCCCTCCGAACCGGATGCCCCCTCCGAACCGGACGACGCCCCGCCGGAGCCGGGAGTGGCGACGGAGAGCGACGAGGGAGCCGAGACTCCGAGGTCGGACTCGGCGCAGGGACCGGACGTCGAAACGACAGAGAGCGGTGGGGCCGACTCCCCCGCCGATTCCGAGTCGGCGAACGAGGACGTAGCTCGGGAACGAGAGGCCGAATCGGAGTCGGGCGACCGAGCGTCGAGTTCGGCCGACGTCACCCCGGTTGCAGACGACGTCGTCTCAGATTCGGCAGCGCGTTCCGACGCAGCCGCCGCGGACTCGCCGGAAAATCACGAAACGGCGCAGCGAACAGAGTCGCCCGAAATGGCAGAGACGTCCGAGGCCGGGGAAACGACCGAGACCGCAGGGACCGCAGAATCCGCGGAGACCAACGAGACTACAGAAAGCTCGGAACCCACAGGGACCGCCGAGACAACCGAACACACGGAGGGCGCGGAGGTCACCACGTCGGACGAGGAGCGTGCACGACGCGAAGTCGAGCGCCTGCGAGACATCGCCACGGATTCGACCCGGCACAAGTACGTCCGCGAGAACGCGATTCGCGAACTGCCGTCACACGGGGACCGCGGGGCGGAGGTCCTCGCCGAGATAACGGACGACGAGTCGATGACTGCGGAGGAGCGCGCCCTGGCGTCGACGCTCCTCTCGGACGTTCGTTCCGGGGACGACTGACGTGCGACGCCGTCACGTCCGGCGATAGAAGTGGCCGAACCGACGGATTTACTTCGATTCGTCGCGCCGGAACGAACGTGCGAATCGAGAATAGTTTCATCCCTGTCGAGGGTGTGGGGGAGCGGACCGAGCAGAAACTCTGGCAGCAGGGAATCACGCACTGGGACGAGTTCTCCCGGAACGCAGTCGGACCGACGACGGCCGACCGCATCGAGACCTACATCGCGGAAGCGCGCGAGCGATTGTCGGACGGCGATGCCCCGTACTTCCACGAGCAATTTCCGAGCGCCGAGCGGTGGCGCCTGTACGAGAACTTTCGGGATTCGACCTGCTTTTTCGACATCGAGACGACCGGACTCGACCACCATCGAAACGACGTGACCACCGTGAGCTTCCACTGCGGCGGTGAGACGACCACGCTCGTCCGTGGCCGGGACCTCACCGTAGAGGCGCTGGAGGCGCAGTTCGAGGCGGCGGACCTCCTGGTGAGCTTCAACGGCAAACGCTTCGACGTGCCGTTCCTGGAACAGTCGTTCGACCTCTCCATCACGTCGCCCCACGTCGACCTCATGTACCCCTGTCGTCGACTCGGGCTGACGGGCGGACTGAAACGGGTCGAATCCGCCGTCGGCCTCGACCGGGACCGACCGGACATCTCCGGCCGGGACGCGGTCCGCCTCTGGCGAGAGTACGAGCGCGGCGACGACGACGCCCTCGACACGCTGGTGGCGTACAACCGGGAGGACACCGTCAACCTTCAGACGCTGATGGACACCGTCGCCGACCGCCTCCACCGGGACGTCTTCCCTGCCGAACTGTGAGGAGCAGGGGCTGGCGCCCGATGTGCGGCGCGCAACGGGAGGGTTTTTGTCTCGTCGGTCACTGCCGGTTCCCATGACCGAGAACTCGGACGCCTCGGACGAGACGAATCCGGAAGTCGAGGCGACGGAGGCGTCGGCGGGCGTGGCTGACGGCGAGGAGTCGGGAGCTGACGCCGGCGACGACGCCGACCAGAACCCGGGTGCGGACGAGAACGGGACCGACGAGAACGGAACCGACGAGACCACGCCGCACGTGGAACTGGACCTCTACCAGATTTCCGTGCGCGTCAGCGGCCAGTCGAGCGACGAACTCCGCGAGGTCGAATCCACCGCGCGGCGACTCATGGACTACCTCATCGAGCAGTCCGAGACGCTGGAAGACGCGCCGGACGACCGCGGACTCGGGTAACCGGCGGGTCACCGCTCGCTGCTCCCTCCGACTGCACCCGCCGCCACGACGCGCCGCGCTGGTTTTGGCGGACCTAAAAATTAAAGCACGTTCGTCTCAGATAGCCGCTGATGACCGACGAGTTCACGTTCGACGACGTGGCAGTCGTCATGGCGACGTACAACGAGGCCGAAGCCGTGGGACGGGTTCTCGACGACGTCGCCAGGGTGACCGACGACCGGGCGGCGGTCGTGTGCGTCGACGGGTCAACCGACCGGACGCCAGCCATCGCCCGGGAGCGGGGGGCGACGGTCCACAGGCAGGAGCCACAGGGATACGGCGTCGCCGTCCGCGAGGCGGTGCTGGCGCCGAACCGACCGGTCGTCGTGACCACGGACTGCGACGACACGTACCCGATGGAGCGACTGCCGGACTTCCTCGAGGCCATCAACGACGGGTTCGACGTAGTGAGCGGCGACCGGATCTCACCCGGCGCCGAGGCGATGCCGGCGATGAACCGCCTGGGGAACCGGGCGTTCGCCGGCCTGTCGAGTCTCCTCGTCGGGGCGCGCCTCCACGACGTGACGACCGGGATGCGCGCCTACAGGCGGTCAGTCCTCGAATCGATTCGGTGGACGGAGAACACCGGCCTCTCCGCCGAACTCCTGATACGACCGGTGATGCGCGGCTATCGCGTCGCCGAACTCCCCATCGACTACCGCGAACGACGCGGCGAGACGACCCTCGACCCGCTCACGGGCGGGGCCGAGATTGCGGGGTCGATTCTCACGGTTGCACTCGAAGAACGCCTGCGGAGCGCAGACCGCGGGGCGAACCGACGCGGCGACGCGTCCGGTCGGTCCGGCGCGGCGCCCGACCGCTCGCTCGATTGAGCGTCCCCTCGCGAGGGTCGTCGCCGCCGCTATCGCGACTCCCGGGGCGTCACACACTGCCCCTCGTTGGCGTTAGTTAGCGTCCGTCTCTCCGCGGTCGCCTCAGACGATGTCCCTGGCCGTGAGAACCAGCATGACGACGGCGAGTACGAGGCCGATACCCGCTCCCGGCACCCCCAGGAACAGATAGCCACTCGCGGCGCCGACGACGCCCGCGACCAGTACGGCGATTGGCTGGACCCCCGAATCCGAACCCATACAGGTACGTCCCGCGGAGACACCGAGAACTTTGCGACCGCGCTCCGCCCGCCCTAGCCGTCGAAGTCGGCTGCGCGATTCGAGAACAGTTGACCGTCCCCGCTACTCGATACCGGCCGCCCGTCCCCGCTACTCGAGAATGTCCGCGATTCGGCGCGGTTCGCCGTTCAGCGAGGGGTTCTTCTCGACGAGTTTCATCACCTCGTGGTCGGTGACGTCCGGGTACTGCTTCCGGGTCGCCTCCTCGATGAGGTCTTTCTCCAGTCTGAACTCCGTCCCCTCGTAGACGACGTCTACGCCGCGATCGTCGAAGGACAGGAGGGTCATGTGGATTCGTTGCGCGCCCCCCTATTTAAACGCACTGTCGGGAGGTCGGAACGAACGCCCCCCGGCAGCCGGCTCATCCACGCCCGATGACACGTGTCTGACGACCGTCTTGCGGTCGTTTATTACACCGCAGGTACTGGTTTTCACTGTGTCACTTGGCACGGACCCACTGGACGCCCTGGAGATACCCGACGGCACGACCGTCGAGGAGCACGACCTCGTCACCGACGGGGACGTGGTCGTCGGCGGACAGAGCACCGTCGAGTTCGGCGTCCGCGGCCGGAACGTAATCGCCGGAGAACGGGTCCGGTTCGGTGGCGACATCGAGGCCGAGAACGACTGCCGCCTCGACGTGTGGTGTGACGTGGCGGGGAACGTGCTCGTCGGCGACGACGCGTACCTCGGCGAACGAGTGCACGTCGGGGGCCGGCTGATGGTCTCCGGCGACCTCGACATCGGCGACGACGTCGACATCGAGGAGGGGTTCGAGGCGAACGGGTGGATAGTCATCCGGAACCCCGTGCCGACGCTGGTGTTTTACTTCATCGTCCTCTCGCAACTGCTCCGACTCGGCGAACAGGAGGCCGCGGACGAACTGGCCTCGGCGCTGTCCGACGACGAGGGCGGCGCCCAACCGCTCGTGATACCCCGGGGAGCGACCGTCTCCGACGACGCGTGGCGGGTTTCCACGCCCGCGCGCGTCGGGGACCGCTGCCGACTCCACGGGAACGTCCGGGCGAAGTCCATCCGCCTCGGAGCGGAGAACAACGTCTTCGGCAGCCTCCGCGCCCGGGAGGACATCGTCGTCGGGTCGGGAACCCGCGTCCACGGCGACGTGACGACGCGGTCCGGGACCGTGACCGTCGAGGAGGGTGCCCGCGTCCTCGGGGACGTCTCCTGCGCCGACCTCCAGTTGCACGAAGGGGCGACCGTCGACGGAACGGTTCGCGCCCGCGGCGAGATGCGCATCCTCAAGCCAGACCCCTCGCGCGAGATAGAGTAGCGGCACACGCCACCGGCCGACCGCCCGCAGTCAGCGGATGCGCCGGGCGCCGGGCGAATATGTAAAACGGTGGCTTGTCTCTCCCCAAGGGCTATTCTTCCGATTGGCGAACAGTCTGGCATGGTACCGACTCGACGCCTGCTCGCGACGCTCGCGCTCGCAGTGATTCTGGTGACCGCGGGGTGTAGCGGCGCCGGCAGCGGCGGCGGTGATGCGGCAGTTGCACAGGACGGCGGGGGCGGCGGAACCGCGCTGGCCGAGAAAACCGCGGCCGGCGGGGTAGACGTGTCGGCCGACTACGCCGCACAGGCGACAGGGGCGCCCGAAGCCGGGGGTTCGGCTGGGAGTCGGGGCGAGACGAACCTCCAGGCGCGCCAGCAGGCCATCATCAGAACGGGGCGAGTGTCGATGGAAGTGACTGACTTCACGGCTGCGCGGGAGAACGTCACCGCGGCCGTCGAGAGCTACGGCGGCTACGTGGCCGACTCCCACCGCGAGGTGAACCGCGTCGACAACGAGACGTACGTGACGGGCCGCCTCGTGCTCCGGGTACCGAGCGAGAACTTCTCGCAGACGATGTCCCGACTCGAAGCGGAGGGCGACGTCCGCCAGTCGAGTACGAGCACCCAGGACGTGACCGACCAGCTCGTCGACATCAACGCCCGACTGCAGAATCTCCGGGCCCAGCGCGACCAGCTCCGTCAGCTCTACCAGGAGGCCAACGACACCGAGGACGTGCTGGCGGTCCAGAAGCGGCTCTCCGAGGTCCAGACCGAAATCGAGCGTCTCGAAGCGCGCAAGCAGTCGCTCGAACAGCGTGTCGCCTACTCGACCATCAGCGTCGAGATGCGGGAGCCGCGTCCGGACACGCGCGTCGCACCGGACCAGTGGTACGACACGCCGGTGCTCTCGGCGTTCCTCCAGTCGGTCGACGGCGTGGTCGTCGCCCTCCGGGCCCTCGTCGTCGCGTTCGCGTACGCCCTCCCGTACCTCGTCGTGTTCCTCGGACCCCTGGCGGTGTTGCTACTCGTCCTCCTGCGGCGGCGGCGAATCCTCTCCGGCCTGGGACGGTAGGACCTTGTTCGACCCCGCTCGCCGTGGCACGAGGTCGCAAACCGGGGGCGCGTATTTTCGTCGCCGGGCGCCTGTAGTGAGACGAACGGACGATGCCCCACTGGACTGAATCACTGTTCACCCGGGACCCCGACCTGTTCGCACCGACCCTCGACCGCCGAACCGACGAGGCCCCAGACCAGGTGGGCGACCTGCTAGACCTCGTCGAACGCCGGTACGACCTGCACCCGGATACGGTCCTCGACGTCGGGTGCGGCATGGGACGGCACGTCCTGGCATTCGCGGAGGCCGGCGTGGAGGCACACGGCGTGGACATCTCGGAGGCGTACCTCGAACGCGCGCGAGAGCGCGCGAGGGGCGACGCGAGCGACCGAGCCACCTTCGAGCGCGGCGACATGCGCGAACTCGGCGACGTGGACGGAGCGTACGACCTGGTGACTAGCTTCTGGACTACCTTCGGATACTACGGGGAGGAGACCAACCAGCGCGTCCTCGACGGAATGTACGACCGGACCGCCGAGGGCGGGGTCGTCGCGCTGGAACTGGCAAACAGGGAGGGCGTCCTCTCCGCATTCGACGCCGACGGGGTCAGTTTCTTCGAGAGCGAAGTTCACGTCGAGACCCGCGAGTACGACCCGCAGACAGCCCGGATGCAGACGACGGTCCACGTGCTGGACGACGAGTCGGAGACGTACCTGCGGTCGTTCGAGTTCGACGTCCGCCTGTACGCCCCGGTGGAACTGGCCGCGATGGTAGCGCGAGCGGGATTCTCGGACGTGGCGCTGTACGCGTCGTTCGACGGCGAGACACTGGAGGCCGACTCCCGGCGCCTGGTCGTTTTCGGCCGAAAGCCCGCCGACCGGTGACTGGCAGTGACTCGTTCGGGCGACTGTTTCAGTGGCAGGGAGGCGTCTACGGGTCCGGGACGCGTCCCCGGGTCGGGTGAAGCGAAAGGCAATTCCCGCGTACGCGCGCACAACGAGGTATGCTGTCTATCGCGCTCGCGGGCAAGCCCAACGCGGGCAAGTCCACCTTCTACAAGGCGGCCACGATGGCCGACGTCGACGTGGCCAACTACCCCTTCACGACCATCGACGCCAACCGGGGCATAACCCACGTCAGGACCCGGTGTCCCTGCCTGGACCGGGAAGGGCGGTGCGGGAACTGCGAGGACGGAAAGCGGTACGTGCCGGTCGAACTCATCGACGTGGCGGGACTCGTCCCGGGGGCACACGAGGGGCGCGGCCTGGGGAACCAGTTTCTCGACCAGTTGACCAACGCCGACGTCATCGTCAACGTCGTCGACGCGTCGGGCGGCACTAACGAGGAGGGGGAACCGGTCGAAATCGGCGCCCACGACCCGGTTGAGGACGTCGACTTCGTCGAGGAGGAGATGGACCTGTGGCTGGCCGGCATCGTGGACCGCAACTGGGAGTCGGTCGAGCGCAAATCCCGGTCGCCGGACTTCGACATCGACGAGGCGCTGGCCGAGATGCTCACGGGACTCGGGGCGACGGAGGCCGACGTGGCCGCCTGTCTCCGCGACCTGGAGTACCCGACGGACCCGCGGGCCTGGACCGACGACCACCGCGAGACGCTCGCCAGGGAGGTTCGCGCCAGAACGAAGCCGATAATCCTCGTCGCCAACAAGGCAGACGTCGCCCCGGCGGAGAACATCGAACGCCTCCGGGAGACCGGGTCGGTCGTGATTCCGGCGACGGCCGACGGGGAACTCGCTCTCAGGAAAGGGGCGGAGGCTGGAATCGTGGAGTACGACCCTGGAGACGAGGACTTCGCCGTCGTCGGCGACGTGACCGACGCTCAGCGGACCGGACTCGAGCAGATTCGGACGGTGATGGAGCAGTTCGACGGCACCGGCGTCCAGACGGCGCTCGATACCGCCGCCTACGACGTGCTGGACATGCTAACCAGCTATCCGGTCCAGAACGAGACGCGGTGGACCGACGGGACGGGTGAGACGCTCCCCGACGCGTTCCTCCTCGAACGCGGGTCCACCCCGCGGGACCTGGCGTACGCCGTCCACTCGGACATCGGCGAGGGATACCTGCACGCCGTCGACGCGCGGTCGAAGCGACGCATCGCCGAGGACTACGAGCTCGAAGAGGGAGACGTCGTGAAAATCGTAAGCACTGCCAAGTGAGGACGGGGGCACGTCACCCACCGGCAGCACGCCGAATCAGAGGCACGGGAGTTCCGTTCGTGGCAACCCGTTTTCGAACCCGTCGAAACGTCCGGCGAGGGGGGGGGGACGGGTACCGGAC
>JBEPXT010000082.1:0-16203 GCA_041641795.1 Salinigranum sp.
AGGCAGACCCGACGCAGCAGCGGACCGGAGCAAGTCAGCGGTCGGCGTACCACTCGGCGAACTTCGCGAGCGCCCGGCCCCGGTGTGAGATAGCGTTTTTCTCGGCGGGAGACATCTCGGCGAGCGTCTGCCCGTCGTGCTCGAAGATGGGGTCGTAGCCGAAGCCGCCGTCGCCGCGCGGAGCGACGATTCGACCGGGGACGGCGCCCTCGAACAGTTTGACCGGGAGTCCGGCGTCGTCGCTGCCGGCGGCCGCCGCCGAGACGCGGTCCTCGCGGTCGACGGGGTCGGGGCTGGCGTCGAACGCCTCGCCGTCGCAGTAGGCGAGCACGCACCGGAACGACGCGCGGTGGACGACCGACTCGTCGCTCGGTCGGTCGTCTGCCGCCCGACGCTCGCCCTCGCCGGTCACCAGTCGGTAGACGCCCTCGACCCCGACGGTCTCCTCGACGTACGAGGAGTACGGGCCGGGGAACCCGTCGAGGCCGTCGACGAACAGGCCCGCGTCGTCGACCAGCACCGGGCCGCCGACCTCCCGGTAGGCGTCGCGCGCGCCGCGGGCGGCGATGGGGCCGAGTTCGGCGGCCTGAATCTCGGTGTAGTCGAACTCGACGCCGCGCACCTCGTCGCCGAGGTACTCCTCCGCCTCGCGGACTTTTCCGGGGTTCGTGGTGACGTAGTTGAGCATATCGAGAGTGCGGCGGGTCGCGGGAAAGAGGCGTCGGTACGGCGGTCGCTGGGGATGCGGGTGACTGCCGTACGGCGGTCCCGGCGTGGCCGTCGCTCACCGGGAGACGACGGCGCGGCGCCGGGGAATCAGCGCACCCGGTCGCCAAAAGTCGCGGCGTTCAGTCGACGATGACTTCGACCGGTTCCTCGTCCTCGGCCTCGCCCGCCTGTTTCTTGCCGCGCTCCATCCAGAGGAGCGCCGCGACGACGACGAGGACGATCCAGGACCGCCAGTTGGCCAGGTTGAGCGTGTACCCGATGCCGAAGGGCTTCTCCACCAGCATCCGCTCCCCGGGCTTCCAGTACGACGAGAGCATCCGCCCGACGCTCGGTCGCTCGAAGTTGTACGGGACGCCGAAGAGAGTACCAGACTGCGGTTTGTCAGCCATGTTGAACAGGTACAACCCGGCGGGATAAAGCGTTTTGGCCCGCGTCCCGGCCGCCGGGAACGAACTGCCCGGACCCGAGAATTCGCGTCCCGCGTCGGGTCCCGAACCGCGCCCCGGCGTCCGGAAGGACCCGACTGGCGTCGCGCATCCAGAACGGAGAGTGTCCCGGGGTCGGAACGGGAGGCGGCCGCAGACGCTGGCCGGGTCAGCCGTCGAGGAACGTCTCCGAGTACCGCGAGATGTCCGTGCCCAACCCGGCGACGACGACGTGGTCCGACTGGCGTATCTCGGTCCAGTCGGCGAGGTCGGTCACGACGCGCCCGTCCCGTCGCTCGACGGCGACGACGGTACACCCGGTTCGCTCTGCCACCGCCGCTTCGCTCAGCGTCCGGCCCGCGAGCGAGTCGGCCGGGAGCCGAACGACCTCCACCTGGCGGTCGACAGTCAGCACCTCGCCCTCGTCGAGGATGGTCGAGGCGAGCAACCGGCCGGTGACCGTCGACAGGGCGAGCACGTAGTCCGCCCCCGCGCGGTACAGTTTCGTGACGCTCTCGGTGTTCTCGACGCGGGCGACAATTTCGGCGTCGGGGTTGACCTCGCGGACGACGAACGCCGCCAGGAGGGTTGTGGTGTCGTCGTTCAGCGCGAGCACCACCGTCCGCGCCTCGTCGACGCCGGCCTCGCGGAGCGTCGAGGCGTCGGTCACGTCGCCGACGACGTCAACCCCGGGGCGGTCTTCGACGTCCACCACCGTCCGGGGGACGTCCTCGCCGGCGAGCGTGTCCGAGACGGTCGACCCGACGACGCCGAAGCCCGCGATTATCACCTCGCCGCGGCCGTACGGACGGACCTCGGACAGCGAGAGGCGCTTGAGCCGACGGAGCGCCGCGTCACGGCCCGCGACCAGCAACACCGTGTGCTCGTCCAGGCGGAGGTCGGGGAACGGCGGCGTCAGGAACTCGCCGCTCGACCAGGCGCCGAGGAGTCGAACGCCGGACTGGGCGCCGACCGGCGCGTCCGCGACCCGGTCGCCCCGGAGCGTGCTCCCGGGCTGGATTGGCACCTCGACGAACTCGAAGTCCCGGCCCAGGTCGACCGCGTCCAGGTCGGTCGAGACGGCGTGGCGGACCTTGTTCGCCAGCCCGCGCCCGAGGAGCACCCGCGGCGAGAAGACCCGGTCGGCGCCGGCCTGCTCGTGGTGTTTGACGAGGTCCGCGTCCTCGACGACGCTGTAGACGGGGACCTCGCTTGTGATCGACCGGGCGGTCATGATGATGCTCAAATCGACGGTGTCGTCGGCGTCCGCGACGACGGCCCTGGCGTCGGCGACGTCGACGCGTCGCAGGGCGTCGGTCGACTCCGGGTCGCCGTGGACCACCTCCCAGTCTCGCTGGTAGAGGTCACGCGCCCGTTCCCGGTCAGGTTCGACGACGACGTACGGGACGTCGCGCGCGACGAGTTCGTCCACGAGCGTCTCGGTCCGGGTGCTGTGAGCGCAGACGACGACGTGGTCCGAGAGGTCGCGGCGCTCGGTGGGTGCGGTCGTCTTGAGCGCGTCTTCGACCAGCGGAACGATGACGATGGGGAAGGCGGCGAAGATGAGCACCAGGCTGGCCACCTGGACGGTCACCACGAGCGCGGTCATCAGCGGGCTCCGCCACGGCGCGTCCTGCCCGTACCCGGTGGTGGTGAGCGTCTGCATCACCCACTCGAACGACTGGAGGAGGGTCCGGGGACGCCCGTCGAACGCGCTCATCCCCAGGTCGTAGGCCACCGTGAACACGACGACCGAGAGGACGATGGAGACCAGATAGTAGCGGACCAGCCGCCTGCGGTCGGCCATGGCGGGGGATTCGCGTGCCCGTCTCAAGAAAACCGGGGTCAGACCGGGGACAGGCCGCCGAACGCGGCCGGTACTCGGCGAGTGCGCGCCCCTACTGGTAGCGGCCCCGACCTTCGATGTCGCGGAGTCGGTCGAGGACGGACTCGTCGCCGACGGCGGCGTACCCCTCGCGCACCGCCGCGACCAGCGGTGCCGGGTCGTCGGCGGTCCCCTCCACGCTCTGTTCGAACACGTGGAGGTCCATGGCGTGGTCCTCGACGTGTCCCGAGTGGAAGCCGAGGCCGAAGTCGATGAGGGACACGCCCGGCGCGGAGCCCCCGGTAGAAGCCCCCGCCGCGGAGTCGTCTGTCGAGGACCCGGCCGCCCGGTCGTCGCTCACCCGGACGTTCCGGGTCGTCGGGTCGCCGTGGACGATACCGGCCCCGTGGAGCGTCGCCAGATAGCGGCCGACGGCGGCGACCCGTTCGGGCGTGAGGTTGCCCGCGAGGTCCGTCGCGCCCACGCGCTGGCACACCAGGACGCCTCGTTCGGGGTCAACGTCGTACACCAGCGGCGTCGGGACGCCCTGCCGTCGCGCCTCGCTGGTCAGTCGCGCCTCGGCGACGGTTCGCTCGCGGCGCAGTCGGTCGTCGAGGGCCGGGTGGCGGTAGGACTTGGGGCGGCGACGCTTCTGGACCCGGTCCGGGTCCAGCGTGACGGTCGCCTCCGCGCCCTGGACCTCCGTCTCGTCAGCCACCGTCCGGGCGACCGACTCCTCGTCCCCGCGCCAGGTGACCGGGACCTGGTCCGGGCGGAAGTTCGGGTCGACGCCCGACGCCGGGACGTCGAGGGTGTCACCCGCCGCCAGCATCTGAGCGCCGAGCACCGCAATCATGCCGGCGTTGTCCCTGAGGAATCTCGGCTCGGGCGCGTAGAACGCCGCGCCCCGCTGCTCGCACATCTCGGCGAGCATCTCCCGCAGGCGGTCGTTCTGCCCGACGCCGCCGCCGAGGACGAGTTCGTCGGTCCCGGTCAGCGACAGCGCCCGCTCTGTGACTTCCGTGAGCATCGCGAAGATGGTCTCCTGCAGGCCGCGACAGACGTTCTCGACGGGTTCGCCCTCGTCGTACAGCTGCTTTGCGGCGCTCATGATTCCCGAGAACGAGAAGTCCATCCCCTTGACGACGTACGGCAGTTCGACGTACTCGCCGTCCCGGGCCGCCCGTTCGACCTTCGGGCCGCCGGGGTGGGACCACCCCACGTGGCGAGTGAACTTGTCGATGGCGTTGCCGACGCCGGTGTCCATCGTCTCGCCGAGCACGCGGTAGCGACCGTTGTGAAAGCCTAGCAGGTGGGCGTTCGCGCCGCTGGCGTTCAGGCAGACCGGCCGGTCGAATCCGGACTGGTACCGGCCGATTTCGAGGTGCGCGACCATGTGGTTGACCCCGACGAGGGGGACGTCCATGGTCAGGGCCGCCGACCTGGCCGCAGTGCCGACGATGCGGAGACACGGTCCGAGGCCGGGACCTCGCGAGAACGCCACGGCGTCGACCGGCGGGGCGTCGGACCGCCCTTCGGCGTCGGCATGGTCCCGCGCGCGGGCGAGCGCCGTCTCGACGACGTCCGGAATCGCATCGCCCATGTGCTCGGCGGCCTCCCGCGGGTGAATGCCGCCGCTGTCCGGTTCGTAGGGGTCAGAGTCGATGAAAACGTCGTCGGTCTCGGTATCGAACACGGCGGCGCTCGCCGCCCACGCCGTGCCCTCGATGCCGAGAACCCGCACGCCTCAGGCTTCCTCGGCCTCGGCCTCGGTCTCGACTTCTCCGTCCTCGGCGCCCAGTTCAATCTTGTTCCGCTCGAGCATGAAATCCTGCTCGACGTCCCGGGCGTCCTCCGGACTGTCGTAGACCTTCGCGTAGCCGATGGTCTTTCGCATGCCGAACTTGGTGTCCAGTTCGTGGACGACCACCTCGTCGGAGTTCTTGTTCAGCTTCGCGGCCAGACTGTCGCGGACCGAGAGGCGGGACGGCGTCGCCTCGTCGTGCGTAATCTGGAACCGGACGTCGGTCCGGTGCAACATCGGGTTTTCGTCCTCCTCGATGATTTCGATATCCATGGATCAGTTGGACGTAAATCCACCCGAAGTCAGTAAAAGGATTTCGAAGCATTGAGACGTGCCGCGGTGACGACCCTCTCGTCCGGGCGGTGGCAAGCGCACCGCTTTTTGTCCGTCGCGCGGGACTGTGTACCGTGTCTTCGCTGCTGCAGTTGAGTGAGGTCTCCATCACCGTCGACCAGGCGGTGATTCGTCTCGTCGTCGCGGCCGCGCTGGGGCTGTTTCTCGGCCTCGAACGGGAGTGGTCGGACAAACCCGCCGGCATCCGCACCTTCTCGCTGACGAGTCTCGCGGGCGCGCTGTTCACCGTCCTCGCACTCGAGTCGCCGCTGGGCGAGCTACTGCTCCTCGTCGGCGGTGCGCTCGTCGTCGTCCAGGGCGTGCTGCTCGCGGTCCAGGGGATGCGGCAGACCGAGGAGGACGCGCTCGCGCTCACCACCTCCGCGTCGCTGCTCGTGGCCTACGGCATCGGCGCCCTCGTCGGGGCGGAGTTCATCTTCGCCGGGGTCACCGTCGCCGTCGTCTCGTCGATGCTCCTCGTGTTGAAGCGGGAACTGCACTCGTTCGCCGGACACCTCTCGCTGGAGGAGATACGCTCGACCACGGAGTTCGCCATCCTCGCGTTCGTCGTCTACCCGCTGCTCCCGAGCGGCGAGGTCACGGTGC
This sequence comes from Salinigranum sp., assembly GCA_041641795.1. Taxonomy (GTDB): domain Archaea; phylum Halobacteriota; class Halobacteria; order Halobacteriales; family Haloferacaceae; genus JBEPXT01. Next base: position 5,723 of record JBEPXT010000082.1, read on the forward strand.
TCGGCGTCGCCTTCGAGCCGCGGGTTGCCTGGCTGATGGTCGTCACCGTGGCCGGCATCGGCATCGCCAACTACGCCGTCGTCACCGAGTACGGCGGCCGCGGCGTCGCCGTGACGGGGTTCGTCGGCGGTCTGGCCTCTTCGACGGCCGTCGTGGGGACGATGCTCGACCACGTGCGCCAGTCGCCGGCCGCCGTCTCCTACGGCGTCGCGGGGGTGTTGCTGGCCGACGCCGCGATGGCCCTCCGGAACCTCGCAATCGCGCTGGCGTTCACGTTCCCCAACCGGATGCTCCTCGGCGCGGTAGTGCCCCTCGGCGGACTCATCCTCGGGAGCGTCGCCGTCGCCCTCGTGACCGCCGACTGGAAACAGCAGGTCGACCTGGAGCTGGAGAGCCCGTTCTCGCTCCGGAACGCCCTCGCGTTCGGCCTCGTCTTCCTGCTCATCCTCCTGGTGGGGACCCTCGCCCAGACGAACTTCGGCACCGCCGGCCTCTACGTCAGTTCGCTGGTCTCGGGGCTCGTCTCCTCGGCCGGCGCGACGACCACCGCGGTCCTCCTCTACCGCGGCGGGACCATCGACGAGACTGCCGCCGTCGTCGCCATCCTCCTGGCGACGGCGTCGAGCGTCGCCGTGAAGGCGGGGTTCGCCGCCGCGGGCCCCAAACGGTTCGCCCGCCGCGTCGCCGCATGGAGCGTGGTGCTCCTCGCAGCGTCGAGCGTCGTCACGCTCGCCGCCTCGGTGGTTCGCTGACCCCGGAAGACCCGCGGGGGCGCCCGGACCGCACGGCGTGGTGAGAACCACCGCCACCGACGGGGAGTTTACAAACCGGTCGTCGGTGATTTTATAAACAGGTTGTTATACCCACCTCAACTTGGTTGGCCAGGGCTGAACTACGTCGATGCAGGATGAGTGACGGGCACGAGGACAGGGAGACCCGGGACAGCGACGCCTCGTCGCCGACCAGCCGGCGAGCGCCCGTCTGCCCGAGCGGAGACGTGTGGCGAGCCACGATAGATACCGCGCGCACCGACACCGAGCGCGCCAGATGGCGACGCGACGCATTCGCCGCCGAGCATCGCGAAGGTGCCTCCCCGTGACCCGCGGGAAGAAACAGCGGGACGCCGACGGTCGGTCGTACGTCTGGACGTGCCCGTACTGCGGGACCTCCCGGTCGAAAGCGATGCAGGCCGAGAACGTCTACCAGCGCGCCCGCCAGGCACTCCGGATGCACGTGTTCAACGCAGACGGGAGCGAGCACGGACCGCGACGGTCGTACCCCGACGAGTTCGACGACGAAACGATAGCGGAGTCGGTCACGGTCACCGGCGGCTGACCGCCAGCCGAGATTCGACGGTCACTGGTCCCGGGCGTCGATGCGCCGGCGCGTCAGGCGTCCAGGAGGTCCAGTGCGGCCTCGACGTCGCCGTCGAGCCGGGAGAACAGCGTCCTCGCGTCGGCCCGGGTCTGGGGCGTCACGGCCACGTGGACCATCCCCTCGCCGGGTTGCCCGTAGACGACGCTCGCCCCGTCGGGGGCCGCCACGATGGCGGGGAGGGCCGCCAGGTCCTCCTCCCCGTCGACTTCGACGACGGTGGGGTCGTCGGCCGCGAGCGCGTCGCGCAGCGCGCGGAGCAACTCCCGCGAGAGCGTCGCCGCCTCGTTCGACACCCGGATTCGAGGGTGGTCGGTGTCGAGGGCCTCGCGGACCGCCTCGTCGACGGCCTCGCGTTCGGTCATCCCGTCGACCACGGCCACGTCCGGGTCGCGGCCGGCCCGCCTGAGGTGGTAGGTGACCGCGTCGCCGACGGCGACGAGCGGCGTCGACGCGTCGGGGGCGGCGTGGCGTTCGCTCGCCCGCCCGGCCGCGGAGAGAAGAGACTCGGGGTCCGAGAAGACCGGGCCCATCGGGTCTTTGAACGCGTCCCGGAGGTCGGCTGGGAGACGGAGCATCGCCGCCTAGCGGACCTTGAGCGCGTATCCGCCGGCGTCGCTGACGTTCATCTCGGTGGCGATTTCGCTCTCTTCGGGGTGCGTGATGACGACGTATCCGGCCCAGTCCTCGGTGAGACTCGACGAGCCGCAGGACTCACAGACCTGCGCGTCCGGGTCGTTGATGTAGTGGCACTCGCGGCAGGCGAGCCGTTTTTTCGCCATCAGTTACCCTCCGTCGTGGCCTGGCGCTTCTGGCGCTCGGCTTCGAGCCACCCGTGCTTGCCGAGTCCGGGCTGCTTCGCCGTCAGGCCGATCTTCGAGTCCCGCGGGTTGCGTTCGTCGATGCTCTTGGTCACGATGCGGACGCGGACGGGGTCGCCGACGCCGAGCGTGCGGTTGGACTCCGTCGACGCGAGTTGCTGGTTCTCGCCGTCGTAGGCGAGGTACTCGTCCGAAATCTGCGAGACGTGGAGCAACCCGTCCACCGGACCGATGCCGACGAACGCGCCGAACTCCACCACCTCGACGACGTTGCCGTCCACGACTTCCTGCATCTGGGGGTCGTACGTAATCGCGTCGAACTCGGCCTCGTAGTAGACCCCGGGCCGGTTGGGGAGTACCGTCCCCTCGCCGATGTCGTGTACTTCGATGACGCTGACGACGCTGCCCACGTCTTCGTCCATTCGTCCCTCGAGTTTGTCCTGGAGCAGGCGTCGCACCCGTTCCGGCGTCACGTCGGCGAGGTGTTTCGGCGGGACCTCGACCGTGTCTTTGAGTCGTACCCGTTTGTACATGCTATGGTTCGGTTATCTGCAATTTGTCCTGCCCCCTTATACCGATTACCCGAACGCCGCGTTCGAGCAGACGGGACCGCAAGGGCAGGTCGTTCGTGACGACGTACGTCCCCTCGCTCGTCGCGAGTTCGAGGACCGCGTCGTCAGCGTACGATGCGTCCGTGTCGACGACCCGGCAGCGGTCGGCCAGGTCCGCCCCGACCGAGGCCGCGACGGCCTCCTCGCCGCCGCCGGTCGCCAGTCGCTCCAGTTCGGCCACCACCGCCGCGGGGACGACCAGGTCGAGCGCCTCGGTGGTCGTTCCGAGCAGGCGTTCGAGTTCCTCGAAGAGGCGCACGTCGAGTTCGACCGGCATCATCAGCGCGTTCGTGTCCATGACGATAGTGGCTGTCACGTGAGCGTGCCGATACCGATGAGCCGCCAGCGGGCGCCGACGCGACGGTTGATGGCGATTTTCGCCCCGGGCTCGGCGCAGACGGGGCGCTTCAGCGAAACCTCGGCCTCGCCCTGTCGGGCGCTGGTGACCGCGCCCACAGTGGTCGCGGTGCCGACCGTCAGCATCAGCGGTTCACCGGTCGAGATGTCCTCTATCTCCTCGCCCTCGGTGCCGACCACGCGGTCGAGCAACTCGACGTCCATCTCGAAGGCCTCGTGGACGGGCGGGAGCGTCCCGGGTTCGCCGGCGAGCTGGCCGGCGAGAGCGTCGCCCTTCGTGAGGCTCGGGTCGAGCCCCGTCCCCACGCCGAGCAGTCCGCCGGGCCGCACCTCGTCGGCCTGCTGGCCGCCGGCCTGCAGCGACCGGACGTCGGTGGTTATCGGTCGCCACTCGGACTGGCCGCCCTCCTCGACTTCGCGGCCGGGCCGGAGTTCTATCTCGTCGTCGACCGTGAGTTTGCCCTGAACGAGACTCCCGCCCACGACGCCGCCGGAGAGCGATTCCCAGGTCGTCCCCGGGCGATTGATGTCGAAGCTCCGGGCCACGTACATCCGGGTGTCCTCGGCCTCGTCGCGCTCCGGCGTCGGAATCTCGCGCTCGATGGCGTCGATGAGGAGGTCCATGTTGACCTCCTGCCCGGCGCTGATGGGAACGATGGGCGCGTCCTCGGCGACGGTCCCCTCGACGAACCGCTCTATCTGCTGGTAGTTCTCGACGGCCTGTTCGCGGTCGACCAGGTCGACTTTGTTCTGCGCGACGACGATGTTGTCGACCCCGATGATGTCGAGGGCCATCAGGTGCTCCTCGGTCTGGGCCTGGGGAACCTCCTCGGTGGCGCTCACCACGAGGACGGCGCCGTCCATGATGGCGGCCCCAGAGAGCATCGTGGCCATGAGCGTCTCGTGGCCGGGCGCGTCCACGAACGAGACCGTTCGCAGGACGTCGCTCTCGGACCCGTCCGGGCACGTCTCTTCGACTGTGTAGCACTCGGGTTCGTCGACGCCGGGACAGCGACGGAACGTCGCGTCCGCGTAGCCCAGCCGGATAGAGATGCCGCGTTTCATCTCCTCCGAGTGCTGGTCGGTCCACGACCCGCTGAGGGCCTGGACCAGCGTCGTCTTTCCGTGGTCGACGTGGCCGACGAGTCCGATGTTCACCTCCGGTTGTGTCTGTTGTTGCGTCACCATTGACCTCCTGAGAGTAATCTTGCGTGTTTTTCGCCCCGAGCGACTGATAAAGGTGCTGTTCTCGGTTCGGGGCGAGTCAGGCCGACGATTCGTCGGGACAGCAGGAGCGAGGGTCGCGGCGCGGAACGCTCATGAGGTGCCGGGTCCCACCTCAGCCCGTGAGCGAGTTCGCCTTCGAGGTGGCACTCTGTGCCCACCTCGAAGCGGAGACCGACTGGCTCCCGGCCCGCCAGCTCGGGGCGACGGTGGCCGACCCCGGCCGGCGCGTCGTCGACGTCTGCGCCGTCGTTCCGGGGCCGGGATTCGACGACCGGGCGGTGATAACCGCCGAGGAGATTCCCGTCCGGGCCGTCGAGTCGGACGTGGGACGGGGACGCGCCCGCCGGTGGCAGCGCTGTTTCGACTGTCACCCCGAGGCCGCCCGCCGGGCCACCGACCGCGCGGTCGAGGTGGGGTTCTTCGAGTGCGAGCGCCGCCGCGGTCACCGGTACGTCCGCCGCGCGGTCCGGTATCCGGACGACTGGTTCGACCGCCTGGTGGGCGTCGAGAACAAACCGGACCTCGGAACGCCCGGCGACCTGCAGCGACAGTTGCGCACCGACGTCAGCCTGGCGCTGTTCGACGAGGTGGTGCTGGCGACCGAGAGCTACGTCACCGGCGCGCACCTGAATCGCATCCCCGAGGCGGTCGGCGTCTGGCGGTTCGACCCCGAGAGCGGGGAGCGAACGGTGGTCCGCGAGGCCGCGAGGCTCCCGGTCGCTGACCCGGGAGTCGAACTCGTCTCCCGGACGGGGCTCGAAACCGAGGTTGCGGTCGTGAGCGCCGACGCGAAGGCGCGGGCGCGCCGCCGCATCGCGGAGCGAGCGTACGGGAAAGGCTGGCGCACCTACGACCTCCCGGCCTGCGAGCACGCGACGGCGACCACGGACGGGAGACCTCGGTGCCGGGCGTTCGACCGCGTCGTGGACCCGGCAACCGAGTGCGGGCCGGGGTGTCAGTCACACGAGGCGGGACCGCCCCCGGAGATGGACCGGGCGGCGCTCCGCGAGTCCCGGACCCGGTGGGTCGCCGACCCGCCGGGCGTGGCTCGTCGGCAGGCGGGACTGGACCGCTTCCGGTGAGCGACGAGCGGGCGACCGTATGACGCAAGACTGATGCGACCGCGATGGAACACTCCGCCAGAGATGGTCCGCTCGCACGTGTCTGTCGCCGTCGCCCTGGTACTCGCCCTCCTCGCCGTGTCCGCACCGGCGCTCGCCGGAGCGGTCGGGGCGGAGACCGGGGGGGCGGCGGCACGCGAACCGACCGGCGTCCGGGGCGCCGAACTGACGACCGGCATGCCGGGTGCCGAACCGACGACGGGCTTCCGGGCCGCTGGACAGACGACCGCGAACCAGTCGGCGCAGGTGTGCGCCGGGACGGTGGCGGAACCGGCCGACGCGCTGACGCTCGTGAGCGTCCAGGGAGCGCGCTTCGGTCCGAACGGCGCGAACAAGACCGACGCTCGACTAATCGCGTTCGGCCCGCGGGGCGAAATCGAGTGGGTGTACCGGAGCGGTGCCGACCACGACGTGGTCTGGTCGTACGACGTGGACCCGCTCCCGAACGGAAACGTGTTCGTGACCGCAACCAAGCGCGGGTCGACGCTCCTGTTCGAACTCGACCCGGCGACCGGCGAGCGAGTCTGGAGCGAGGAACTCCCGTTCGTGGACACGCACGACGCCGACCTCATCGACGACCGGCACGTCGCCATCGCCAACATGCGGAACTACGACGCCGAGAACGAGACCAACGACGACCGCCTGGTCATCTACGACCGGAAGGCCGACGAAATCGTCTGGGAGTGGCGCTTCGCGGACCACTACGACCGGAGCGTCGGCGGGGAGTACACGGAGGACTGGACCCACCTCAACGACGTCGACAGGGTCGGGAACGACAGCTACCTGCTCTCGCCCCGGAACTTCGACCAGGTGATTCTGGTCAACCGGACGTCCGGCGAGATAGAGATGACCCTGGGGAGCGACGACGACTTCTCCGTGCTCAAGAAGCAACACAACCCCGACTACCTCGAGAGCGAGTCCGGGCGACCGACCATCCTGGTCGCCGACAGCGAGAACACCCGCATCACCGAGTACGAGCGACGGGACGGCGCCTGGAACCGGACGTGGACCCTCGAGAGCGACGGAACCATGGAGTGGCCCCGCGACGCCGACCGCCTCCGGAACGGGAACACCCTCGTCACCGACTCGCGGAACAACCGGGTGGTGGAAGTCACCCCGGACGGCGAGGTGGTCTGGGAGGTGTACGGCCCGTGGCTGGTGTACGACGCGGAGCGACTGCCGGTCGACGGGTCCCGCGGACCGACCGCGACGGACATGAGCGCCACCGGGACGGTCACGCTCACGGACGCGCCGCCGGGGACCGACCGCCTGGAGCGGTGTTCGGCCGCTATCGACGAGTTCGAGGGCGGGTTCGGCGTGGACGACGGCCCGACCAACGACCCGGGGCAGGCGACGACTGACGGCGGGACCAGCGGGGAGTCGAAGTCGGCGGGCGAGAGCGACTCGACGGGCGAAAGCGACGACACGGCGGGCCCGGTGGGCGTTCGCACCGGTCCTCCCGGCGGCGTCGTCGCCGGCGTCGTCCTCACCGTTCTGCTGGTCGGCGTCCTCGCCGCGGCGGTGAGGCGTGTGTCGAGCCGGCGGCGGTGAGGCGTGTAGCAGTCCGACGGGGGTGGAACGGGCAGCGGTCGGTCGACCGTCGCTCCTGCGCTCAGGACTCGCGGCTGTAGTGGTACCCGAGGGCTGCGACGACGCCGAACGCCAGCATGAACAGCGCACCCTGCACCCAGTCGGGGTCGGTCCCCTGTAGAACGGCGAGTCCGAGCCAGACCGCGCCGCCGAGGGCGGCGCTCGGCGCGGCGACTCGCATCGCGCGGGAGGCGTCGGTCATGGTGAATCCGACGGCCGATACCGGCAAAAGCGTTACAGGTCGTACGTCTCGCCGTCCACCGCGAGGGGGTCCTCGAACGCCTCGTCCGCCGGGTAGTAGTGGGAGGTGTGGACGAGGCGCACCCGGTCGGCGCCGAGTTCCTCGCTCATCGCCATCGCGCCCTCCCGCGTCATGTGCTTGCTCCCGTACGTTCGGGGGACGCCGTTCTCGTCGTGGTGACTCCCGCCCGCGGGGTGGTACTCACACCGGTGTGCCGGGACGATGGCGTCCGCGAGCAACAGGTCGGGGTCCGCGAGCGCCGCCCGGGAGTCGGCCGGAATCGCGTAACTCGTGTCGCCCGTCATCGAGAGTTTGGCCCCCGCGTCGTCCTCGACTGTCAGGCCGTAACAGACCAGCGGCGGGTGGTCGACCGGCACCAGCGTCACCTCGAAGCCGGCGGCCTCGAACGGTTCGAATGGGGTCTGGTCGCGGACCGTGATTCGGTTCAGGTAGTCGTACCGGGACCGGACGGCGTCGGCCACGCTCTCTCCCGTCTCCGGGTCCACCTCGTCCGCGGCGTGGACCGACAGGTCGTCGAACAGTCGGTAGACGTTGCCCAGGCCGTCGAGGTGGTCGAAGTGGATGTGCGAGACGACGGCGGCGTCGGGGAGCGCCACGTCGCGGGAGAGAAACTGGTGTCGGAAGTCCGGGCTGAAGTCCACCAGCAGCGACTCCCCTGTCGCCTCGTTCGCCACGTGGACCGAAAAGCGGGTCCGCTCGACGCCCCGCTCCCGGGCGAGCGAACAGGTCTCGCAGTCGCACCCGACGGTGGGTGTGCCGGTGGTGTCGCCCGTTCCGAGGAGGGTCACGCGCATCGAAGACGGGTCAGTGTTCGTGGTCGTGGTCGTGGGGGCCGCCGTCGCCCGCGACCATGCTGTCGTGGTCCCCGTCTATCATGTCCATGTTCTTGAGGTTGTCTCGCTCCTCGAAGTCGGCGACAGCGTCGAGGACGTCCGCCTGCGTGAGCGTCCGCCGGCCGTCCGTGAGTGCTTCGAGGACGGCCTCGCGGAGCACCATCCGGAGGTCGCTCCCGGTCAGCCCCTCGGTTCGGTCGGCCACCTCGGCGGGGTCGAAGTCGTCGATGTCCATCCGGCGCGTGATGACCCTGAGGATGTCGGCGCGCATGGAGGTGTCCGGCTTCGGGAAGTTGACGATCTCGTCGAAGCGGCGCCAGGCGGCGGCGTCTAGCTGGTCGGGGTGGTTGGTGGCCCCGATGAGCAACACCTCGTCCCGGATGAGACTGATGTCGTCGATGCTCTTGAGGAGGGTGTTGACCGCCCGCTTGAGCGCGGCGTGTTCGTCGCTCCGGCGGGTCTTGGCCACGGAGTCGAACTCGTCGATGAACAGGATGCACGGCGAGAGGCGCTTGGCCACTTCGAAGGTCTTCTCGACGTTCTTGGCCGTCTCTCCGAGGTACTGGCTGGTGATCATCGACAGCTTGACCTCCACGAACGGCAGGCCGAGTTCGTGTGCCAGCGCCCGCGTGACGGTCGTCTTCCCCGTTCCCGGGGGGCCGACGAACAGCAGCTTCCCGATTTCGCGCAGGCCGATCTCCGCGAGGAAGTCGCGGTGTTCGATGGCCGTGACGATCTTGTTTATCTCCCCCTCCTGGTCCTCGGTCAGCACCAGGTCGTCGAGGGTCATCTCTATCTCCTCGGGCGCCCGGACCTGGACCAGGTCCAGCATCTCGGCGTCCTCGTCCTCGTCGAAGTACTCGTCGAGGAGGCTGTCTATCCAGACCCGGTCGGCCTGAATCGGCCGGTTCTGTTCGCGGGCCTCGGCGTGGGTCACGTCCACCTCCTCGCGGTCTTCGACGGCGGCGACGATAGTCGGGTTGGTCGACAGGCGGTCGTGGTCCGCCCGGTCGAGGTACCACTCCAGGGCCATGTCCGGCTGGGTGAGCGAGATGCGACCCGAGAACTCCTCGCGCTGGGTGAACAACAGGTCGGACACCGCGTCCCACGGGTGTTCGACGCCCGTCGCTTTCCGCGCCGTGCTGTCGGTGACGGTCAGTGGTCGTTCGATGCCCCCCGCCGGGACCGTCTCGGATGCCGACCTGACGTCGTCAGCGTCGTCTTCGTCCGCCTCGCCGGCGACCCAGAAGACGCGCCTGTACCGCGGCGGCAGGTCGTTCTCGTCCAGGGAACGGTCGTCGCTGTAGAGATGGGCCGTCAGAAGGAACTCGACCACCTCGAGCGCCCGATTAGTCATCCCAGCGTGGTTACCACCTCAGGCGCTTAAGACCGTCGGAGCGCGGTAGCTTCGCCGGGAGGTCGGCGGCTCCGCCGCGAGAGCGGTCCCTCGGCGGCGGGCGGACCGTACCGCCCCCGTCGTGAACTCGGAGCCACGACTTCGGAGTTCTCCCGGATTTATCAGGATAGACCTGTGAGACAAGACGTATGCCAACACCCGTCATCGCCGCGGCGTACCGCACCCCGCAGGGGAAAGCGGACGGCGCCCTGGCGGACGTCCGGAGCGAAGACCTATCGATTCCACTCATCAGGGAGATACTCGCAGAGACGGGTCTCGACGGCGACCACGTCGAGGACCTGCTGTGGGGCGTCGCCCAGCAGCGGGGCGAACAGGACGCCAACGTCGCCCGCGTCGTCGCCCTGCTGTCCGACCTCGGCGAGGCGACGCCCGCCGCGACCATCAACCGCTGGTGCGCCTCGTCGATGCAGGCGGTCATCAGCGCCGCCGACGCCGTCGCGGCAGGGAACCGCGAGTGCATCATCGCCGGCGGCGTCGAGAACATGAGTCGCGTGTCGATGGACTCGATGCCCTACGACAAACTCCACCCGGGGCTGGCCGAGGCCTACAACGTCGGCGAACTCCAGATGGGGATGACCGCCGAGAAGGTGGCCGAGAAGTACGACGTGAGCCGCGAGGCCCAGGACGAGTACGCCCTGCAGAGCCAGCAACGGGCCGCCGAGGCCACCGACTCCGGCCGGTTCGACGACGAACTCGTCCCCATCGAGACGGACGACGGGCGCGTCGAGGAGGACGAGGGCATCCGCCGGGAGACGACCCTGGAGGCGCTCTCGGACCTGCCGCCGGCGTTCTCGGGCGACGGCACGGTGACGGCGGGCAACGCCTCGCAGATTTCCGACGGCGCGGCCGCGGTGCTCGTCACCAGCGA
>JBEPXT010000083.1:0-16142 GCA_041641795.1 Salinigranum sp.
GCTGGAAGACGTGGTTGAGGCTGCCCAGCGCGTAGTTCAGCGCCTGGTGGGCCCGGACGTGGCCGACGCACTCACCCTCGAGAGGCTGGTTGAACGGAAGCGGCTTCGTGTAGGACGAGCCGGCCCGTTCCAGCCCCCGTTCGAGCATCGCCTCTTCGGAGGCGGGGACGCCGCCCTCGGCGTGAATCCAGCGGAAGATGTCGGGGTAGAAGTCGAAGTCGGTGAGCCCGGAGTGGCGCTCGTAGACGTCGTCGTCGACCTCGTAGGGTGGTGAATCGACGTAGCTGACGCCGAGGGGGCCGTCGCTGGCCTCCGCGATGGCGGCGAGTCCGGTTTCGAGGTCGTCGCCGAAGAACTTCTTCTGGGCGACCAGCGCGTTGAGGACGGCGAGGCCGCCGCCGCCGGCGAAGGCGCTCAACAGGGTTCGGCGGTCGAGGTGGGACTGGGTGAGTTCCTCGAAGAGTTCGTCCTGAAGCGCGTCTATCTCGCGGGGGTCGAGTGGTTTCTCGCGCTTGGTCATCTCTTCGAGCCCCTCGGGCAGGTCGGGCGAGGTCATGACTCAGGAACTCGCCGGGTGTTCCCGGCGGTCGTCGCGTTCGGCCGCCACGGCCACCGGTTCGCGGAGTGCCCCCTCGCGTAGCAGCGTGTCCATGCTTCGAAGTACCCGCACAGCGGGTATATACACACCCCCGAACATGTCGGGTCGTACTCCTCTACCGCCGTCGCGCCGGGCGCCGGGCGGCTGACGGACGTCTCGCTGACGCGCTGCTGCGAGTGACCGAACCGCCGAAAAGGGGGGGTGCCGGAACGTCCGAGTCAGTAGCCGACGACGAAGCTCATCACGAACCCGAGGAGCCACATCCCGACGGCGATGGCGACGACGAGACTGACGATGTAGCCGACGCCGATGAGCGGTGCTCTGAGCTCGCGCGGCGTGTCCAGGAACCAGCCGGCGAGCATCACGTACAGCGGGAGGAAGACGACGCCGAACACGACGTACAGCCCGATGCTGGTGACGTGGGTCATGCCTCGCCCTCCGTGGTGTCGATTTCGACCATGGGTATGAGTTTGGTGGCGATTGCGAACAGCAGCGCGGCCAGGACGATGGTGCCGCCGGCGATGGTGAACTCCACCAGCGTCGGCACGTACCAGCCGGTCGGGTAGAGGTTCGTCAGCGGGGGGAACGTCGGGTGCAACAGCCCCTCGACGACGAACATCACTTTCTTCGTCCAGATAGCGAGGGTGATGAGCACGCTCGCCCCGACGACGCCCGGGACGCCGAAGAAGCGCGGCCGGAGCAACCCGAGGAAGATGTACAGCATCCCCACGTTTATCATCACGAAGGCGGCCCAGAACAGCGGCATCCCGAGCAGCGTCTGGGTCACCTGCTCGACGTGCGTCGGCGCGGCGTAGGACCCGACCAGGACGCTCTGGAGCAGGAACCACAGCACGGCCAGCGAGAGGAACCCCAGCACCTTCGCCAGCCCGCGGAACACCTCCTCGTCGATGAACTCCCAGTCGTACGCGTACCGGAACGTCGCGGCGACGATTATCACGATGGCGATGGCCGAGGTCAGCGACTCTATCAGCATCGCCGGACCGGTGGCCGCCCCGAACCACCCGGGCTGGGCCCCGATGAGGCCGAAGAGCCACGGGACCACCCCGCCGCTCAGCAGCGGCACGAGGCCGAGGATGGCGACTGCGAGCCACCACGCCATCCGCTCTATCTTCTCGTCTTCCGCCGGGCGGTAGCCCAGCAGGACGAACCGGTACAGCGGCTGGAGGTATCGTGGCAGTCGGCTCCCGACGGCGTACAGTTCCCTGCGCAGCGTCAGGATGAGGTACGTCAGGGACAGCACCAGGTACAGCGTGATGACGGTGACGTCCCACGCCAGGGGGGAGTGGTACAGCGTCGAGGGCAACTGGGCGATGGTGTTGAACACCCTGTCCGGCCGCCCGAGGTCGAAGACGATGTTCGCCGCGGCCATCATGAGCGCGATTATCGTCAGCACCTCCGCGATGCGGGCGATGGGCTCGAACTGCTCGACCTTGAACACGCGGACCGCGGCCGACACGGCGATGCCGCCGTGGGCGATGCCGACCCACCAGACGAACGTCCCGATGTACAGCCCCCAGGGGACGCCGCCGCCTGCCCCCCAGTCGCCGAGACCGGTGGCGACGAGGCCGTTCTGCAACTGCAGGAACCACGCGAACAGCAACACGCCGGTGTACACGAGCAGCACTGCGACCACCACGCCGAACTTCCACGTCGTGTTGCGCAGCGGTGCCAGCACGCGGTCGGTGGAAACGCTACTCATGGGACTCACCTCCCGTGTTCCGCCTGGGCGCCCGGTCGTCCAGAACCTCCCGGCGACAGTCGACGAACCCCATCTCCTCGAACGTTTTCGCCGACCCCTCCCCGGACGTCGCGTCGCTCGACGGTTCGGGACCGATGTAGATGATGTTCGGGCCGTTGCCGACGCTCTCGAGGAGCTGGAAGGTGTGACTCCCCGACTTCTCCGCCAGGTGCTTCCGGGGGTCGCTCTCGGGGTCGTTCAGGTCGCCGAACGAGAGTGTCCCCCACGGACACGCCTCGGAGCAGGCGGTGGTCCCTTCGAGGTTCTCGTCGCCCGAGTCCTGGCGGTGGACGCAGAAAGTACACTTGCCCATCACCCCGCCCGGGGGGTCGCCCGCGACGGTACGACCGTTCCGGTCTTCCCGGGACTCCTCGAAGCCCTCGTAGTCGCTGGGCTTGCCCCACTGGAAGAAGTTGACGCCGTAGGGGCAGGCGACCTGGCAGTACCGGCACCCGACACACCGGTCGTAGTCCGTGAGCACGATGCCGTCGTCGCGCTTGTGTCGCGCCTCGGTCGGGCAGACGTACGTACACGTCGGCCGCGTGCAGTGCTGGCACGGGCGCGGCAGGTAGTTGCTCGCCTCCTCCTCGCCTTCCTCCGCGTACCGGAAGACGTAGTTCCAGTGGACGCCCTTCGGGGTGTTGTTCTCGGCCTTACAGGCGTTCATGCACTCGAGTGCGCCCTGGCACCGTTCGAGGTCGATGACCATGCCCATCTGGGCGGTCGAGGACTCCGCGCCCGTCGCACCCGTCGCCGCAAGGGCGTCGTCGGACTCCCCGACTATCACGGTCCCCGGCCCGCGCGCCTGGAGGCATCCGGGGAGGCCGACGGTCGCCGCGGCGGTTCCGGCCAGGAGTTTCAGCATCGTCCGTCGGTTCTGTCCCTCGCGTCCGTCGTCACCCACGGCCGGAACGTGCGGGTGGGGGTCGTCCGGTTCGCCAATCGGTCGCCGGTCGACGCCGAACTCGTCGAGAACCGCCTCGTGGTACCGGTCGTAGAACGTCGACGTCGACAGTTCGCCGTCGCCGACGCGCCGCGCGTCCGCAGCTAGCTGCGCTCCCAGCTCCGAGTCGAACTCGGTCGCGGCCAACTGGTCGTCGACCCAGTCGGCCCACCCTGGGTCCCCGGGTGTCGGTGGTTCGTACCGCTCGTCGTGGTAACCCATCACTGATGTATAGTGTCAGGACGGGGTTAACGGAATGCCCGATACTGTGGGGTACTCTAATACTGTTCATTACGAAATACCGATACTATCAATCGAGCTTAGTAGGGGGAACGTTCCGATTTCGCGACGCTCGGGCGGCCTGCGGAGCAATTTCGGCGGGCGAGGGAGGAGATTCCTGGGCGCCCTCCGACGGGGTGCAGACCGACAGTTTCCGGGACGTCGTCGGCCATCGCCCCCGGCCGACAGCACAGCTAAATACGCTCGCCGGCCAAGTTCTACGCGATGAACCGGAGGCTGAAGGTCCTTCTCAGCGGCCTGCTCGTCGTGCTGTTCCTCGGAGTGGTGGCCACGTCGCTGAACTCGGCGACCCAGGAGATTCGTCCGGTCGACGTGGCGCAGGGCGACTTCGACGGCGAGTACGTGACGGTGAAAGGACGCCTCGGGAACGTCTCGGTGGGCGACGCGGGCGTGCGCTTCGACGTCGAGGGACCGAACGCGTCGGTGCCGGCCCGGTACGACGGTCCGCTCCCGGCCACGTTCGAGGCGGGCCGACACGTCATCGTCGAGGGAACCGTCCGGGGCGAGACGGTCCACGCCTCGACGGTCAAGGTCCAGGCGCACCTGGAGGGCGAACGCCCGACCAGTTCCTGACGGCGCCCGGTTGCGCCGACGGCTCCCCGATCTCCCCGGATCCGGGCCGGGTGCGCCGACTAGTCGTCGGCGTCCCGAAGTTGCGATTCGAGGCGCGCCAGCTTTCGCTGGAGGAACACCAGATACCCGACGAGCAGCGCGAACGCCACCGCGTAGCCGACGACGAGTTCCACGTACATCCTCACCGCGCCCCCCGTCTCCGCAGAACGCTGTCGCGGAGTTCCAGCACGCCGACTCGCATCGACGTGAAGCCGACGTACACCAGCATCATCGCGAGAATCGAGAGCGCGAGCGCGAGTGGGTCGATTGGCGACCCTGCGCCACCGCGGAGCGTCGGACTGTGGAGTTCAGCCGTCCAGAGTCGCGTCGAGAGATACGAGAGGGGGACCGTCACGAACCCGAGGACGGCGTACACCGCGGCGAACTGCCCCTCCGAGTCCTTCGTCGAGGAGAACACGACGAGGTAGCCGGCGTAGACGAACCAGGTGACGAACAGCGTGACCAACCGGACGTCGTTCCACGACCAGTACACCCCCCAGATGACGCGGGCCCAGAGGCTTCCCATCACGATTGTGGCGGTCAGCATGAGGAATCCCACCTCGCCGGACGCGCCGGCCGCCAGGTGCCAGAACCGCGCGCGCGTTCGGAGATACTGGACGCTCGCGACGGTGGTCACCAGCAGTGCGATTCCCGCCGTCCAGGCCAGCGCGATGTGCCAGTACGCGACGAGGTTCGTCGGCGAGTCGACGCCGTACATCCGAACCGGCGCGAACCCGAAGATGGCGACTATCGACGCGAGACCCGCGCCGGCGGTCAGTGCCGGCAGCGCCACCCCCGTTCGCACACGACGGGTCACGTCCATACCGTCTCCAAATCCACCTTCGTGGAAAAGGTTTCTCACGGCACGGGACCACGCCCGGGCCGCTCTCCGCGTCGGAGGCCGGAGTGTCTCTTCCCGAGCGCGAATCCCCCGTCGCCGACCCGACCGAATCGGCGATACTCGGAAATCTGCGAATGGTGTTGCATTTTCAAGATACATGCGCAACGTGTCAGTATCACCCGTGAAAATCGGCGGTATAGACTTAAGAATTGAACAGATGTTGGGCCCGTTATGGCACGCTCAGAGGGAGTCGACGGGACAGGACCATCCGGGAGTTTGCTCTCGACGCCGGCGCAGGACGACCTGCTCCGGACGCTGGTGCGAAGCTTCCCCGAACCCGCGTTCGTCATCGACGCCGGGGGGACGATACGGATGTGGAACGAGGAGATGCGGGAGTTCAGCGGCCACACCGAGAACGAAGTCCTCGGACGGAACGCCTACGACGTGTTCCAGACGGACGGCGAATCACGAACCCTCGCAGAGGAAATCGTCGACCGGGGGACCGCGGTCAGGGAGACGAAGATTCGGACGGCCGATATGAAGACGGGGACCGTCGTCCACACCCGCGCGAAAGGCGTCCCTCTCCGCGACGACGACGGAAACGTGGTGGGCGCCCTCGAAATCCTGGGGCGGGTGACCGAACTCGTCGAGACCCGCGAACTCATGGCGGAGCTACAGGAAGAGCTCTCCGAGTCGGTCGAAACGCGGGTCGAGGAACTCGAACGCGCTTCCGTGGACATCGCCGACTCGACGACCGAGATGTCCGACGAGATATCCAGTCAGGTCGAGTCGATAGACGAGGTCAGCGGCGAGGTGTCGACGTTCAGCGCGACGGTCGAGGAGATTGCCTCCAGCGCCGACGAGGTCAGCGCCCAGAGCGGCCAGGCGAGGCAGAACGCGGAGGACTCGATGGCAAAGGGCGAAACCCTCCGCGACCGAATGTCCGCGGTCGAGGAGACCGCCGAGTCCCTCGCCGAGGGCGCCGCAGACGTCGAGACCCGTCTCGACGAGATAAACCGGGTCGTCGACGTCATCAACACCATCGCCGACCAGACGAACCTGCTGGCGCTGAACGCGAACATCGAGGCGGCGCGGGCCGACAAGTCCGGCGACGGGTTCGCCGTGGTCGCAAACGAGGTGAAGAACCTGGCCGACCAGTCCAAGCAGGAGGTCGAGGAGATAGAGCGCATCGTCCAGGAGACCCAGCGAGACACGAACCAGATGATAGACCGGGTGGGCAAGACCAACGCCGACTTCGAGGAGGCGACGGACGTTCTCGAGGAACTCATCGACGCCCAGGAGGAAATCGTGGGCGCGATACAGGAGACGACCCAGGGCATCCAGGAGATAGCGACGGCGACCGACGAGCAGGCGGCCAGCGCAGAGGAGATCGCCTCGATGGTCGACGAGGTGGCGAACGCCCTCCACGGCCTCTCGTCGGAGGTGGACGACGTCGCCGACGCGACCGACCGCCAGTCCCACCAGGTCGAAGAGATTTCGGCCAACGTGGCCGAAGTCGACGACGCCTTCGCCTCGATGGACCTCTAGGCGAGAGCCCCCGACCGCCGAACGACCCGGCGAACCGCGGAAGAGCGGCCGAGGTGTCGGGGGTTCAGTCCTCGCTCTCGTACGGTTCGCCGACGGCCGACGGCATCCGCGTCGACCCCCACGCGGTCAGCACGACGACGACGGCGGCGTACGGGAACAGGTTGACGAGCCGGTTCGATAGCTCGATGCCGGCCGTCTGGAACTGTATCTGGAGCATGTCGAGGCCGCCGAACAGCAACGCCGCGGCGGCCGCGCCGAGCGGGTTGTAGTTGCCGAACAGGTAGGCGACGATGCCGATCCACCCCCGGCCGTCGACCATCGTGTCGCCGGTGCCGGTGAACGACCCGGCGTGGGCCAGCAACACCGCTCCCGCGAGCCCGGCCATCGCCCCGGAGAAGATGACGGCGGCGTACCGGACGCGGTTGACGTCCACGCCGGCCGTATCGAGGGCCTCCGGGTTCTCTCCGGCCGCCTGAATCCAGTAGCCGTACCGGGTCCGGTAGAGCACGACCCAGGCGGCGACGGCGGCGACGCCCGTCAGCATCACCAGCGGCGACGTGTCGAACAGTATCGGCCCGAGCACCGGCACCTCGGAGAGGACCGGGACGGTCAGGTCGGCCATGCTGACGAGGCCGGGACTGTTCCGGTTCCCCCAGAGGATGACCGCGGTGAACGGGCCGAACCCGAGGCCGATGAACCAGACGGCCAGCCCCGCGACTATCTGGTTCGCCCGGTAGCGGACGACGAGCACCGCGAACAGGAGCGTGTACAGGAGGCTCACCAGGACGGCCGCGAGGAGCGCCAGCCAGAGGTCGCCCTGGGTCGGCGACCGGCCGCCCAGCAGGTACGCCGTGGCCGCGGCGTTGGCCGCGCCGAATATCATGAACCCCTCGAGTCCGATGTTGAACACGCCGCTCTTCTCCGCGTACAGCCCGCCGATGGCCGCGAGCGCGATTGGACTGGCCGCCTGGAGCGACCGCTCGACGAACCCCACGGTCACGATAGCGCCGAGCGAGACGTCGAAGGCCGCAGTCACTGCCACCGCCAGCGCGACGACGGCGACGGCGGCGGCGAGGCGAGCGCGGGCGCCCGTCGCGTAGTCGGCGAGGCTCACCGGTTCTCACCTCCGAACCCGAGGCGCGCGGCGCCCATGCGAAAGAGCTCCGGAGCGGCGACGAACAGCACGACGAGGCCGATTATCCCGTCGATTAGCTGGACGGGGACGTCGCTGTTGATGCCGATGTGGGACGCCGCCGAGTCGAGGCCGCCGAACAGCAGGCCCGCCGGGACGACGCCCAGCGGGTTGTTCGCCGCGAGGAGGCTCACCGCGATGGCGTCGAAGCCGTAGCTCCCCACGCCGGCCGGGTCGCTGTAGTACCCCTGAATCATGATGGCGAACACCGCCCCGGCGACGCCGGCGACCATCCCCGAGAGGGCCATGGTCGTGACGACGGTCCGCTTCGCGTCGACGCCGGAGTACGCCGCGGCCCGCTCCTGGTGCCCGCTGGTCACCATGTCGTAGCCGACGTTCGTTCGCATCAGGACGACGGCGACGACGGCGACGACGGCCAGCGCGACGCCGAGGCCCACGAGCGAGAAATCCGGGTTGTCGAACACCACCTGCGGGAACGAGACGTACTCGGGGATGCGCTCGGTGTTGGGCGCGCGGTTGCCCTCGCCCCGGAACGGGCCGTCGACGAGGTAGCCGACGACGCCGACGGCGATGAAGTTCAGCATGATGGTCGTGATAATCTCGTTCGCGTCCCCGTAGGCCTTCAGCACGCCCGGCAGCGCCGCGTACGCACCCCCGGAGAGTGCGCCGGCGACCGTCCCTGCGAGAATCAGCGACGCGCCGCCGACTGCCCCCGCGGGAAGCAGCGGCGCGAGGCGGAGAATCGTGACTATCGTGACGAACCCGGCGACGACGAACTGCCCCTGGACGCCGATGTTGAACACGCCGGCCCTGAACGCCGTCGCCACCGCGACGCCCGTCAGGACGAACATCGTCGTGAACTTCAGCGTCCGCGCGGTTGCCGCCCGGTCCCCGAACGCGCCCTCGACGACCTGCCGGAGGAACTGCCCCGGGTCGTACCCGGCGGCGGCGACGATGACCAGCCCCACCAGGAGCGCGAGCAGCGTCGAGGCCGTCGCGATGGCGAGTCGCTGGAGCACGGACGCGTCCAGCAGCCCGGCGGCGGCCCGGTCGACCGCGGCCCGCACTCGACCGGCGTCGGCGCCGCTCACTGCTCTGCACCCCCGTCGGACGACGCCTCGGCCGCCTGCGCGTCCGCCCTGTGCCCGGCCATGAGCAGTCCCAGGTCCTCCTCGGTGACCGTCTCCGGGTCCACCGTGTCGATGAACTCGCCCTCGTACATGACGGCGATGCGGTCCGAGAGCTTCTGTATCTCCTCCAGCTTCGAGGAGACGAAGACGATGGCCAGGCCTGCGTCGCGGAGTTCGACCAGTCGGTCGTGGATGAACTCGATCGACCCGATGTCCACCCCGCGGGTGGGGTGGGAGGCGACCATGACCGTGGGGTCGTGCTCTATCTCCCGGCCGACGATGAACTTCTGCTGGTTCCCGCCGGACAGCGAGGTTGCCTCCGCGTCGGGATTCGGCGGCTGGACGTCGTACTCGTCGATGACCGACTCCGCGTGCTCCCGGACCGCGCCCCAGCGGACGAACCGCCTGCTGACGAACGGTTCGACGGTCTGGTTGCCGAGCAGCGCGTTCCGGACCAGCGAGTAGTCCTGGACGAGGCCCTCGACCTGGCGGTCCTCGGGGACGTAGGCGATGCCGGCCTCGATGCGACGCCGCCGGCTGGTGTCAGTGATGTCCTCGCCCTCGAACCGGACGGTGCCCGACGCGACGGGCCTGAGGCCGGTCAGCGCCTCGACCAGTTCGGTCTGGCCGTTCCCCTGGACGCCCGCGACGCCGAGAATCTCTCCCTCGCGGACGGCGAACTCGACGCCCCGAACCTGCTCTGTCCCGCGGTCTCCCCGGACTCGCAGCCCCTCGACGTCGAGGACCACCTCCCCCGGGTCGGTCGTCCGGGGGGCCCGGTCGAACAGCACCTCGCGGCCGACCATCATCCGCGCGAGCTCCTGCTCGCTCGTGTCGGCGGCGTCGACGGTGCCGACGACGGCTCCGTCGCGGAGGACGGTTATCTCGTCGGCCACCGTCAGCGCCTCGTCGAGCTTGTGGGTGATGAAGATGAGCGACCGGCCGGACGCGGTGAGCTCCGCCATCACGTCGAACAGCCGGTCGACTTCCTGTGGCGTGAGAACCGCCGTCGGCTCGTCGAGCACGAGGACGTCTGCCCCGCGGTAGAGGCTCTTGACGATTTCGACGCGCTGGCGGACCCCGAGGTCCACGTCCTGGACGGGCGTGTCCAGGTACTCGTCCACGTCGAAGTCGTATCTGTCGCAGATGTCCTCGATGTCGGTCTCGGCGGCGGATTCGTCCACCAGCCCGCCGTCAGTCGGCTCGTGACCGAGGACGACGTTCTGCAGGACGGTCATCGTGTCTACCAGCTGGAAGTGCTGGTGAATCATCCCGACGCCGGCGTCCATCGCGTCCCGCGGCGAGTCGACGGTCCGCGGCTCCCCGTCGATAACGACGGTCCCCTCGTCCTGGTCGTACAGGCCGTAGAGGACGCTCATCAGTGTGGTCTTGCCCGACCCGTTCTCTCCCAGCAGCGCGTGGACCGTCCCTCGTTCGAGGGTGAAGTCGACGCCGTCGTTGGCCACGACGTCGCCGAAGCGCTTCGTGATGCCCTCGAGGCGGACTGCCGGCGGGGGTTCGTCGCTGGTCATGGTCCGGAGATGATAGCGTGCATGAAATCGAGGCAGTAGAGGAAGCTCAGTTACAGCCCGACGCGGTACAGGGGACGTCGATGTCGCCGTCGACGATGCCGTTTTTCGCCTCGTCGAGGTTCGTGGCGACGGCGTCCGGCATCGACCCCTGGAACGCCTGCCCGACGACGCAGTCGACGGCCTCGTCTTTCAGGCCGAGCGTGTTGGCGCCGGTGACGCTCTCGAAGTTGCCCTCGGCGACGGCGACGGCCACCTCGCGGGTGCCCTCGTTGATGTACTTCACCGCGGAGCCGATGATGACGTCCGTGAAGTCGGGCAGCGTCTTCGACTGGTCGGCGTCGACGCCGATGGCGAACCGGCCGTTCTCCTGGGCCGCCTCGAAGACGCCCCGCCCCGCCGCGGCCGCCGCGTGGTAGACGATGTCCGCGCCGTCGTCGTACTGCGAACTGGCGATGTCGGCCGCGGTGCTCGTGTCCGTGTAGTTCCCGATGTAGCCGACGTTGACCTGGATGCTCTCGTCGACCCACTTGGCCCCCGCGACGTACGACCGCTCGAAGGCGTTGATGAGCGAGCCGTCCTCGCCGCCGACGAAGCCGATCTGCTTCGTGTCGGGCTTGTTCGAGTTACCCTTGTGCGTGAGCTCACGGGAGGTCATCGTCCCGGCGAGGACGCCGGCCAGGTACGACATCTGGTGGTTCGCCCACGTGTACCCCGCCACGTTCGGCTCGTCGACGTGGTCGTTGATGAGCATCCAGTTCTGGTCGGGGTAGTCGACGGCGTTCTGCGTGAGCGCTTCGGTGTGGTTGTAGGAGACGAGCACGATGAGGTCGTAGTCCCCGCTCTGGGCGAGTTCGGCCTGCGTCGACTGGTACTGGGCCTGCTCGGTCTCCTCGACCCTGTTGATGTCGATGTCGTGGTCCTCCGCGGCGGTCCTGAGCCCCTGGAGCGCCAGGTCGTTGAACGCGTTGTCGTCGAAGCCCGCGGGGCTCGACACGATGGCGACGTTCGTCGTTCCGCCGCCACCGCCGCCGTCGCCGCCCTCGCTGGTCGTCTCGGTTTCGCCGCCACCGCCGCCGTCTCCACCGCCGCCGCCGTCTCCGCCGCCACCGTCGCCGCCGCCGCCACCCATACACCCAGCGAGCGCGCCTGTCCCGACGAGGGCGGCCCCCGAGGCGAGCACCGACCGCCGGTCGACCCCGCGTCCGGCGCGTTCTTCCTCCGATTCTGCGTCTGGACTGGCAGTCTCTCGGTTCATAATCATAGACCGTTGTTATGTGGGTATAAACATTTGGATGGTCCGATATGTCCTGTTTCGGTTAACGACGCCGGTCCGCACGCCTCCGGTCCGTTCGAGGGGGTTCAGTCGGTCGTTCCGTCCCGGGGCTGACACGGGTCACGCCCCGGGTCCCACCACCGACGCAGTTTCCGCTTAGAGATTCCGGGACAGACTCTCTCACGGACCGACGACCGATTTCGGGTCTGGCCCCGTCACTCGTCGCGCTCGCCCTCTGCGAGTGCCAGCACCGGGACCCTGGAGCGTCGTACGACCCGTTCGGTGACGCTCCCGATGAGGTGACGCCCCAGGCCCGTCCTGCCGTGAGTCCCCATCACGACGCAGTCCACGTTCTGCTCGTCCGCGTAGTCGACGATAGCGCGCGACGGCGGTCCGCTGACGACCGCGGCCTCGACGGTCGGTACGTCCGCGTCCGCGGCCCGTTCGACGACGCGACGTATCGCCCGTTCGCCGTGTTCTTCGAGCGCGTCGAGAATCATCGCCGAATCGACGCCGCCCCACGCGACGCCGGGGTCGACGGCGTGGACGACGTGGAGGGAGGCGCCAGTCTCGGTGGCGAGCGCTATCGCGTGGTCGGCAGCGCCCTCCGCACAGTCGCTCCCGTCAGTAGGCACGAGCAGCGTGTCGAACTCCATCCGCGCGACGGTGTCCTCGTGGACGGTGAAGACGGGAACGGCCGATTCCCGTAGCGTCCGCTCGGTGACGCTCCCGAGGACGACCCTGTCGAGCCCCGTTCGTCCGACGGTTCCCATCACGATGCAGTCGACGGCCTCGCGGTCGGCGTACGCGAGAATCGCCCGGTGGACTGGCTTCCCGTCGTCGAGGAGGGCGGTGGTCACGTCGAGGCCGGCGTCTGTCGCCATCTCGGCGACGGCTCTCGTGGCCGATTCGCCGCGGCTGGTGAACTCGTCAGCGCCGCTGTCTTCGATTCCCGGCGGCAGGTCGCCCACGTCGAGGACGTGAACGACGTGGAGCGTCGCGTCGAACCGGCGCGCGAGTGCCACGGCCGCCTCGGCCGCGGTTTCCGCGGCCTCGCTTCCGTCCGTCGGGAGGAGCACGGTGTCGTACATAGTGTCTCGCATGAACGTTTGTCACGAATCGCTCTAAATCCGGACGACGGTTCCCGTCTTGTGAGAATTCTGTCAGGACGTCGTCTCACCCGGCGGCCGGTCGCCGGCACTTATTCGGCCTTCGCGGCGAATGCGTATCGCATGCCGAATCCGCCCCGAATCGCCATCCTCGGCGGGACGTTCACGCCGGTCCACAACGGGCACCGTGCGCTGCTCCACAAGGCGTTCCAGACGGCGAGTCACGACGGGGACGGCGACGGACACGTCATCGTCGGCCTCACGTCGACGGCGCTGGCCGAGGAGACTCGAAACGACCCGTCGCAGGCCGAACTGCTCGGGTCCTTCGAGGAGCGGCGCGAGGCGCTCGACGCCGAACTCGACCGGATGGACGACGCGTACAGCGCGTCCTACGAGATAATCACGCTGGAGGACACGCTCGGCCCCGCCGCGACCCGGGCGGACGTGAACGCGCTGGTCGTCTCCCCGGAAGCGAAAGCCCAGCGGCGCGCGTACGAACTCAACCAGCGACGCGTGGACTCGGGGCTCCAGCCCCTCGAAATTCACACGCCCCCGTTCGTCGTCGCGGAGGACGGCGTCCGCATCAGCAGCACGCGCATCCGGAAGGGCGAAATCGACGGTCACGGACGCCTGCTCGACTCGTCGACCTGACTCGTGACGCGGACGCCGGTCACTGTCGCCACAGCAGCCACAGGGCGGCGGTGCCGCCGGTCAGCAGGACGAACCAGTAGCTCGCGGCCCGGTAGACCAGGGCGACGGCGGCCGCGACTTCGACCGGGAGACCGGCCAGCGCGACCAGCAGGCCGACGAGCGCCGCTTCGACGCCGCCGAGGCCGCCCGGCGTCGGGACGAAACTCGCCATCGCGCTGGCCGGGACGACGAACGCGACCAGCAGCGGCGAGATGGACACCGAGAGGGCCCGCCCGGCGAAGTACAGCGGCGCCGCGAAACACACCCACCCGACGTAGGCGAACGCGAGCGTCTCCCAGAGCCGACCCCTGGAGTCGCTTATCTCGTCGACGAGGGCGAAAAACTCGACCAGGCGCTCCTCCACGTTGCGGAGGCTCACGACGCCGACGCGGTCCGACAGCCACTCGCTGACGCGCGCGACCGCCGAGACGACGGCCCGGTCGCGGCGCCAGAGGAGGAACGCGAGCGCCGGCACGCCCAGCGCCATCCCGCCGAGACCGTAGAGCACCGGCCGGACCCTCGGGGGAAGGGAGCCTCTCACCGAGAGCGCGAGGACGCCGGCGCCCGCGAACGAGAAGAACGGGAGCAGGTTCAGGCCGTCGGCGACGACGACGCTCGCCAGCCCCTCCTCGTAGCTCGCGCGACGGTCCCGCGAGAGGATGTAGGCAATAAGCGGCCCGCCGCCCGCTTTCCCGAACGGCGTGACGTAGTCGGCGAACGTCGCGGCGTAGTACGTCGGGACGAGTCGGGACAGCGGAATCGGCACGTCGATGGTTTCGAGGACGACGTCCCAGGCCTTCGCCCAGACGAGGAGCGCCAGGGCGGTGGCCGCGAACGCGACGCCCAGCCACCCGGCGTCCGCTCTCGACAGCAGGGCCAGCACCCGTCGCACGTCGAGAGCGCGGCTGAAGAGGTAGAAGAGGAGCCCGCCGACGAGGAACCCGCCGAGAGATTTCACTACGGCCCGCTGGTCGAACGGTCCCGTCTCGGACATAGGTCCCCCCTAGGGGAAGGGTCTGGAAAGGCGTTTCACATTTCCCCGAACGGCGGACGGTGTCAGTCGACGGGGCTCCGCGGCGCCCGTCCCGCCACTGGATTCATTTGCTCTCCAACAGAGTTCAGACCAACACGATGACAGCACCATCGGAGCGCGACTCCGAAACGATGGACGAGAACGAAGAGGCTCCAGAGGCGCTCGGCGAAGGGCTCCTCGAGGAGAACATGGGCCCCAGTTCGGCGGCGGCGCACCTCTACCGCGGCGAGATTCACCGCATGAAGTTCTGGCGCGAGCGACTCGACCAGACCACCTACTGGGCGGTGGTCATCATGAGCGCGTTTCTCACCTGGACGTTCTCGAGTACGAACAATCCCCACTACATTCTCCTGCTCGGACTGATCGCTGTGACGGTGTTTCTCTTCATCGAGGCCAGGCGGTTCCAGGGGTACGACATCTGGCGCGGCAGGGTCAGGACCCTCCAGCGGAACGTCTTCGCCTACGGACTGAACCCCTCGGCCGGCCTCGAGGACCCCGACTGGCGCGAGAAGCTGAGCGAGGACTACCGCCGGCCGACTATCAAAATATCCACGCGTGAAGCGGTCGCCCATCGCCTCCGGCGTATCTACCTCCCTCTGTTCACCGTTCTACTCGGGGGGTGGCTCATCCGCGTCGTGTCGTACACTTCGCGTCCCTGGCCGGAGAGCGCGGCAATCGGCCGGATACCCGGCGTCGTCGTCACCGCAGCCGTGGCGGCGTATTACCTCGCGGCGGTTCTGGTCGCACTCCGACCGGGAACCAGACTTGCCGACGACGAACTCGTCTCCAAGGACGTCGGGAGACACCGGTAGGGGTCGGAGCGGCCGCGGCGGGGTCGGTGACGCCACCGCCGGACGGCGGTTCGCTCGCTCCGCCGGGGCTATCCGAGCGTCGGTCCCGCGGGCGCCCGGGGGAGCGAGAGGACGACGGCCGTTCCGCGCGTGTCGACGTCCGTTATCTCCACGCTCCCGCCGTAGCGACTCACGACCGTTCGCACGAGGAACATTCCCATCCCGTTCCCGTCCGAGTTCGGTCCCCTGACGCCCGGTTTGAACACCTCCTCTCTGCGGGACGGGGGGATTCCCGGACCGTCGTCTGCGACGCTCACGCGCGTCTGGTCCCCGTCCGTCGTGACCTGAATGCGGACTGTCGGCGACTCGCGGTCGCTGTGCTGGACGGCGTTGTTCAGGAGGTTCGTGACCGACGGTCCAAGCAGGTCGTCGGCCAGCACAGTCCCCGCCTCGCGGCCGTCGTACTCGAAGGTCGCCTCGGGGTGTGCGGCCCGCGCGTGTTCCAGTTGCCGTTCGATGACCGACCCCAGTCGGACCCGCCGCAGGTCGCTCGCCTCCGAGAGCGAGGCGGCGAGCTCTCGCACCTGGTCGACCGTCTCCGCCATCCTCGACGTCGCCGTCTGGATGGCCTCGATGTGGCGTCGGCCGTCCTCGTCGACGTGCTCGTTCAACAGGTCCGCGTGACCGCCCGCGATGCTCAGGTCGTTCGCGATGTCGTGCCGGAGCACCTGGTTCAACAGCGCGTAGGCCTCGCGCTCCCGGGCGACGGCTTCTCGCTTCGCGGCGGCGTGGGTCCGGACGCCCACGTCGTAGCGTCCGATGACCGCTCC
>JBEPXT010000084.1:0-15575 GCA_041641795.1 Salinigranum sp.
ATTCGCGGCACGGAGCGGGCCGGGGGCGGCGGACGCTCCCGCGACACCGTCAGACTGGGCCGGTGGCGGTACGTCCTGATGGCGCTCCCGGCCGCCGTGGCCGGCCTGGCGCTCGTCGTCCCTCTCGCCATCCTCCTGATGTGGCTCGCCCAGGCGGGAGCGAACACTGGTGGGACCCTCGCGTTCCGGCCCGAGTACGCCCTCAACTCTGTCGTCGTCGCCGCGGCCGCGGCCCTCGTCGCCACGCTGGCGGCGCTCCCGGTGGCCTACGTCTCGGCGCGGCGCGAATCGCGCCTCGGGGACCTGTTCGAGCGCGCGACGTACGTCGGCTACGCGGTGCCCGGAATCGCCCTCGGCCTGGCGCTGGTGTACTTCGGGACCCAGTTCGCCACGCCCATCTACCAGACCCTCTACCTCCTCGTGTTCGCGTACGTGGTCCGGTTCCTGCCGCAGGCCGTCGGGTCGACGCGCGCCTCGTTCCTCAAGGTCGACCCGTCGCTCCCGGAGGCGGCACGCACGCTGGGCCGGACGCCGGTCGGAGCGTTCCGGTCGGTGACGCTGCCGCTGGTCGCACCCGGCCTGGTCGGCGGCGCGGCGCTCGTGTTCCTCACGACGATGAAGGAGCTGCCGGCGACGCTGCTCCTCCGCCCGTCGGGGTTCAAGACGCTCGTCATCCACATCTGGACGGCCTACGAGTCGGGCTACTTCGGACAGGCTGCGGTGCCGGCACTCATCCTCGTCGCCGTCTCGGCCGTCTCGATGCTCGTCATCCTCTCCCAGGAGGGATACGATGTCAGATAACTCACCGCACGCGGACGGCGACTCGGAGACGGAACCGGTGCTCGAACTCGACGGCGTGACGCGTCGCTACGGCAGCGAAAGCGTCATCGACGACCTGTCGCTGTCGGTCCGCGACGGGGAGATTCTCACGCTGCTCGGCCCATCCGGCTGTGGGAAGACGACGACGCTCCGACTGGTCGCGGGACTCGACCGCCCGGACGGCGGCGTCGTCAGACTCGGCGGCGAGACGGTGTCGGGACCGGACCGGTTCGTCGAACCCGAGAACCGGGGGGTCGGCGTCGTCTTCCAGGAGTTCGCGCTGTTCCCGCACCTGACCGCCGCCGAGAACGTCGGGTTCGGCCTGACGGACCACTCGGACGAGGAGCGAGCGGCCCGGGTGGCGGAACTCCTCGAACTCGTCGGCCTGGAGGACCAGGGCGACAGCTACCCCGACGAACTGTCCGGCGGCCAGCAACAGCGCGTGGCGCTGGCCCGTTCGCTCGCTCCGGAGCCGGAGATTCTGCTGCTCGACGAACCGTTCTCGAACCTGGACGTCGACCTCCGCGTGGCGATGCGCGAGGAGGTCCGCCGCATCATCAAGGAGACGGGCGTGACGGCCGTCTCCGTCACCCACGACCAGGAGGAGGCGCTGTCGATAAGCGACCGCGTCGCCGTCGTCCACGAGGGGCGCATCGAGCAGGTCGGGCGCCCGGAGGACGTCTTCCAGCACCCCAAGTCGCGGTTCGTCGCCGGGTTCCTCGGGTACGCGAGTTTCCTTCCCGCGTTCGTCGAGGGGGGCGAGGTGTTCACGGGCGTCGGAGCGATTCCCCGCGACCAGATACACGGCCTCGACCGGGCCTACCAGCAGACCACGCTCGACGTCCTCGTCCGGCCGGACGACCTGACCGCCGAATCGGTCGGTCTCGCGCCCGACGATCCGGCCGTGACCCGCGGAGCGTCCGCGCAGGAGGCGTCCGTGGAGGCCGACGGCGGCCGGTCGAGCGACGGGGCGGGGACGCCGCTGGACGGCGGCGGGACCGCCGTCGGTAACGGAACGGTGACGCGTCGTCGCTACCTCGGCCCGACGGTGCTGTACGAAGTCGACCTCGACGACGGGACGACCGTCCAGTGTATGCACAACCACGACGAGCACCTGGAACTCGACGCGCGCGTCGAGGTGTCGCTCGAAGCGGACCACGAACTCGCGTGGTTCCCCGGCGACCAGCGACCCGACGCGGACGAGTCCCACCCGACGCCCGACTACAAGAACGACTGACCGATGGGCTCGACGGGTGGCGACGTCGCTCGGCGCGACCGGTCCGTCGTGCTCGCGGGCGTACTCGCGGTGATCGCAGGCGCGGCGGTGTTCGTAGTCGCCACCGATGTGTTCCCGTACCACTCGGTGAACGACGACGAGGGCGTCTACCTCCTCCAGTCGGCGATGCTGCTGGAGGGACAGGTGTTCCTGCGACCCCACCTCCCGGCCGAGGCGGTCCGGCCCTGGTTCTTCGTCCTCCAGGAGTCACCCTCCGGGGTGCGACTGCTGCCCAAGTACTCGCCGGTGGCGGCCGCGGTGTTCGCCCTGGGACGCCTCCTCGGCGACCCGCGGTACGCCCTCGCGTTCGTCGCGGCCGGGAACGCCGCCCTGGTTTCGTGGCTCGGAACCGCCGCGTTCGACCGCCGGACGGGACTCCTCGCGGCGGGAGCGCTCGTCGCCTCGCCGATGTTCCTGCTCACGTCGGCCGTGTTCCTGCCCTACGCGCCGACGACGCTCCTGAACCTCGGATTCGCCGCCGGGTACGTCGCCGCCGGCAGGCGAGAGAGTCGCCGCCTCGCCGCGCTCGCGGGCGCGTCGCTGGGCCTGGCGGTGTTCTCCCGCCCCTACACCGCAATCCTGTTCGCGACGCCGTTCGTCGTCCACGCCCTGTACACGCTCGTCCGCGACTGGAACGACGGCCGGGGGCGGGCGACGGTCCTCCGGTACGCCGTGCTGGCGGTCCCCGCACTCGGCGGCGTCGCACTGTCGCTGTCCTACAACGCTGTCACTACCGGAGACCCGTTCGTCTTCCCGTACGAGGCGTTCGCACCCCGGGACGGACTCGGATTCGGGCGGCGGGCGCTCCTCGAGTACGAACGCGTCTACACCCCCGCCCTCGCCCTGGAGACGACGCGGCGGGTGGTCGGGAGTCTGCTGATCGAGTGGACCGTCGCCGGACCGGTCGGGACCGCCCTCGCAGGAGTCGGTCTGGCGGCCGGGTTCCTAACGGACGACGGGACGTCGACGACGGCTGACGGGGAAGCGGCCACAGACCGGCCCGAGCGAAAACGCGGCGTGTCCGACCGCGAACTCCGGGCCGTCCTGGCTGGACTGTTCCCGGTCGTCGTCGCCGGGAACGCCTACTTCTGGGGGATTCTGAACGGCCTGACGAACGGCCTGTTCGACCTGCTGGGACCGTACTACTACTTCGACCTGCTGGCGCCGCTGTCGGTGTTCGCCGCCGCCGCCGTCGTCGTCGGGTGGGACCGCCTCGGCGCCGCGGCGCGAGACCGGTTCGGGACACGGGGTGGACGAGTCGTCCTGGCGGTCCTCCTGGTGACGGCGATTCCGGTCGTCGGCGTCGTCGAGGCGTCGGTCCTGGCCGACCCTGTCGCGGCCAACCAGGCCCGGACCGAGACGCTGGCGACGACGTACGAACCGGTCCGGGAGGCGTCGCTCGACCACGCCGTCGTGTTCACGCCCGACACGTACGGGGACTGGCAGGCGCACCCGTTCCAGTACCTGCGCAACGACCCCGGATTCGACGGCGACGTCGTGTACGCCACGGAGGGGCCGCCGGCGCGGGATTTCGCCGTCCTGGACGCGACGGCAGACCGGGCGCCGTACCGGCTTACGTACCGCGGCGACTGGAACGGCGCCCTCGGACCGGTGACGCCAAGGCTCGAACCCCTCCGGGTGGTGGCCGGCGACCGGGTCGACGCGCGGACGAGGGTGGGTGTGCCCAACGGAACCACCGCCGCCAGAGTGAGGGTCGAGACGGACGCCGGGTACCGCCGGTACGCGGTTCCCGGGCCCGTCAGGGCGGGTGAGACGCTGACAGTCCGGTGGTCTGTCGGCCCGGACGCGGTCCGTGCGAGAACCCTCGACGCCGCCGGGGGTCCCGGGGCGACGCTCCCCCCGAACGCCTCCTCGGTCGACCTGGTGGTGACGTTCGTCGACCGGACCGGAACGTCGCTCTCCTACCGGCAGACGGTGACTGTCGAACGAACCGGCGGGCAGGTGCGCGCGGTGTGGCCACCCGAAACCCGAGTCTGTCGGTTCACGACCGACTGTGGCCGCGAGGGGGCGTGGGTCGGCCCACGCGGCGAATATCTCGGCGGCGTGTCCGTGTCGACGACGGCGCGGGCACGGAATGCGACGAGTTCCGGGCCGAGCACCCGTGCGGACGCGGCTACCGGTCGGTCACCGCGGCACGATCCGGACCTGTCACTAATCCGGACGACTCCGGGATACTGAGAATCGACACTGCACCCTTGAGTACTGGCGTGCTACTGTCTCCCTGAGTGCCGCGTCGCGCGGCCGGGCGCGCTCTCGTGCCCGTCCCCGACCGGCGGAGGTGACCCAATGGCAACCCGAGAAGTCGAACTGTACGAACGGCGGGACGACGACGCGGTGCAGTGTACCGTCTGCCCGCGGAACTGCGTCGTGCCCCCGGGGAGTCGCGGATTCTGCGGCGTCCGCGAGAACCGGGGGGGCCGACTCGTGTTGACGGTGTACGGCGAGGCTGTCGCCGCCCACGTCGACCCGATAGAGAAGAAGCCACTCTTCCACGTGGCCCCCGGCGCGCGCGTCCTGTCTATCGCCACGCGCGGGTGTAACCTCGCCTGCGACTTCTGTCAGAATTACAGAATTGCGCTGGAACACGAGGGCGCCCGGGGACAGCACCTGTCGCCGGCGGACCTCGCGGACAGGGTCGAGCGACAGGAACTCGACGGCCTGGCGTTCACGTACACCGAACCGACGATATTCCTCGAGTACGCGCTCGACGCCATGCGACAGGCGCCGGACGACGCGCTGAACGTCTTCGTCTCGAACGGCTACATGAGTCGGGAGACGGTAGACCTGATTGCGCCCCACCTCGACGCCATCAACGTCGACGTCAAGGGCGACGCCGAGTTCTACCGCCGGCGCTGTTCCGTGCCGGACTCCGAACCGATTTACGACGCCCTGGAGCGTCTGGCGGCCCACGACGTCTGGATAGAGGTCACCAACCTCGTCATCCCGGGCGAGAACGACGACGAGGAGACGATTCGCGAGCGGATTCGGTGGATTCGCGACCACCTCGGCGCCGACACGCCGGTCCACTTCTCCCGGTTCCACCCCGACTACAAGATGCGAGACGTCCCTGCCACCCCCATCGAGACGCTCGAACGACTGCTCGACGTCGCGCGCGAGGAGGGGATGCAGTACGTCTACTGCGGGAACGTCCCGGGTCACGAGTCGGAGACGACGTACTGCCCGGAGTGCGGTCACCCGGTGGTGAAACGGCAGGGGTTCGCGGTTCGAGCGGTCCACCTCGGCCCGGACCACACCTGCGCGAACTGCGGCGCGGAGATTCCGTTCCGCGGCGCGCCGGTCACCGGATAACGCTCGCCGTGCCGTCGTACGTTTTCGCGCGGGCGAGGTCGTCCGAAACCTCTCAGCGACGGAGCCCGACCGAGCAGTAGCCGACCACGCGGTCCGCGGACCCCCCGGTGTCGCCGCTGGTGGCGTAGGCGAATCGCTCGACCGACGTCGCTCCCGCGCGACGGGCCCCCCGGAGGGCGGCCGCGACGGGGCCGTAGCCGCACATCGTGTGCTTCTCCCGGCGGACCAGTTCGTAGAGTCCCTCGGCGTCGAACGCGGCGATTCGGTCGAGCGCGTCGCTGTCGGCCGCCTCGGCGCGGCCCTGCGGCGCGTAGTGCGTGAGGTCAGTCGACGCGAGAAACAG
This sequence comes from Salinigranum sp., assembly GCA_041641795.1. Lineage (GTDB taxonomy): Archaea > Halobacteriota > Halobacteria > Halobacteriales > Haloferacaceae > JBEPXT01. The sequence goes on from JBEPXT010000084.1 coordinate 5,769, forward strand.
CGCCTCTCTGTCCACTTCCGCGGCGTGGTCGCCCATCGCGTCACCGATTGCCAGGGCCGTCCCCATCGACTGGTCCCGCAGGCAGACGGGGACGATGGGGACGTCGTTCCCGAAGAGGTACTGGAGAAACGGCACCTGCACCTCCAGCGAGTGTTCGCCCGCGTGCGCCCGGGCGTCCATCCGCGCATCCTCGACGGCGTCGGTCAGGCGCGCCGCGAGGTCGGCGTCGACCGGAACGTCGCCAAGGGGCGTCCGCCAGCGCCCGGCCGGCGAGACGGCGACGCCGGCGCCGACGCCAGTGTGATTCGGACCGAGAGCGACGACGACGTCCGGCGGACCGTCGTCGGCGAGTGCGGCGAACCCGTGGGCAGCCACCGGGCCGGAGTACGGGTACCCGGCGTGCGGCGAGACCAGTCCCGCGAGCGTCCGCGGGCCATCTCGGACGTCGGAGACGGCGCCCGGCCCCACCTCGTGTTCGAAGCAGGCGACGATCTGTTCTCGAAGCGCCTCCGGGTCGGCGGGGTAGAACTGCCCGGCTACCGCCGGTTCACGAACGTCAGGCACGGGGGACGCCCCCGTCGCGAGTCGTGAAACCACCGTCGTTCATACCCCTCTGTTCGACGGGCGGCAAGTTAGAGGTGGGTGGCCGGCCGCGGCCGAGGCGCGTACGCCTGGCGGGGGGCGGCCGGCGGTCGCGCTACTCCGTCGGCGCCCCGGTCGCGGGAGCGGACTCGCGGACGACGCGGCCGGCCGGCGCTCGCTCGGCGAATCGCTCGGCCGTGAACCGTTCCACGCGGGCGTCCGGTCGGGTCCAGGCGTCCCCCGGAAGACCGGCCTTTTTGCAGGTCATCCCGAGAAACGTCTCCGCGTCGGCGTCACGGTCGGCCGCAACCTCCGGGAGCAGGAGTCCGACTCGACCGTCGCAGGTGACGCGGAGGCCGTGCCGGCCGACGGTGACCGCCGCGGGGAGGCGCCCGGGGGCGACGGTCGTCAGATTCTCCATCTGCCCCAGGACGTTGACGGTGACCCGGGTCGCCCCGAGTTCGTCGGCCCCGAGGCTGGGAAACCGGGGGTCGCGGACTGCCGCCTCGACCGCCACCCGTCCGACCGTTTCGGCGAGCGGTGCGGTCGGGTCGGGACGCCCGCAGCACCCCCGGAGACGGCCCTCGATCCGGAGCGTGACGAACGCACCCCGTCGCGCCCGGAGGACAGGATGCCCCGTCGGTGCCCTGGGGACGGTCTCGCCGTCCAGGTGCGCGCGAACCGAGGCCCTGGCGTGCGACACGAGCGACGCGCCGGCCGCCTCGTCGAGCGCCGATTCGTCCCCCTCGACTGTTTCAGTCACGTCGAAAAGTAGGGGCGCCGGCGACAACTGGAGCTACCCCGAATGCTTCGGGCCTTGACGGGGTCGCCCGGAGCGGTTCGGCGTTCCGACGTTCCAGTCACCCGTTCGAAGTGGACCTCCACCGGGGGTGCGAGAACGGCCGGGAGGAGAGCAGCACGACGCGAACGGGCCTAGACGAGAACAGACCAGGGCCAGAACAGGTCGGGACGTGAACAGACCAGGGCCAGAACAGGTCGGGACGTGAACAGACCAGGGCCAGAACAGGTCGGGACGTGAACAGACCGGAACGAGCACAGACTGGGGCCGAGACGGGAGTGCGGGTCGCGTTACGGCGTCCGAGACCAGACGACGGCCTGACTGTTGTCGAGCGTCAGGACGCGCCCCTCGCCTTCGTCGCCGTCGGCGTCGACGCCGGGGGCGGTCAACTCGACCGACCACCCGTCCCGCGGGACGTCGGTGTCGGCCATCTCTTCGGCGAGCATCTCGGGCGACACTTCGATGGGGACGCCCTCCATGTTCGCCGCGACCAGCAGTTGTTCGTCGTCGTCGGGGGACCGACGGAGTCCGTAGTAGAGGACGGTGCCGTTCGTCGGGTGGACGTACCCGTAGGCCTCGTCCTCCTCGTGGCGGATGTCCCGCCGGAGCCAGGGGCGCTCGTGACGGAACCGGCGGACCGACAGGTCGAACGCGGTCCGCTCGTCGTCCTGGGCGTCCCACCAGTGGCTGAGGTTGGCGAAGTCGTGGACGTCGCGCATCCAGTCGTAGGCGTACGACTCGAGGTCGGACGCCTCGAGGTCGGTTCCGAGCGGCGATTCGAGCGCCTCGAGCATGTTCGCCATCATGTCGAGGTTGTAGTCGGTCGCGTCCACCGCCGCCGAGAGCGCGCGCATGAACGTCCGCAACTGGTCGCGGTTCTCGAATCCGCGGTCCTTGATGCGCTGGAAGTGCTCCGGGCGCTGGAACTCCTCGGGCCGGACCTGCCAGTAGAGGAAGTTCGACTCGTCGGAGACGACTTTCACGTTCCACGTCTGGTCGGTGTCCCGGACGAAGCCCCACGGCGCGCGGAAGTTGGCGTGGGTGAAGTCCATCGGGACGCCCGGCATGAGGCAGTACATCGCCATCGTCGACGCCGGGTTGTTGTACGCGTTGTCGAGAATCTCCGGATAGGTCTCGCCCAGATACGGGTTGACCGGCGACTGGTTGAACTCCACAGTCGGGTCTATCTGGGTTCCCCTGCGGATGGTGTCGTGGTTCGCCACGCCGGTGGTCCAGTGACTGCCGAACTCCATGACCTCCCGGACGCGCCACCACTTGGTCATCCAGAAGGTCAACAGCGCCGGCGTGTTGTGCGCGAACGAAATCGGACTCCACTGGAACGAGTGAGGGTGCTGTTCGATGAGCGCCCTGTAGGTCGAGGCGAGTTCCCAGTCGGGGCGCGGCCACGGCCGGCCGTCCTCGTAAATCATCCACGGCCGGTACTCCGTCCCGGCAACCTCCTGGGTGACGCGGTCCATCTCCGCGAGGAACTCGTCGTCGTGAATGTTCTCCTTCTTCTCGGGGTCCCAGTATGTGAAGTCCTGGGCGCCGTCCACGCGGATGCCGTCCGCGCCGAAGTCCATCTTCCGGCGCTGCATCTCGAGGATTATCGCCCGGACGGTGGGCTGTTTGTAGTCCAGTTCCTGCCCGTACATCCCGGGGCCCTCGAAGAAGTGGTCGTTCAACAGGGGGAGCGCCCCGTTGTCCGCGTGCCCGAGCGCGATGTCGAAGACGACGCGGATGGGGTCGGGCAGGTTGTGGCACGCCGCGATGAAATCGACCAGTTCGTCCGGGCGTCGCGTTTCGAGGATAGCCGGATTGACCGCCGGGAACCCGGCGACGACGATGTCGTAGCCCCAGTTTATCATCTCGGGGCGACCCACGGTCACCCGAATCTTCTCGGACGCGTCCGAGTCAGTCTGCGGGTTCCAGTAGTGGTGCAGGTCGGGGTTCTCCGTGAGCGGTTCGACGGGCATCACCTGGATGGCGTCGTACCCGACGAAGTTCCGCTCGGCCGGCGAGAGCTCCTCGCCAGCCCGTTGCTTCCGGCCGATCTCCTCGTAGACGCGGGCGAGTCCCCCGAGCGTTCCCTCCTCGGTGGCCGTCCCCGGGTGGATTTCGAGCATGCTCACCGCGGGGTCGACGCGCGGAAGTCCGTCGTGGTCGGTCGTCGAGACTCGCTCGTCGTCGCTGCCGAGGGTCTCGAAGTACTCGCGGTCGGCTCGCTCCCGGTCCAGACGGTCCATGTCGTAGAGCTCGGCCGGTGCGTACACGCCGAACGGGTAGGAGTAGCCGACGGGGTCGGTGACGTACTCCCAGCCGTCGTCCGTCTCGTACGCGAGCCGATACAGCGAGCCCAGCGTCTCGCGCGTGCCGGGGCGCATCCCGTCGACGACGCCCCAGTGGAACTCGCCGTTCAGCCGGAGCGGAACGCGTTCGCGGTCGAACGACACCGTCTGCTCGTCGGCAGTCAGGTCGACCGACTCCTGGGCGGTGAGCACTTCGAGGTACACGTTCTGGGCTTCGACGCCCTCGTCGAGGAGTTCGGGCGTCCAGAAGCCGATTTCCGCCCGGTCCGCCTCGGGGTCGTAGTGGGCCCCGAGCCTGGTCGACAGTTCTTTTGCCGCCTCGAACGCCGAGTCGTGGCGTTCGGTGACCGAGTCGTGCCACTCGAGGAGGCCGGCCGTCGGCTCGTCCAGTAGCCTGCAAGTGCCGTCTCGGGCGCTCATTCCTGGACTTCGACGACCACGACGTCTTCGACTGCCAGTTCGCCTCCCTCGTTGACGTGCTCTTCGTGGACGACGTCGTAGCTGTCGACGTGGGGCTCCACGTCGACGGTCGCGGTCCCCTCACCGAAGTGAAGCGCAACGACGTAGTCACCCTCGTCGTGTTCGCGCGCGAACGCCACCGCGCGGTCGGTGTCGCTCTCGAAGTCGACGCGGCGGAACGTGCCGTCGAATCCGAGCGCCGGGATCTGGTTTCGCGTCTCGATGAGTCGCTCGTAGTGGGACTGGAGCTGTTCGTTCGCGTGCTCCCAGGCCAGCGGGTCGCGGCGGCCCATCTGGCCGATTTCCTGGCCGCCGTACAGCATCGGCACGCCGGGGAGCGTGAACAGCGCGCCGGCCGAGGCGAACGCCTCGTCCTCGCCGCAGTCGACGATGTATCGCGTCTCGTCGTGGTTCTCCTGGTAGAGCATGAACGAGGCGTGGTCGGGGAAGCCGACCGACTTGCGCTGGTCGACGGCGTCGAGAATCGCCTCGGCGGGGGCGTCCTCCCACCCGACCTGACGGAGCGTGAAATACAGCGTCGTGTCGAAGTGCATGTCGAACATCCCCTCGTGGAAATCCGCGATGTAGGGGATGGTCTCGTCCAGCAGGAGGAACTCGGGGTCGCGCGACTTGACCCGGTCGCGAAGCTCCTGCCAGAACGTCTGGGGGACGGCCCACGCCATGTCACAGCGGAAGCCGTCGGCGATTTCCGCCCACATGTCCACGGCGTCGAGCAGGTACCGGCGGACCTTCAGGTTCTTGAAGTTGAAGTTGGCGATGTACTCCCAGTCGAAGTACGTGCCGGGTTCCCCGCTGTCCTGCCACTCGTACCAGTCGTAGTACTCGGAGTCGGGATTCTTGTAGGCGTCCTGGAAGTACGGGTGGTCCCGCGCCGAGTGGTTCATCACGAGGTCGAAGAGGACCTTCATCCCGCGTTCGTGCGCGGCGTCGACGAACGACTCGTAGTCCTCGCGGGTGCCGAGGTCGTCCGCGATGGAGTAGAAGTCCACGATGTTGTAGCCGTGGGGCGCGTGGTCGTTCTGCAGGACGGGCGTCAACCACAGCAGGTCCACGCCGAGGTCTTCGAGGTACGGGAGTCGCTTCTCGAGCGCCTCGAAGGTGTTGTCCGCCTCCTCGTCGTCGGAGGCGTAGCCGCGGACGTAGATTTCGTACAGCGTGGCGTCCTTGGACCACTCCGGCGGGTCGTACAGTCGCTCGACCTGAACGTCGCGCTGGGACGACCCGACTCGTTCAGTAGCCGCGGTACCGCCGTCAGTAACTAACTCGTCGTCACCGACATCCTCGTCTCTACCTAGAAATTTTTCCTCACCACCGTCCGGAGCGAACTCGACTTCCTCGTCTTCGACGTGTGCCTCGACGGAGTCTGCGACAGAGTACGACTCGCCGAGTGCGACGGCGTGGACGCGGAACCGCTCCTCGAAGGCCGACAGCGGGACGCGAAGCTCTCGCTCGGTCTGCTCGACCTGACTGGTGTCGACCTCGTAGCGGTCGTCGAGCATGAACTCGACGCCGAGGTCCTCCGGCTTCAGCGAACTGTTCGGGTTCGGCTGGGCGTCCGCCTCGATGACGACGACGTCGCCCTCGACGCGGCCGTGGAGCTGAATGCGGGGTCGCCCGCCGCTGCCGCCGCTCTCCTCCTCGCCGCGCGCACCGCTTCCCGAACCGCTCACGCCGGAGATGCCGGAGATGCCGGAGACGCCGGAGACGCCGCTGATACCGGACATGCCGGACATGCCGGACATGCCGCTCCCGCCGAGTCCTCGCTCGACGGGCGCGTACTCGCCGGGGAACACGCGAATAGTGAGCGCGTAGACGCCCTCGGGGGCTTCGAGTTCGAGCGTGTACGTGCCGGCCGCGTCCGGCGTGAACGTCACGACCGATTCGTCTTCGAGTTCGAGCTGGCTCGCGACGGGCGCGCTCTTGATTCTCCACTCGTACGATTCCTCTGGGTCGGGGTCACGGGGGGCGAATTCGACCGATTCGCCGACCGCCATGAACTGGGGGGGTCCTGGGTGATGCATTGGATAGCCTCCTGGTGTAGATGCTCCGCTCGTTGCTACTTTGCCTTTACTAATTCGAGAGGTTTTGTGTACAGTAGTAGTAACTCTAATCCGAAGGTATAAATACTTCTATTCAGTTAGACGAGCTACATTAGCTGGATTGGTTTTCGAAACTCCCGATAATCGCCGGTGAGAGGGCTGTTTTTGGCGTTTTGCCTCGTTGACCTGAATCAACCAATACTTATGCCTCGCGCCACTGGTTTTTCCCCATGCGACTGCGAACGGCGCTGAACGAGTACAAGCGCGACCACGGGTTGGGCTTCCCCGAGGAGAGCCCGACCGTGGACGGTGCGTTCTCTGGTCACGGGGACCGTCTGGTCTACGTGGACCCCCGCGGGTCGATTCGCGATTACTCGTCGGCGCTCTCCGGTCTGTACGGTATCGACCGGTCGCGATTCGGTATCGAGACCGACGAGGGGACGACGTGGTTCGACGAACTCTATTCGGTTCGGCAGCACTACTACCGGGAGACGTCGCTCGTCGAGACGGAGTACGACGCCGGGGAGTACACCGTCCACCAGTACGACCTGACGCTCGGGCGCGCGCACGTCACGCACGTCGAACTCCGTGGGGCAATCCCGACCGACGCCCACCTGACCGCGTTCCTGACGCTCGCCCCCGAGGGGCGCGAGACGCGGGTCGGGCGCCTGATTCACGAGTCGGGCGGCCCCAACGGGACCCAGGCCGTCGAAGTCTTCCACAGGGACGAACACGACTACGTGACCGCGTCGACCGGACTCGACGACGTCCGAGGGCAGATTCCCGAGCGGTTCGACGAAATTCTCTCGGAGGACGCCTTCGAGTTCCCGCGGGAAGCGGTTCTCGAGCGGTACGAGGACACCCACCTGAGCGGCGACGTGGTCGTGAGCGCGCCCCTCGAACGCGACGGCCGGGCCGCGAGGACGACGCTCGTGACCCAGCTATCCGACCACTCGGAGGTCGAGCGCGAGGACGCGATGGCGGACCTCCGGCACTGCGGCGCTGCACACGCGACGGCGGACGACCTTCGAGAGGCCGCCCGCGAGATGGCGGACGTCTCGGTTCCCGACCACGTCCCGCGGCCGCGGGTGGTCCGCGCCGACCTCCGGTCGCTCTCGCTGCTCCGCGCGCCGACCGGCGCGCACATCTCGGGCCCCGAATTCGACCCGTTCCACGCCCACTCCGGGGGGTACGGGTACACCTGGTTCCGCGACGAGTCGGAGATTGCCCGTCACCTCCTCGAATCCGACGAGATGCTCGACCTCGGATTGGACGGGGGCATCGAACGGGTCGCCGAGTTCCTCTGCGAGACGCAACTGCCGGACGGGACGTGGCCCCACCGCGTCTGGGCCTCCGACGGGACGCTGGCCCCGGGGTGGGCGAACGCCCGGGTCGAAGGGTCCGACGCGCCCGAGTACCAGGCCGACCAGACGGCCAGTGTGACGGCGTTTCTCGCGACGCTGCTTCGAGTCCGCCGCGAGAGCATCTCCGACGACCTGGCGGCCCGTATCCAGCACACCGTCGCGAAGGGCATCGAGGGGCTCGACGACACGCTAGCGGACGACGGCCTCCCCGAGGAGTCCCAGAACGCCTGGGAGAACATGATGGGCCGGTTCACGCACACGGCAGCCACGTACCTCCGGGCGTACGCCGCCGTGGCACGAACCCGCGTGAGCGACGACCTGCGGGCCCACGCCGCCGAACAGGCCGACCGCGTCTACGACGGCATCGACACCCTCTGGGATGACGAGCGCGAACTGTTCGCCCTCCGGATCACCGAGGACGGACTCGACACGCGACTGGACGCCTCCACGCTGGCGCTGGTCGACGCCTTCACCGAGTACGACGAACTCGAAGGGGTGACGAGGTCCGACCTCGACCGACTCGTCGAGCACGTCAGCGAGACCATCGAGAAGCTGTACCGCAATCCGCGCGACAGCGAGGTGGCCGGGCTCGTCCGGTTCGAGGGCGACTACTGGCGGTCGCGCGGACAGGAGGAGGAGAAAATCTGGTCTATCGCCACGGCCTGGGGCGCCAACGCCGCGGTGAGCCTGGGCGCCCTGCTCGAATCGAACGGCGTCGACTCGGTCGCCGAGCCGTTCTTCGAGCGAGCGAGCATGCTCTACGAACTGCTCCAGCCGGAAGGGCCGTTCTGCTCGGAGGCGGGCTATCTCGCCGAGCAGGTGTTCGACGACGGGACGCTCGACAGCGCCGCACCACTGGGCTGGACTCACGGGCTGCGGTTGCACACGACGGCGCTCCTCGAAGAACACGACGCGCTCCCCGCCCCCAAGCCGGCACCGTCCGGCCCCGAACACCGGCCGCGATGGACGACCGGCGAGAAGTACGGCGTCGGGACCGTCGCCGACCACCGGGACCCGGAGCCCTCGCGGGTGTGGTTCACCATCACCGAAGGTGCGCTGACGGAAGTTCGGTTCCCCCGCGTGGACCTGATGAACCTCCGGACCCTCGACATGCTTGTCGCGGACGCCGACGAGGACTCCGAGTACACGGCCAGAACCTACAACGAGACCCGCCGCGACGACCACCAGGACACCATCGAACGCCACGCGGAAATCGTCGAGGAGGACGCGCTCCTGTTTCGCCACGTCATCACGGAAACCGGCGACGGCCGGGGTCACGAGTGGACCCTGACCGCGGAGTACGTAACCGACCCGTCACACGACGCGCTGCTGGTCGACATCTCCTTCGAGGCGAACGACGACAACGAGTACCAGTTGTACACGGTCGCAGACACTGCGCTGGTGAACACCGGAAACGAGGACCGCGGGCTCCGACTGGGACAGACCGGTGGCTACCACCTGGTCGCGCGTGACGCCGACGCCTTCGACGATACCGGGTCGGGCCAGCCGTTCCTCATCGACGAGAAGGGCGACGAGTACAGCGTCGCCTTCGCCATGGCGGCGGCCAACCGCTTCGAGTGGGCGACGGTAGGCGTCGCCGGGTCGTCGCACCTGAGCGAACTCTTCTCGACGGGAACCGTTCCGTCGCCGCGGGACCGAATCGACAACGAGAACGTCGTCCTCGTGGGGCGCGTCGGAACCGGCACCGACCTCGACGAGACGGTGGCCCTCGGGTTCGCCGAGAACGCCGACACCGCCGCCGCCCTGGGCGAGGCCGCCGGTGCGCTCACCCGCGGCTGGGAGAAGGCCCGGGGCGCGTACCTCGATTCCTGGGTCGGCTTCCTGGCCGGCAAGGAACTGCCGGACTCGGTCAGCGGCGACGCCGACCTGGCCGCCCAGTACCAGACGGCGCTGATGACGCTCCGTGCCGTCGAGGACAAGACGTTCCAGGGTGCCGGCATCGCCAGTCCCTCGGTGCCGTGGGGCGAAGCCGTCTCCTCGGACCAGTCGAAAGGGTACGGGTACAACTTCGTCTGGTCGCGGGACCTCTACCAGGTCTTCACCGTGTTCGACGCCGTCGGCGACGTGGAGACGGCCATCGACAACCTCTCGTACGTCTACACCTACCAGCAGGACCAGCGCGGGTTCATCCCGCAGAACACCTATCTGAACGGTCGGACGCGCTGGGGCGGCGAGCAGATGGACAACATCTCGTTCCCCCAGGTCATGGCCTA
>JBEPXT010000085.1:0-15239 GCA_041641795.1 Salinigranum sp.
GGTGAGATTCCCCGCCTCAGCCGTTGGACGCGTCGTTTTCGAGAGTTTCATGAACGTTTCTGGTGTTTGCGGACGCCACAGCTTTTATACGTGAGTTTACCGAAAGAGGAATCGATGAATCCTGGTGCAGACGCGCCACGCGCCCGCAGTCACTCCGCACCGAGTTTCGCCACCAGCGCCGACGCTCTGGTCGGTTCCAGCACTGCCCTCACAGGACGCCGTTCGCTGCCCCCCAGGGAGGTCACTACGAACTGATGGCAACGAAAGACGACGCCGGACAGAACACGACCCCACAGCACCTGGAGTCACAGACCATCTCCGAAGATATCGAAGCCACAATCGACGAGGTACTGCTCACCGTCGCCGAAGCGGCGCCGGAAATCCGCCGCGGACTTCCGGGGCGACGCATCATGGAAGAGGAGGAGAACCCCAGCGGCGAACAGCGGATGGTCGCCGACACCTACGCCGACGACCTGTTGCTCGACCGCATCGGGGAACTCGACGGCGTCGGGTGGGTCGCCAGCGAGGAGCGACAGGAGGTCATCGACGTCGGGTCCGGCGTCTCCGTCGCCGTCGACCCCCTCGACGGGTCGTCGAACCTGAAGCCGAACAACACCATGGGCACCATCGTCGGCGTGTACGACGCCGAGATGCCGGCGTCCGGTCGAGAACTGGTCGGCGCTGCGTACGTCCTCTACGGGCCGATTACGACGATGGTCGTCGCCAAGGCCGGGCAGGTCGACGAGTACGTCGTCGACCGGGGCGACCTCGTCGAACTCGAATCTGACGTCGAACTGCCCGACGACCCGACGGTTTACGGGTTCGGCGGCCGGGTCCGCAAGTGGACGCCCGAGTTCAAAGAGTTCGCACGGGACGTCGAGCAACGACCGGGCGCCAAACTCCGCTACGGCGGCGCCATGGTCGGCGACGTCAACCAGGTGTTCACCTACGGCGGCATCTACGCCTACCCCGCGCTGACCGACGCCCCCGAGGGGAAGTTGCGCCTGCAGTTCGAGGGCAACCCCATCGCGTACATCGTCGAGTCGGCCGGCGGGCGGTCCTCCGACGGGACGCGGTCGATGCTCGACACGGACGCCACGTCGCTCCACCAGCGCGTCCCGTTCTACGTGGGCAGTCGGAGCCTCATCGACGAACTGGAGTCTCGCCTGGACTGAACGGGGAGCGACCGGCGACCCGCGGTCGGTTTTCGCGTCACGTACCGGGGAAAACCATTTGCGACCCCGTCTCGCAATCCGGGGCATGAAAGTCCGTATCGGGGACGACGCGAGCGAGGAGGAGGCCCGCGCCATCGCGGCGGCACTGGCCGAACACCTCGGCGAAGACGTCGAGGTGTACGGCGCCGGTGGGACCGAACCGCTCGCGTCCGCAAGTCCCCCCGCAGACCGGTATCCGCTCGACGACAACCTGGGGCCCACGGGCAGAGAGCGGCGACTCCGCGAGGAGATTGCGGACATCGAGGCGGGCGGACCACAGAAGTACCGCGAGCGACTCGCCGACCAGGGGAAACTGTTCGTCCGGGACCGACTGGAACTCTGGTTCGGCGACGACGAGACCGGCCACCGGGACGACGAGCGAGCGGCGGACCTGGCGGAAGAAATCGACGGCGTCCTCTTCGAGGACGGTCGGTTCGCCAACTTCGACGCCTGGCACGAGAACAGTCCGGAGGTCGAGAAGTCGGACCCCGACACTCGCCTCCCGGCCGACGGCCTCCTCACTGGCGCGGCGGTCTTCGAGGGGCGCGAACTCCACTTCATGGCCAACGACTTCACGGTGAAGGCGGGGAGTATGGCCGAGCGAGGGGTGGAGAAGTTCCTCAGGATGCAGCAGCGAGCGCTCAAGACCGGGAAGCCGGTGCTGTACCTGATGGACTCCTCCGGCGGCCGAATCGACCAGCAGACCGGCTTCTTCGCCAACCGCGAGGGCATCGGGAAGTACTACTACAACCACTCGCTCCTCTCGGGACGCGTCCCGCAGGTCTGCGTCCTCTACGGGCCCTGCATCGCCGGCGCCGCCTACACGCCCGTCTTCGCGGACTTCACCGTCATGGTCGAGGGGATGAGCGCCATGGCCATCGCCAGTCCCCGGATGGTCGAGATGGTGACCGGCGAGGACATCGACCTGCAGGAACTGGGAGGCCCGGCGGTCCACGCTGAACACTCGGGGAGCGCCGACCTCGTCGCCCGGGACGAGGAACACGCCCGGGAACTCGTCGCCGACCTGCTGACGTACCTCCCGGACAAGGCCGGCGAGAAACCGCCGCGCTCGGAGGGCAAACCGCCGAAGTACGACCCGGCGGGAATCGACGAACTGGTCCCGGAGGCCCCTAACCGCGCGTACGACGTCCACGACCTGATAGAACGCATCGCCGACGCCGAGTCGGTCTTCGAACTCCGGCCCGACTACGGGTCGGAAATCGTCACCGCGTTCGTCCGCATCGACGGGCGACCGGTCGGCGTCGTGGCGAACCAGCCGACCGAACGCTCCGGGGCAATCTTCCCCGACTCCGCGGAGAAGGCCGCCGAGTTCATCTGGACCTGCGACGCCTACGAGATTCCGCTCCTCTACCTCTGTGACACGCCGGGGTTCATGGCCGGGTCGCAGGTCGAGAAAGACGCCATCCTGGAGAAAGGGAAGAAGTTCATCTACGCGACGTCCTCGGCGACGGTGCCGAAACAGACCGTCGTGGTCCGCAAGGCCTACGGTGCGGGCATCTACGCGATGGGCGGTCCCGCGTTCGACCCGGAGAGCGTCCTCGCCCTGCCCAGCGGGGAAATCGCCATCATGGGCCCCGAGGCCGCAATCAACGCCGTCTACGCCCGGAAACTCGCGGACATCGACGACGAGGACGAGCGCCGTCGTCGCGCACAGGAACTCCGCGAGGAGTACCGCGAAGACATCGACGCGCACCGCATGGCCAGCGACGTGGTCATCGACGAGATCGTTCCCCCGAGCGACCTCCGGGCCGAACTTGTCCGCCGGTTCGCCTTCTACGAGGACGTCGAGAAGTCCCTGCCCGACAAGAAGCACGGAACGTTGCTGTGAGGGCGCGTCGAGGGAGAACTCGACGCGACGGACGACCGTACGGAGGACCGAGTACGTGTCTGATTAACTGACTGTTATGCGAGGGTGGCGGCGGCGGGACGCCGGTTAACCGGTTCGTAGCGAACGCGGGCGCCGAATATGGTGTGACTACTCAGGACCCTGCAACGTGTCTAGGGATTCGTCCGCGCCGCCTCCCTGACGGCGTCGCCAGGACGGGACCCCTCATGTCACTACGAACTCAGCCCTCCGGTGCAGACGACTACCCATCTGTCACCAGAACGCGGAGTCTCTTCCCGATATCCGGTCGCGAGTGGTACCTCTGGGGACTGGTCGTCCTCGGACTGTCCCTCGACATCGTGACGACCAGTTACGGCATCCACATCGGCCTCTCCGAGGGGAACCCCCTGGCCAGGGAGGTGATGCACCTGCTCTCGCCGCTGGGCGCCATGGTGCTGTTGAAGGCCGTCGTGCTCTCGTTCGGCGTCGCCGTCTGGGCCGTCCTCCCCCGGACGTACCGCGCCATCGTCCCCCTCGGACTGGCCGTGCCGTGGCTGATTGCGGGACTGTTCAACTCCGTGGTGGTGCTGTGGGCGGTGGCGTAACCGGGCACGCGCTGTGAGCGGTGGCGTTTTCGACCCCGTCTCGTGAGCAGTGGCGTCCATCTCCGAGCGCCGGCGCGGCGGCGGTGGCTTCCCGCGTCACTCCGGTCGTTTCAGCGAGAGGACGGTCCGGTCGAACTCGCAGACGAGCGTCTCGTCCTGATTGAACACCTCGACGTGCATCGTGACCACCCCCCGGTCGCCGTCGCTCGTCTCGCGCTTGTCGGTCACTGTGGACTGGGCCGACAGCGTGTCGCCGTGGTAGACGGGGGCCGGGTGGGTGACGTCGTCGTACGAGAGGTTCGCGACGATGGTGCCGTCCGTCGTCTCCGGAATCGTCAGCCCCACCGCGAGGCTCATCGTGTACAGGCCGTTGACGAGGCGCTCGCCGAACTGGGACGCCGCGGCGAACTCGGCGTCGAGGTGCAGGGGTTGCTGATTCATCGTCATGTCGCAGAAGCGCTGGTTGTCGCTCTCGGTGACCGTCCGGCGCTTCTCGTGTTCGATGGTCTCGCCCACCTCGAACGCCTCGTAGTAGCGTCCAGCCATGGGATGTCCTCTCTCGTTTCCGTCAAAACGTTACCGCCGGGGTGGGCGTGGGTGTACAGGGGACGGACTGAAACCACTGGCGCGCGTGTTGCGGGACATGGCCCGACGGAGTGTGCTGTTCTCCCCCGGCGACCGGCCCGAACTGCTGCGGAAGGCGCCCGACACCGACGCCGACGTCCTGGTGTTCGACCTCGAAGACGCCGTCGTCCCGTCCCAGCGAGAGACGGCCCGAGAGCACGTCCACGACGTGCTGACTGACCCCGGGTTCGACCCCGACGCCGAAGTCTGCGTCCGCGTCAACGCCTCGACGGCGGTCGAGTCGGACCTCGACGTCCTCCTGGATGGCGACCCGCGAATCGACGCCGTGATGGTGCCCAAAGTGGCGGGACGGGGCGACGTCGTCCGTGTGGAGCGAGCGCTTCACACGCGAGGGTGGGACCTGGCCGTGTTCGCACTGCTGGAGACGGCCAAGGGTATCCTCGCTGCCGAGGGAATCGCGGACACCTCGTCCACCGAAGCCCTCGTCTTCGGGGCCGAGGACCTCGCGGCAGACGTTGGCGCGACGCGCACCGTGGAGGGGACCGAGGTGCTCTACGCCAGAGAGCGAGTCGTCCTCGCGGCGGCCGCGGCCGGCGCCGACGCGATAGACACCGTCTACCCATCCTTCGAGGACGCCGACGGCCTCGCGGACGAGACATCCTTCGCACTGTCGCTCGGGTACGACGGGAAACTCGCAGTCCACCCGTCGCAGGTTCCGGTCATCAACGACGCGTTCACGCCCGGGGAGGAGGCCGTCGCCTGGGCGAAGAAGGTACTCGACGCCCGCGACGAGGCGCGCCAGAACGACCGCGGGGTGTTCGCGGTCGAGGGGGAGATGATAGACGCGCCGCTGATTGCCCAGGCAGAGCGGATTCTCGACCGGGCCCGCGCCGCGGGGGCACTGTAGGGCTGCCGCGTCGTACCGCAGTCTCCCGGTCGTGCGATTCTCTAGTGATTAATCCGGTAGATATAACCCGCCGCCCAGCGGTGAACAAACCATGTCGAGCGAGGCAAACCCGTTCGAGAGTCTCCAGGAGCAGGTAGACGACGCTGCGGCGTATCTCGACGCCTCGCCGGACGTCGTCGAACGGCTGAAAAATCCGGAGCGGGTCCTCGAAACTAACCTCTCGGTGGAGCTAGACGACGGCTCTATCGAAGTGTTTCGAGCGTACCGGTCGCAGTTCAACGGCGACCGGGGTCCCTACAAGGGTGGAATCCGGTACCACCCTGGCGTGACGCGCGACGAGGTCAAAGCGCTCTCGGGGTGGATGGTGTACAAGTGTGCCGTGGTGGACATCCCGTACGGCGGCGGGAAAGGCGGCATCGTCGTCGACCCCGCCGACTACAGCGAGTCCGAACTGGAGCGTCTCACCCGGTCGTACGCGAAGGAACTCCGGCCCATCATCGGCGAGGACGTGGACATCCCGGCCCCCGACGTCAACACCGGGCAGCGGGAGATGAACTGGATAAAGGACACGTACGAGACGCTGGAGAACACGACCGCACCCGGCGTCATCACGGGGAAAGCCCCCGACAGCGGCGGTAGCGCCGGACGGGTCGAGGCCACCGGACGCTCGACGATGCTGGCCGCCCGCGAGCTGTTCTCCTACCTCGACCGCGACATCTCGGAGGCCACCGTCGCCGTCCAGGGGTACGGGAACGCCGGCGCCGTCGCCGCGAAACTCATCGAGGACCTCGGCGCCACCGTCGTCGCCGTCTCCGACTCCAGCGGCGCCATCTACAGCGAGAACGGTCTGGACGCCCGCGCGGCGAAAGACCACAAGCGCGAGACGGGGAGCGTCGTCGGCTACGGCGGCGCCGACGAGGAACTGACCAACGAGGAACTCCTGACGCTCGACGTGGACGTCCTCGTCCCCGCCGCACTCGAGAACGCAATCGACCGCGACCTCGCGCCGGACGTGGCGGCGGACGTCGTCGTCGAAGCCGCGAACGGGCCGCTCACCCCCGGCGCGGACGACGTGCTCAGCGACCGGGACGTGTACGTGGTGCCGGACATCCTCGCCAACGCCGGCGGCGTCACCGTGTCGTACTTCGAGTGGGTTCAGAACCGCCAGCGATTCTACTGGACCGAGGAGCGCGTCAACGACGAACTGGAGCGTAAAATCGTCGAGGCGTTCGACGAACTCGTCCGGACCTACGAGGACAACGACCTCCCGAACCTCCGGACGGCGGCCTACGTCGTCGCCATCCGCCGGGTGCTCCAGGCCTACGACCAGAGCGGCAACTGGCCCTGACTCGCCGGGCAGGTCGACTGGATTCGAATTCTCGCCCGCGGTTTCGAGGGGACGCTTCGGGAGATTCAAGACAGCGGGGGTTGCTCGTTCACCTGATGCGACAGGACCACCTCATCACCGCGGACCAGCTTTCGCGGGAGGACATCGAGGCCGTCCTCGACCGGGCGGCCGAGTTCGAGGCGGACCCGGCGGCGGCGCGCGACCTGCACCCGGCGAAGCAACTCGCGCTGTGCTTCTTCGAGCCGAGTACGCGGACGAAGATGAGCTTCGACGCCGCGATGAAGCGACTGGGGGGCCAGACGGTCGACATGGGACCGGTCGACTCCTCCTCGGTCAAGAAAGGCGAGAGCCTGGCCGACACTGTTCGGGTCATCGAGGGCTACGCCGACGCACTCGTCCTCCGGCACCCCAGCGAGGGCGCGGCGAAGATGGCGACCGAGTTCGTGGACGTTCCGCTCGTCAACGCCGGCGACGGGGCGGGCCAGCACCCGAGCCAGACCCTCCTCGACCTCTACACCATCCGCGAGAACCAGGGACTCGACGACCTCACAATCGGCATCATGGGCGACCTGAAGTACGGGCGCACGGTCCACTCGCTGGCCAGCGCACTGACGAACTTCGACGCCAGCCAGCACTTCATCAGCCCGGAGAGCCTCCAGTTGCCGCGGAGCGTCCGATACGACCTGCACGAGGAGGGCGCGCAGGTCAGGGAGCACACCGACCTCGAGGCGATTCTGCCCGAACTCGACGTGCTGTACGTGACCCGCATCCAGCGCGAGCGGTTCCCGGACGAGAACGAGTACCACGCCGTCGCCGGCGAGTACCAGATAGACCGGGAGACGCTGTCGCCGGCGAAAGACGACCTGACCGTGATGCACCCGCTTCCGCGGGTCGACGAGATAGCGGCCGACATCGACGACACCACGCACGCGACCTACTTCGAGCAGGCGCACAACGGCGTCCCCGTTCGCATGGCGCTGCTGGACGAACTCCTCTCGTAACCATGAGCGACACCGAACTCCGCGTCAGCAAGATTCGAAACGGAACCGTCATCGACCACGTCACGGCCGGCCAGGCGCTGAACGTCCTCGCCATCCTCGGCATCGACGGCAGCGAGGGAGACGGCGTCAGCATCGGGATGAACGTCCCGAGCGACAGACTGGGCACCAAGGACATCGTGAAAGTCGAGAAGCGGGAGCTCTCCCAGTCTGAGGTGGACGTCGTCTCGCTCATCGCGCCCGAGGCGACGATAAACATCGTCCGCGACTACGAGGTCGTGGACAAACTCCGCGTCGAGCGCCCGGGCCGGGTCGAGGGGCTCCTGTCGTGCCCCAACCGGAACTGCATCACGAACGCGGGCGAACCGGTCGCCTCGAAGTTCCAGGTGCTGTCCGACGGGGTCCGGTGCCAGTACTGCGATACCATCGTCCGCGAGGACATCGCCGACCACCTCGACGTCGCCTGAGGCGTCCGCGTCCCGGGACGCCGCCAACACGCCAGTCCGTCACGAACCCGACCTCGGCGCCGAACGTTCCGCAGCCGAAATGTATTTGTCGACGACGTTTCAAACCGGGACGATGTCCCGAAAGGCAACACTCGTCGTGGTCCTGGCGCTGGTCGCACTCGCGTACACGTTCGCCGCGCGTCGCAGCGAACCCGTCGAAGTAGTGGTCGACCAGTAGCGGCCGACGGTGCGAACCGCCCCCCCGACCGCTCTCCCGCGCCGACGGCGCGAGCGAGTCCGCCGCCGGCGAACGACTTATCACCGGCGAGGTCCGACTCGGCCTCCATGTACGGCGTGGTCACCAGGAACGCCCCGGAAGTCGACTGGCCGGCGTTCGACGTCGCGTTCTACGAAGTGAAAGACGTCACCGGGCGGGCCGCCGAACCGCTGGAGGACGCGGTGAACATGGTGTCCTGCTTCGGCGACAACGCGGCGGCCGCCGAGGACGACTCGCTCGTCCCGGTTTCGCGGGACGGTGACCGCGCGACCCGCGACCAGCCGTACTTCGACTGGTCGTACGTCTGTCCCACCCACGAGCGCTACCGCGAGGGACTGCTCGAAATCGTCGAGGACTGCGCGGCCGCGAACGACGACGTCAGACTCGACGACGTCGGGTTCCCCCGCGCCGAGTACTGTCACTGCGACCGGTGTGACAGACTGTTCGAGGAGAGCGACTTCGAGGACCGCACGGCCTGGCGGGCGTCGGTCGTCACCGATTTCGTCGCGGCCGCCGCCGACCGCATCCCGGGTCGGGTGTACCTCACCCTGTATCCCGACCCCTACCCCGGACACCTCTACGAGCGCTCGGGACTGGACCTCGACGCACTCGCAGCCCACGTCGACGAGTTCGTGGTGCCCCTGTACGACACCCACTATGGGACGACCTACTGGCTAGAGACCATCGCGAAAGGGTTCCAGAGCGCGCTGCAGACGCCCTTCTCGGTCGAACTGTACGCTGTTCAGGTCGACGTCGACGACCTCATTCACGCGGCCGAGGTGGCCGAGGCGTACGCGAACACGGTCGTGTTCGGCTACGACGCGAGCAACGCGACGGCCGCCCTCCGGCGACACCAGGCCGACCGGCGCGACGGAGCGGTTCACGGCGCGCCCGCGGGTGAGGACCCGACTCCGGACGACGCGAACTGATGTGGCGACGCTGTCGCTGACTCGATCGTTCGTCTCGGACGCGGACGGTCCGCCAATCTGCAGTGAAGGCGTTACGGGGGGCACGAAGGGCGAAAGAGAACGAATCGACCGATGGCAGGTGACCCGAACGTCGACGCCGTCACCTGGCCGCCGAGAAGGACGTCCCGTCGCCGTCGACGAGACCCATCGACCGCAGCGTGTCGAGGATGCTGAACAGCGCCAGTTTCTGCATCCCCAGGGCGTCTGCCATCTCGCTCACAGTCGCCTCGCCCGTCGTATCGAGGTAGAGGTACACCAGTTTCGAACTCGTCGATTCGAGGCTGTTCGGCAGCGCGTCGGTGTCGCGGGACAGTTGGGTCGCCATCGGGGGTGTCATCGTGTGAAGTACAAGACGGCCCACTGACAATATAGCTTTCTACATCCTGAATGACGATGATATTAATTATGCAGACGGTCTACGCGAACTACCGAAATTACCGACGAGTTTCGACCGCGGGGCGGCGTATCGGGAGGTTCGGACGGTGCTTCCGCAAGAATGGGTGACGGGCGACATGTCCGGTGCACGACGGTATCGGCGGTCGACTGACCACGTGGCGGAGGACCAGTCGATGGCAGTTTTACGGCGCCCTCTGCCGGTATCCGCTGGGTGGAACCGGATACCCCCGGTGAATTGACGGTCGGACGGCGACGTCTCGGCGTCCGGACTGCTCTCACCTGCCCCTTCCAACACATATTTGTACATCAGTGGCAGTGACCGTTCTATGGACGCTGACGACGACTCCAGGGACGGCCTGTTCGGCGAGTTCGGCGGGCGACACGTTCCCGAGATGCTGGAGGGACCCCTCGAACAGCTGACCGGGGCGTTCGAGGACATCGTACAGACCGAGGAGTTCCAGACAGAGTTCCGGGACATCCTCTCTGAGTACGCCGGGCGGCCCACGCCGGTGACCCACGCGAAACGGCTCTCGGAGCAGTACGGGGCCGACATCTACCTCAAGCGCGAGGACCTGCTCCACGGCGGCGCGCACAAGATGAACAACGCCGTCGGGCAGGCGCTCCTGGCGAAGAAGGCCGGCAAGTCCAGGCTCATCGCGGAGACGGGGGCCGGGCAGCACGGAACTGCCACCGCCATGGTGGGCGCGCTCTTCGACCTGGACACCGAGATTTACATGGGCAAGAAGGACGTCGAGCGCCAGAAGATGAACGTCTTCCGGATGCGCCTGATGGGGGCCGAGGTCAACGAGGTGACTCGCGGCGGGGCCGGACTCGCCGACGCCGTCGACGCTGCGCTGGAGGATTTCGCGGAGAACATCGACGACACGCACTACCTCGTCGGGTCGGCGGTGGGGCCCCACCCGTTCCCGCGGATGGTCCGGGAGTTCCAGTCGGTCATCGGCGAGGAGGCCCGCGAACAGATGCGAGAGCGAATCGGCGGCCTCCCCGACGCCGCCGTGGCCTGCGTCGGCGGCGGGTCCAACGCCATCGGACTGTTCCACGCTTTCAGGGACGACGACGTGGCGTTCTACGGCGCGGAAGGCGGCGGCGAGGGCGCCGACTCGAAGCGCCACGCCGCGCCGCTGGCCGCCGGGAAAGACGACGTCCTCCACGGGATGCGCACGCGAGTCATCGACGACGACGTGGAGGTCCACTCGGTCTCCGCCGGCCTCGACTACCCGGGCGTCGGTCCCGAACACGCGATGTTCCGCGCTGTCGGACGCTGCGAGTACCGGGGTATCCACGACGACGACGCCCTCGCCGCGTTCCGGACGCTGAGCGAAACCGAGGGCATCATCCCGGCGCTCGAATCCAGTCACGCCCTCGCACTCGCGGAGGACATCGCCGACGAGTACGACACCATCCTGGTGAATCTCAGCGGCCGTGGTGACAAAGACATGGAGCAGGCGGCGAAACTGTTCGACCTGGAGTCCTGAACTCGCCGTCCAGACGCTCCGGAACAGACGGGGCCCCTGCCCGATGTGCGATAACGTTTAACAAAGGCCGTCCCGTACGAGGGAGGGTATGGCCGAACAGCCGTCGTTCGTCTGTCGACAGTGCAGTACGCGCGTCACTCCAGGGTCCTACCGGGCGTCGTGCCCGGACTGTGGGGGAGTACTTCGCACAGCGCGGTGGAACGACAGGTAGCGAAGGGCGACGACTCGTCCGCGTATATCCTCGCGGGGAACGTGTTTCGCCCGGCGGGGGACGAACACCGTTCGAACGCGCGGACATCGGAATCTGGAAACACTGTCGTGCGGCCCGTCAGAGCAGCAGACGTGGACGATGACCCGGAACACAGACGGCGGCGAGGACCCGACCGAGATGGTTTCGATAGCCGTCACCGCCCAGGACGTGGTGACAGCACTCGAAGCCACGCGTCGGGGCGGGAGACGGACCGTCCTCCGCGTGACGCCTCCGTTCTCCGGGCGGATGCGCGCCCGGATTCACGTCGAGGGCGGCGAAGGAATCTACGGTGACGTCCGCCCCGTCCACGTCGACCCCGAACGCCTGGTCGACGCGTCGTTGCCGGCGTACCCCGAAGTCGACGAGACGGGAGACGAACTCCGCGAGTCCGGGTCGTACTCGACGGCGGCACACCGGGAGCACCACGCGGACGCCGTGGCCGAGTGGCGGTCGGCCGTCCCCGATGCCATCGTCGACCGGGTGGAACTGGAGACGCCGGCGGGACCGCACCAGGTAGCCGTGAAGGTACTGGACTGACCGGGCGAGTCGCTTTTCCGGATGGCCCGTATCGGTCCACGCATGGACTCTCACCGACGTGGCCGCGCGGTGAAACGAGACGAGAAGCGGCCCAAGGTCACGCCGCTGTACCGGCCGGTCCTCCCGGCAATCTGGGTCGTCGGAGGCGTGTTGCTCTTCGTCGCCGGAGGGTTCAGTTTCAGGGCCGGCCTGACTGTTCTCGTCGTGTTGCACGTGTTCTTCGCCGGACTCGTCCGGGCCGACATCAAGGCGCTCCGGAAGCAGGGGTTGAGGTGGGGGCACTCCCGCCACCTCTGGTTCGGGGCCGCCGTGACGCTCCCGCTCGTCGTCCCGGCCTACTACCTCTACGCCGGCCGGAAGATTCGCCGGGAGAACGAGTCCCGGGGATACACGCCCGAGGGCGAGTGGGTCGGGGCCGACGGTGTCGCGGACAACCCCGGCGAGTCGGGCGAGTAGCGCGAGTCCGTCGGGACTCACTGCGGCCGAACGCGAGGAGCGGAGTGACCCGGGACTGGAGCATTCTACGCCGACGCTGGCGAGGTATCGAACGACGAGTGGGGGAGAGTCGTGTCCGTCCAGAACCGCCAGTCCGCGGACAGTCGTCAGTGTCCTTTTATCCGCCGGGCGTCGAGTTCGACGCATGTCTCGCCATCGTCTCGTCGTCGCTGCTCTCGCGGTGCTCGTTCTCACGAGCGGCTGCCTGGGCGTCCTCACCGGACAGGAGGCCCTGACCGTCGAAGCCGAACCCGCCGTCGTCGACGACGCGGCCGCGTCCTCGACCGGATACGTCTACAACGGGACCGAGTCGGTACAGGTCAACCGAACGCTCGAAGTGGCGGGCCAGTCCCGGACCGTCTCGGTCGTCAACCGGGTTTCCACCTACGAGAAGTCGCTCGACTTCGGTCCGCTCGGTGAGGCCCGCCTCGGGATGTTCGCCGCCGTCTCGACGCCCGCCGTCGAGATAGCCGGGGAGACGCTGAATCCCATCGGCGACTACGACAACGACCGCCTGGTGGAACTCGTCGCGGGCAAGTACGAGGGACTGGAGAACGTCGAGCAGGTGAGTTCCCGGCAGGTCACGACGCTCGGACAGGAGACGACGGTGACCAAGTACTCGGCGACGGCGCCGACGGCGTTCGACCGGCGAATCGACGTCTTCGTCCACGTCACGAAAGTCCGCCACGAGGGCGATTTCGTCGTCGCCATCGGCGTCTACCCGCAGGTCCTCAGAGGCGAGGAGGACGACGTCCTCGAACTGATTCGGGCAGTCGAACACCCGGCCGAGGCGTCCTGACTCCGGTACGCGGTAACCTTTTGCACGCTGCCCGGGATTGGACGCGACATGGACCGAGTACGGGCCGCCGGTATCGCGCTCTGCGCCCTCGGCGTCGCCGGGTACGCTATCGGCGTGGGGCAGCCATACCCCGGGCGGGCCTTCTCCGTGACGGGGGTCATGGTCGGGGTGACGCTACTGGCCATCGGGGGGAGGGGATGATTCGAAGCTACTCCTTCGACGCCACGGAGTTCCGACGTCACGACCGGGTGGAGGCCGCACGGGATTCGTCGGGGACGACGTGGATAGACGTGACCGCGGACGAACCGGCGGAACTGGAACGGGTCGCGGACGCGTTCGGCATCCACCCGCTGTCCGTCGAGGACATCCACCGGGACGTCCGCCCGAAGACCGAGGAGTTCACTACCTACACGTTCGTCCTGGTGAAGACCGCCTCGCTCCGGCGGGGCGAGACGCGCTTCGCTGAGGAGGTCCGAACCGAACAGGTGGGACTGTTCGTCGGCGACAACTGGCTGGTGAGCATGACGACGACGGACGTCCCGGCCGTCGAACGCGTCAGGAACGCCGTGGAGTCCGGCGACCCGCGGGTGCGACGATTCGGGCCGGACTTCCTCCTGTACCGCGTCGTCGACAACGTCGTCGACCAGTACTTCGTCGTGCTCGACGAGGTCGAGGACGACATCGAAACGATCGAGAACGGCGTCCTGGAGGGCCCCGACCCGACGGTGCTGGAGGGGCTCAACGCCGTCCGGCGGGACCTCCTGTCCTTCCGCAAGGTGCTGTGGCCGATGCGGGAAGCTATGGGCATCCTCGCCAGGGGCGACCCGGACGAAATCCAGCAGCACACGGAGAAGTACTTCCGGGACGTGTACGACCACCTGGTCCAGCTAGTCGACCTGACCGAAACCTACCGGGACCTGGCCCGCGGCGCCCGGGACGTCTACCTCAGCACGCTGTCGCAGTCCACCAACGAGGTGATGCGAGCGCTCACTGTCGTCGCCACCATCATCCTGCCGCTGACGCTCGTCGTGGGCATCTTCGGCATGAACTTCAGTGGAGGGCCCTACAACATGCCGGAGCTCGGCTGGCGGTTCGGCTACCCCGCCGTGATGCTCGGGATGGGCCTGATTTCGCTCGTTCTCGTCGCACACTTCCGCGTCCAGGGCTGGCTGTAGGTGCGGGTCCCGGGTGAGGCGGAGCGAATCGAACAGACCCGCGCCGAAATTGGGTGAGAGTGGGGTCGGAGTTCGGAAAATCCTCTTGAGCGTCTCGGTGTTACGTACGGGTGCGGAAGCGCCGGGTTCCCACCCATCACCCCCCATCCGATGGTGCCGCCACCGGACGTTCCCGACTGGCGAAACACATAAATGGGCGCTTTCCGCCCCTCCCTCGTTATTCGGCAGACCTAAATCTACTCGAATAATCGGTATACATCGGTCGATTACGCCGGTGTTCTGTCGCCGAAACCTTTATGTAGTCTTCGCCCCTTACAACAGGTAAGGCCGCGTCCGGAGCATTTGACTCTTCCGCCTCTCCTCTCGGTCCCTGTCGGACGCGGACCCGTCGTACACACGCACCTGCACACCACCGTATCTGGTCCACCACACACCCACCATGAGCGACACAACGATCCGAACCTACACCACCGTCGAAGAAAGCGAGACCGAGACAGAGCGACTCGAAGTCTGCCCCGAGTGCAGCGGCAAACTCGTCCACGACGAGGAGCACGGCGAGACGGTCTGTGCCGACTGCGGCCTCGTCGTCGAGGAGGACTCGGTCGACCGCGGCCCGGAGTGGCGCGCGTTCGATTCGAGCGAACGGGACAGCAAGTCCCGCGTCGGCGCACCCACGACCCGGATGATGCACGACAAGGGGCTGTCGACCAACATCGGCTGGCAGAACAAGGACGCCTACGGCAAGACGCTGTCCCCCCGCCAGCGGGAGCAGATGCAGCGCCTGCGCACCTGGAACGAGCGGTTCCGCACCCGCGACTCCAAGGAGCGCAACCTCAAGCAGGCGCTGGGCGAAATCGACCGCATGGCCTCGGCGCTGGGCCTCCCGGAGAACGTCCG
>JBEPXT010000086.1:0-15071 GCA_041641795.1 Salinigranum sp.
CGAGCGGTCCGTCGCCGCGGTGACCGCCCACCGCCGTCTCAACCTCCTCGGGTTCCTCGGGACGACCATCGTCGGCCTGACCTACCAGTTCAATCCACCCGCAGTCGCTCGACTCCCTGGCGCGGACTACCGGACCGCCGGGGTCGTCCTGGCGTCGATTGCCGGGGGCGTCGGTCTCGAAGTGGGCGGGTTGCTCGGCGGCCTGCCCCCACTGACAATCGCCGGTCGAACGCTGGCGCTCGTCGGAAGCCTCGGCCACCTCTACGTGTACCTCGGCGTCCTCCGCAGGCAGTGAGCGGCGGCGGTCGCCCGCCGCCGCTGCGCCGGTTCTCGACCGTCTCGACGCCGGAGATGCGACGACGCGGCAGGGACGGGAATGATGGGTGTTAAGTGCCGTCCGCCGATACCTCCGGTACCTATGAGTACCGCGGTCACCATCTCCTCCATGTCCACGTATGCGATTCTCGGCTGCGGAAGTGTGGGGCACGCCGTGGCGGAGGACCTCGCAGACGAAGGGAAGGACGTGCTCATTCTGGACAAGGACGAGAGCCGCGTCGAGTCGCTCCGCGACCAGGACCTGAACGCTCAGACGACAGACATCCGGGACCCGTCGGTCAGGGACGCGGTGGCCGACCGGGACGTCATCCTCATCCTCTCTTCGGACGTGGAAGCCAACAAAGCGGCCGTGGAAACCATCAGGAGTCACGACGGCGACCAGTTCATCGTCGTCCGCGCCTCGGACCCGGTGTCGAAGGACGAACTCACGCAACTCGGGGCAGACGTCGTCATCAACCCCTCCGAGGTCATCGCCGACTCTGCCCTCCGCGCCCTCGAATCCGGTGAACTCGAGTACAAGGCCCGACAGCTGGCGGATCTGCTCGGCGGGGTGGGCGGGAAACTCGCCATCCTCACCCACGACAACCCGGACCCCGACTCCATCGCCAGCGCCGTCGCCCTCCGGGCCATCGCCCGGGAGTTCGACGTCGAGTCGGACATCCTCTACGTCGGCGAAATCGGCCACCAGGAGAACCGCGCGTTCGTCAACCTCCTGGGGATCGACCTGCTGTCTCGCTCCGAGGCTGCGTCGCTCTCGGAGTACGGGGCCATCGCGCTGGTCGACCACATGAAATCCGGGCTCCCGGAGATAGACGAGCACGTCGACGTCTTCATCGACCACTTCGAACCGGACGAGGGAATCGACGCCGAGTTCATGGACGTGCGGCCCAACGTCTCCTCGACGTCGACCATCCTGACGAAGTACATCCAGGAGTTCGACCTCAGTCCGAGCGAGGAGGTCGCGACGGCCCTCCTCTACGGAATCCGGGCGGAGACGCTCGATTTCAAGCGCGACACCACGCCGGCGGACCTGACGGCCGCGGCGTACCTCTACCCGTTCGCCAACCACGACACCCTCGAGAAAGTCGAGTCGCCGTCGATGTCGCCGGAGACCCTGGACGTGCTCGCCGAGGCGATCCAGAACCGGGAGGTCCAGGGGTCGCACCTGGTGTCCAACGCCGGCTACATCCGCGACCGGGACGCCCTCGCCCAGGCGGCCCAGCACCTCCTGAAACTGGAGGGCATCACGACGACGGCCGTCTTCGGCATCGCCGACGACACCATCTACCTCTCGGCCCGGTCAAAGGACATCCGCATCAACATCGGGAAGATTCTGCAGGACGCGTTCCAGGGCATCGGGGACGCCGGCGGCCACTCCACGCAGGGCAGCGTCGAGATACCCCTCGGTATCTTCACCGGCATCGAGGCCGGCGACGGCAACCGGGAGACCCTGCTCCAGCTGACCGAAGAGGCCGTCCGGCGGAAACTGTTCCAGGCGATGGGCGTCGATTCGTCCGAGGGGACCAACGGCTCCTGACTGTCGGTCGAAACCGCGCTCGGTGCACGCCCCGCGTGCGACGACAGCGAAGAAAGTCCGGTACGCGAGGCCGCAGCAGTTCCGGCGACGAGCGGCGCTCAGGCGAGTATCTCGTCGCTCTCCGCGTCCTCGTCCTCGAGGCGTTCGATGACGTCGTTGATGAGGATGACGTCGCCGACGGCCCGTACCCACCGGTAGGGGATGAGCACGCCTTTCCCCGGTTCGATGCGACTCCGGAACAGTTCGGCGTTGAGTTCTGAGAGAGCGAGTCCGGTGACAGACTGCCGGTCGAGGTTGAGGCGGACGTCCTCCACCTCGCCGACGAACACGCCGTTGTTCGAGTAAACCTCCCGCCCGATAATCGACGTAATCTCCTGTGGGGTCCCGTCCATACCAGAGGGCATGCGGTCGCGGGTCTTAATTGTTCGTCGGACGCGCCCGACGCACCCCGAGACGGGAGCCGTCGACGCCTCGGCGTCGCAGCGACGGCGCCGCGCGAACCGGGGGTGTCCCGCCGCCGGTCGGACGGGTCGCGGGGCTACCGCTTGGGGTCGATGAGTTCGACCGCGTGCTGGCTCGGACGGTCGAACAGCGAGTCGAGCTGTTTCTCACAGGAGGTGCCGCTGCCGACGACGATGCGGTCGCCGGTGTCGTCGGTGGTGAACTGCTCGCGCAGGTTCTCGCCGACCTGCATGCTCAGTTCGTAGTACTGCTCCTTGTAGCCGAACGACCCGGCCATCCCGCAGCACTCGACGTCGGACTCGGCGACGTCGAACCCGAGGCGTTCGAGGACGGCGCCGGTGTACTTCTCCTTGTGGATGGTCCGCTGCTGGCAGTTGCTGTGGTAGGCGACCCTGGCGCTCTGTGCGTCGCCCGGCCCCGCGAGGACCTCGGGGTCAGCACCGTTCTCCAGGAGGCCGAAGACGTACTCCATCACGTCGTAGGAGCTGTTCTTCAGGCGCTCGTAGGACTGCTCCGGGAGGAAGTGCTCGTAGTCGCGGTGGAACATCGCCAGGTCGCTCGGTTCGATGACGACGATGTCGCGGCCCGCGTCGATGTGCTCGGCGAAGGTGCCGTACACGTCGTGGACGTGCTCCGCGGCCGTCGAAATCATCCCTTGCGAGAGGGGCTCTCGACCGCTCGAGCCCACCTCGGGCACGATGACGCGACAGCCCAGGGCTTCGAGCACCCGGACGGCGGCCTTCCCGCGTTCCGGGGTCATGTGGTTCGTGTACAGGTCGTTGTACAGCACCACCTCGCGCTCGTGGCTGGTGCGGGTGTCGTGGTGCTCCTCGAACCAGTCCTGCAGCGTCTCGCGGTGGAACGTCGGGAGTTTCCGCCGCCGGTCGACGCCGATGTACTCCTCCATCAGTCGCCTGGAGACGGAGAGGTCGGCGACCCAGTTCGACAGCGGCGCGAACGTCGACCCGAGTTTCGCGGCCGTCTCGAAGTTGCCGAAGAACCGCTTCTGGATGTCCAGTCCGCCCGGTTCCTCGTCGGGTGCGAGTCCCTCCACGAGCCAGTCGATCTCGCCCTCGTTCTGGTGGTTCACCCGGTCGCGGACCACCTCGTTGATCCACGGGATGTCGATGCGGACCGGACAGGCGTCCGCACAGCGCGAACAGCTACTGCAGAGGTCGTTGAACTCCGCGGCCGTGTCCAGCCCCTCGACGCCGGCCTCCCAGCCGGTGGCGATGCCGCCGGTGTACGTCTCGCCGCCGAAGACGTGGCCGCCCACCTCCTGGAAGTTGGCGCACGTGTTCGAACAGGCCGAACACCGGATGCAGTAGAGCGTCTCCCGCAGCTGGTCGTCCTCGCGCATCGCCAGCCGGCCGTTGTCGATGAGTACGAGGTGGAAGTCCCGGTCGGTGCTACCCTCGGCCAGGGGCGTCTCGGCGGCGTCGAAGTCGACGACCGGCGACTCCACCGGCGGGGTCAGCAGCGAGATGTACGAGGTGACGTCCTGGCCGGTGCCCGACCGGCCGATGAGTTCGATGAACGGCTGGAGGTCCTCGACGGTCGGGAGAATCTTCTCCACGCCGGCCACGGCCACGTGCGTGTCCGGCACGACGGCAGACTTCCGTGCGTTCCCCTCGCTGGTTACGAGCGCGATAGTGCCCGAGTCGGCCGTGATGAAGTTCGCGCCGGTCATGCCCACGTCGGCGCCCTCGATGAGTTCGCCGAGTCGCTCGCGCGCGAACATCGTCAGGTCCTCTGCGGTCGTCAGTTCCTCCTCGGTGTCAAAGTAGGAGTTGAACAGGTCGGCTATCTCCTCGCGCTTCTTGTGAATCGCCGGCGCAACGATGTGCGAGGGCGCCTCGTCGGCGACCTGGAGCACCCACTCGCCGAGGTCGGTCTCGACGACTTCGACGCCCGCCTCCTCCAGGGCCTCGTTGACCTCTATCTCCTCTGAGGTCATCGACTTGCTCTTGACCAGTCGGTCGGCCTCCTTCTGGGCGGCGACTTCCGTGATGTACCGGTTTGCGTCCTCGGCGTCGTCGGCGATGTAGACGGTGCCGCCGTTGGCCTCGACCGTCTCGGTCAACTCGTCGATGAGGTCCGGGAGGCGGTCGATGGCGTCCTCCTTTATCTCGCGGGCCCGGTCTTTCAGGGCCTCGTAGTCCTCGAGTTTGGCCACGGACTCGTAGCGGCCCTGGTTGAAGCCGGTCGTGTTCTCGTGGACCGCCTCCCCCTCCACGTCCATTATCTGTCGAATCTTCGCCGCCTTCTGCTCGCGAGATTTACTCATCGTCGGCCTCCTGGAGAATGATGACGTGTACGTTCTTCGGCCCGTGTGCGCCCTGGACCAGCGCGCCCATGTCCGCGGTGACGCTCGGTCCCGTGGCGATGATGTTGCTACTGTGCCCGGTGCGGGTTTCCTCGCCCAGCCACTCGAAGGCCGTCTCCATGTCGGGGAGGATGTCCTCGCCGCGGACGACGGGGACGTGCAGGTCCGGGTACAGACTCACGGGTTCGGTCGCGTCCGGCTTGCCCTGGATGACGAGGCTGCCGTAGTCAGCGATGCCGATGGCGGCGGCCGTGATGCCCGTCTTCGCGGCGTTCAGGTCCTCGGAGGTCGGTTCGGTCTCCACCCAGTCGGGGTAGGAGACGCCATCGAACGGGAGCGGCGCTCCCATCGCCGGCCGCTCGACCGCGTCCTCCAGAACGTCCTGGAACCCGTCCGGTGTCGTTCGTGTGATTTCTACGCCCAGCCCGAGCCCTTTCAACGTGTCTTCGAACGTCGTAATCGTATTTGCACTCATAATCGTGCGGTAGTGCCGGACACTTGGTCGCTCGCCTCCGGCGGGCGGGTCGTTCGGGAACCTGTACTCCCCGACGGTGCGTGCCAGGCGCACCCGGAGTTGCTACCGGTACGCGAATACCCGACGACGTCGCTCGTGGGGCGACGAAACGGCGAGGTGGCGCTCGAAGCGCGCAGGAGACGACCGGTCGCGCGGTCACTCCGGAGCCCCCCGTCTGTCGCCGGACGGAGAACGTCCCGAGCCACCGGGCGTCGACGCGATTTCGGTTGTGGCGTCGACCGTTCCCTCCGCGCGGCCTCGCTCGACCGCCGGAACGTCCGTCCGACACCGCCTCCGAACCCGTCGTGAAGCCCGCCAGCCGCGTGGCTCACGAGTTCCCGCACTCGCAGACGTCTCGTCGCCGTCGTGCCACTGTGGTACCGGTGCACCGACAACGTGCAAATATTTCGTTACAGACTTTGAACGGCGCGCCCCGTTCTCAGTTCGTGGGAAAATTCCGCCTGGGGACCCCCGGTCGCACGGCACCCGCGGGGCGACAGCGCGCTCGGGGTGTCGCTCAGGCGTCGTCCAGCGCCGCCCCAAGGGCCGCCAGCCCCGCGTCCATCGCCTCCGGGTCGCCCCCCAGCGAGAGGCGAAAGC
The DNA here is from genome assembly GCA_041641795.1 of Salinigranum sp. GTDB lineage: Archaea > Halobacteriota > Halobacteria > Halobacteriales > Haloferacaceae > JBEPXT01. The sequence continues at coordinate 5,776 of JBEPXT010000086.1, forward strand.
GGTCCGGGCTGTCGAAAAACCGACCCGGGACGACGAGCACTCCCCGTTGCGCGGCGGCGTCGGCGACGGCGTCGCCGTCCATCCCATCCGCAGAGAGGAACGCGAACGTGCAGTCCGGGGGGACCGCTCCGCGGAGCGAACCGCGCGAGGCGACGAACGCCCGTAACTGGGCCGCGTTTCGTTCCAGCAGCGAGCGGGACTGGCGACCGAGGCGGTCTGCGTCGTGCAGTGCGCGGCGCGCGAGGGCCCGACTCGGCTCGGCGACGTCGGGGAGGTGGCGCCGGACGCTCCGGGCCCGGTCGACGAACGGTTCGGGACCGAGTAGCCAGCCGATGCGAAGTCCGCCAAGCCCGTGGAACTTCGTCAGCGACGACGTGACGACCGCGTTCCGAAGGCCGGCGGCCGTCGGTCCGCCGAACGCGCTCGACTCGGCCACGGGTTCGGACTGGTACGGCGCGTACACCTCGTCGACGACGAGGTAGCTGTCGGCGTCGGCGACGCGGTCGGCCAGCGACGCGAGCGTCTCCCGGGAGGCGAGGACCCCGCTCGGGTTGTGGCGGTTCGTGACGGTCACGTGCGCGACAGCGTCGTCGAGAACGCCGTCGAGTGCCTCGGGTTGCAGTCGGAACCCCTCGGTCGCCGGACGGTCGAATCTATCGACGCGCGCGCCGAGTCCACGGGGCGTCTCGACCAGCGGTTGATACCCCGGACGCTCGACGGCGACCCGGGGGCGGTCCCCGCCAGCCAGGTCCATCGCCACCATCGTCGCGAGGACGTTCGCGTGGGTCGCCCCGGCAGCGACGAGTACCTGCGACGTCGGGACGCCGTACTCAGCCGCCAGCAGATCTTCGAGCGCGGTTCCGTCTGGCGGGTCCGGGCTGTCGGCGAGTCGTGCCGGAACGACGCCCGTTCCCCCAGGTCCGGGCGACAGGTCGCTCGAACCCAGGTCGTGGGTCGCCGCCGCAGGGCGACCCTGAATCCACTCCAGGTACGGAATCGGGGGGAGCATGGGCTCGCTCCGCCCGGGGGCGTATCAACTCTACCGGTGCCGACCGAAGTCGGTCGCCGGCAGAGGCCTGTCGGCGTCGAGCCGAGGTGTCTCCGACGAGCGCACCTACCGGGATGAGGTCGGTGCAGTGTCAGTTACACTCGATACGGGAGCGGCGACGACCGACGCCAGACTGACTCGAAGGCGTCGCGCGCCCAGGAGAGCGCCTGTGGACTGTCGTTGCCGAGGAACCCGTGGAGTCGCCCCCGGTCGAAGACGACGATGCCCGCGCGGTCCCCGTCCGGCGAGTTGCTGATGACGAGCGTGTACGGGAGTTCCTCGCACTGCCGAATCTGGTACCTGTCGACACGGAATACGGACGTGAGGTAGTCGCGGTGCGCAGAGACGAGTCGCTCGACCACCCGCGTGGTCGTCACGACGCGCATGGTGAGTCCCTCCGAGGTGATGCGCTCCCGGAGCGGAGAGATGTGCGACTCCGAGAGTATCGGCGAGAACACGTCGAGGTGGGTCGCCCGCCGTATCAGGTCGTCCACCTCGTCGCTCGGTCCCTCCGCGTCGTCGTTGGACGCCAGCACGACCCTCGCATCCGCCAGCATGTCGGGCGACATCGGGGCGTCGTCGTCCATGGCTTCGAGAACGGACGTCGCCGCGGACACGTCGGCGACCCGGGACCGCAGCCGTCGAAGACTCGCCAGCGCGAGCGTTCCGGCGAGCGTCAGCGACACGCGTTCGTCTCGCATCTTCACGAGGTCCGCCCGGGCGAGTTCGTCCAGCGCGCGGTCCTGGGTGGTTCGAGTCAACTCCACCCGGTCGAGGAGTTCCGACCTGTCGACGCCCGCCACGGGAATCGACCGCAGGAGATCCGCCCGCTTCCAGACCAGCGTCCCGAGTGAGGAGTCCTGACCGGTCACTTGCTGGCAATCGCGTGCCCCTCGCAAAAGTGTTCGGTAGCTCGTCACGAAAGTGAGTACGCGGATAAAGAGCAGAAACGTTTATAATCTATGAGTCGTGCTGACCCCGGGGTTCCGGTGCATGAAATTAAATGGGAGGAGGGTGAAGTATAGATGCCGGGTGCCTCTGACAACACCGGCAACCACTGACCGCGTCAACTTGCCCGGGTGGCGCGGTCACAGTGGTTTTTCACTTGCTACCTCCCCCGTACACCGCCAGCACCGCTGATTCCATCTCCGCGACCGACTGCCGGCCGGAGAGGTGCGACCGGCAGGCACAGTCCGACGCGCCGAACCCCGCTACGGGACCGTCACCCAGCGACGCGGCCACGCAGCACTCGGCGTCGGTACCGGGGGCGACGACGACCGACCGGAGCGACGTACGCTCGCTCCCGAGGAGATAATCGACGTGCCAGTGGCGCGCGTCGCTCTCGCCCGCCGCCAGTCTGGCGTGTCGCTCGACGCGACTGAACCCGCCCGTGCCGAGTGCGCGTCCCGTGTACGCGTACCCTCCCGCCGGAAGGTCCTGCAGGCCGAGTGCTCCGACCGCAACCGTCAGCGACTCGGTCGCGTCCACGAGTAGCGTGTAGGTCCCGCCGTCGGCCCACCAGTCGCGTTCGGTCGGTCGCGGGTCGGCGCTCCCTGCCCGCGTTCCCGGGTGGCTTCCGCGCGCGTCGCCGTCGTCACCGCCGGACGAACGACTCGTCGTCCCGCGACGCTCCGGCCCGGCAACCAGCACGCTGACGTCCTCCAGCACGATCACTCCCCGACCAGGTCGGCCGGCTTCGGGTCGGCGGCCGCCAGCAGGTCGTCGAACCGGGCGCGCCCCTCGTCGGTCAGCGGATACATCTCGTTCGCGTCGTCGGGGTCGCGTCCCCGACCGCTCGCGACGCCCACGGCGGCGGCGATTCGGTCGTAGTTGTCCCGAACCAGCGCTCCCACGATGCCCGGCGTTCCGGCCCGGTCCGCGAGTTCACGCGCCGCCGACCGGCCGCCGTAGACGCGGTCCCGGGCGCGGTCGACCAGGAACATCGCGAAGGGAGTCTCGCCGAACTGGGCGGACAGGAACGCCTGCGCGGCGGGGTCGTACCACGAGACGGCGGCCACGTCGTCGAGTCGCCGGAGCGCCCTGGCCGCAATCGAGCAGTACGGACAGTCGCCGTCGTACACGAGGACGGCGTCGGGTGAGGTCATCGACCGGCCTAGGGAGGCGGGAAGGATAATCCTGCTGTCGGGAGGTGGGGAGTCGGCGGTCCGGTTCGGCTGGCGCGTCCAGCGTCGGAAACGTCCGCCTCGTCCGTCCGGACCAGAACGGTTAGGCCCTCGGAATTCGATGGTGTCTCGTGGAAGACCTCCTGGAGTGGCTACGGGGCCGCCCCTACTACGAGGGGCAGGTAGCGGCTCACCGCCGCATTCCCGCACAGTCCCCGGAATTCGCCGACGTGGCACTCGAATCCAGGCTGTCGTCTGCGCTCGCCGGGCGCGGCGTCGACAGCCTCTACCGTCACCAGGTCGCTGCCATCGAGGCCGTCCGCGACGGAGAGAACGTCGTGCTGGCGACGCCGACGGCGAGCGGAAAGAGCCTCGCGTACACCGTCCCGGCGTTCGAGCGCGCGATGGACCACGGGGGGCGGACGCTGTACGTCGCCCCGACCAACGCGCTCGTGGCGGACCAGCACGAGACGCTGGCCGGCCTGGAGCGGGACCTGGGGTTCGGCAGTCGCGTCAGCGTCGCCAGTTACACCGGTCGGCTCTCGAAGAGCGAGAAGCGAGACGTCCGGAACCGCGGGCCGACGGTGTTGCTCACGAACCCGGACATGCTCCACTACGCCCTGTTGCCACACGCGCACCGCCTCTGGGACTGGTTCTTCGGTTCGCTGGAGACCGTCGTCCTCGACGAAGTTCACACGTACCGGGGCGTGTTCGGCAGCCACGTCGCCCTCGCGATTCGCCGCCTGAACCGGGTGTGCGAACGCTTCGGGAGCGACCCCCAGTTCGTCTGCTGCTCTGCCACTATCGGGAACCCCGTCGCCCACGCCGCCAGAGTGACCGGGCGGTCCGAGCGCTCGTTCGCGCTGGTCGACGAGGACGCGAGCGGAACCGGGACGAAAGACTGGGTGTTCTGGAACCCGCCGGAGTACCGGGGCGACCAAGGGGCCAGCGGCCGGCGTCGCTCCAGTCACGTCGAGACGAAGCGCCTGTTCGTCGACCTGGTCGGTCGCGGCGTCCAGACGCTCGCGTTCACCCGGGCGCGCCAGACCGCAGAGCGGTACGCCACCGAGAGCGCACAGGCTCTCCGGGAGCGCGGTCAGTACTCGCTGGCGTCCTCGGTGGCCGCCTACCAGGCGTCGCTCCGGGACGAGCGCCGCCGCGAACTCGAATCGGGCCTGCACGACGGCGACCTGCGGGGCGTCTGGAGTACGAACGCGCTGGAACTCGGGGTGGACGTGGGCGGTCTCGACGCCGTCCTCGTCGACGGGTACCCGGGGACGCGCATGGCGACCGCACAGCAGGCGGGGCGGGCCGGGCGGGGCGACGACCCGGCGCTGGTCGTCCTCGTCGGCGGGGAAGACCAGCTAGACCAGTATCTAATGGGCAACCCCGCGGAGTTCTTCGACGGCGACCCGGAGCAGGCGATATCCGACCCGGCGAACGACCAGTTGCTCCCGCAGCACGTGGCGAGCGCCGCGGCGGAGAACTGGCTCTCTGACGCGGACGAGCGTCACTTCGGACCGTCGTTCCCGGACGTCGTGTCGGACCTCGAGGCGGCGGGCACACTGGAGCGCAGGCTGACCGACCGGGGCGTCAGGTGGACGTTCGACGGCGACGGTAGCCCCCAGCACGCGATGAACCTCCGGACCATCGACGACCGGACGGTGCGCCTCCTCGACCGCCGGACCGACGACGTCGTCGCGACGCTGTCGTTCGGGGACGCCCTCCGCGACGCCCACCCCGGAGCGATATACCACCACCAGGGCCAGAGCTACGAGGTCGACGCGCTCGACCTGGACCGTCTCGTGGCGGAACTCCGCCCGACGTGGGCCAAATACTACACGCGCGTCCTCCACGACAAGGAGGTGACCGTCGAGGATGACCTGGCGTCCAAACCCCTGCCGGACCGGCCGGACACCGAGGTCAGATTCGCCGACCTCACCGTACGCACGCAGATAACCGGGTTCGAACGACGGGACGCCAGGCGGGGCGAGGCCCTCGGCAGGCACCCGCTGGACCTGCCCGAGACGTCGCTGCGGACGCGGGGGCTCTACGTCACCGTCCCCGGCGACGTCGAGGGCGAGATGCGGGCGCTGGGCGACTTCGCCGGCGGTATTCACGCCGCCGAACACGGCCTGATTTCGCTGCTCCCGCTGTCCGTGCTCTGTGACCGTGCCGACGTCGGCGGACTCTCCACGCCGATGCATCCACACACGAACCAGCCGACGATTTTCGTCTACGACGGCCACCCGGGTGGGGTCGGACTCACGCGCGCCGCCTACGGGATGGTCGAGAAGTTGCTGTGGCAGACCGCCCGACTCATCGACCGCTGCGAGTGCGAGGACGGCTGTCCGGCCTGCGTCCAGTCGCCCCACTGCGGGAACGCGAACGACCCGCTGGCGAAGGAGCCAGCCGTTCTCCTGCTCGAACGGCTGACCGGTACCGAGTGAGAAGGACTTTCTATCACGGGTCGACTGTGGGTCACGACGGCAAAGATGCGTAGTCGGGAGCCGTGAATTCCGTGCTACCGACGCGTGGAAGCCGGCGATTCGTCAGCCTCGGACCGTGAGCGCAGACAATTCAATCGGTGTCGGCCGCCGAACCACCCGGGTCAGATTCCTCGGCGGTGGGCCGCTCGAACTCGTCTTCCTCGGGCGGCGCGGTCGGCGTTTCTCGGCCATCAGCATCGACGGACCAGTTCCAGGCCGACCGGTTCCACCGTCCCAGGTTCTCCGCGTCGTAGTAGTACATCACCCCGTCGACGAGGACGGCGAACCGGCTCTGGTTCTCGTCGTGGATGACCCGACGGTTCGAGTCGATGCCGATGTTGACGAGGTCTGCCAGCGAGTCGACCAGTATCTGCTGGGTGCCGGTCGCCAGCATCAGGTCGCCCTCCGAAATCCACTCGGCGTACCGGCGGCGCTGGATGGCGTGGCGAATCTCGACGGGGTCGGGGGCCGACCGCCGGACCGACCAGATTGCCCCCGCCGAGGCGAAAAAGCCCGCCGCGATGCCCGCGAGGCCGCCCAGGAGGTCCGACTGGTAGTCGGCCGGTTCGCTCGTGGTCACGGGCGTGCTGTGTCGCCGCTCGGCGGCGAGCGCGTCAGTGTCGAGCGCGTAGGAGCGTCCGGTGACCGAGAGCGGTGCGGAGGCGTTCAGCGTGCCGGCGTACCGGTCGGTTTCGTACGTCACCTCGTGACGGACGGTGACGTCGACCACTCCCGCGCCGGCGATTTCGTCCTGGACGGTCCTGACTCGCTTTCGGACCTGCGAGACGTCGAGAGTCGCCCGGGCGCCGAGACCACCGGCCCCTGCGGTTGACCCCCGAGCGAGCACGCGGGACGACTGCCAGAATCGCTCGTCGTCGGCCCGGGCACTGTAGACGAGGACCACCCGGTGTCGCGCTCGACGAGTTTCCTCCGGCAGGCTCACCGACGCTTCCAGTACGAGTTGCGGCGCGGCTGACAGCAGGTACACGGGCCGGTCTTCGAGTACCTGTCCGCGTTCGTACAGGCTCGTGTTCCCGGTGACGACGGCGCTCGTCGAGACGTTCGAGGTCACGGTCTGCGGGTGTCGTTCGCTGACGACGGTGGTCGTCGCCGGGTTCGCCGCGACGTACCCCGCCCCGGTTAGTGCCAGCAGTCCCAGGACGACGAGGACGACGGCCATCTCGCGGCCGTCGCGCGCGACGAGCAGTTTCAGTCGGTCGATGCCGGGCAGGTCCATAGTCAGTCAGATGCCTCCCTGTACCCGTCTCGGTCCGAGCGGTGTCCCGCCCGGATTCGTCGTTCCGGGGTCCGTCGATGCGGCGGGGCCCCCGGTCGCAGACGCCCCTGGGAACGGTGCGACGAGTTGCGGGTTCCCATTCCCGCAGGGGGGCGTTCCGCAGGGAGGTCCACCGCCTCCACCGCTTCCACCGCCCGACGAGGGGCCAGTGCTGACGTTCACACGCCGATTCGCCGCCCGGACGGACGCACCGTTCGATTCCGCCGTGACGTCGAAAGCGATGACGTCGGGCTTCTTCGAGACCTTCACCGCGACCTGCGCTGTCGGCGTACCCGCCGCACCGAGGGTGAACGTCGCGCTACTGCCCCGCTTCGTCCCGTCGTAGTACAACTCGCCGGTGTTCGGATTCGTCAGCGTCACCGTGACGGTCAGCGGTACGCCCATGCGGTTAGTCACGTTCACGAGCGGGTGGACGCCGCCCTTCTTGACTGACGTGGCGACGTCCAGGCCGACGACGGCCGTCTCGTCGGACGCGACGGCGACCGACGACCCGCGCTGGGCCGTGCCGGTGCTGTACGAACTTGCCGGCACGGCCGATACGGCCACCGAGACGACCACTCCAGCCAGGAGAACCGCCGTGAGCGACCGCCGGACGGTGCGGCGTCTGCGGGAGCGACTCACCGGCGACCACCCCGGTTGCGCAACCACCTGAGGTCACGAAGTCGGACTGCACTCCGCCCGTCGAACAACAGGAGGTAGGCCCCGACCAGCGGCGCGAACACGACGGCCGTCGACCCAATCCACGCCGCCGCGGGATGCAGGTCGTCGAGCGCTTCGAGCACCGACGGCGGGAGGGTCGCGGGGTACGACCGGACCCGAATCGCTCCCTCGAACGTCCCGGTCGTCCCGGGGGGCGGAATCCGGACGGTCGCCCGAATCGTCGACCCGTCGACGGTCCGGTCGACGACGCGCATGCCCTCCGCGCCGAGCACGACACGCGTCACCGGCGGCCTGGACACGTCTACTGTGACCGTTCGGTCAGCCGGTTCACCGACCGTGAGCGCCCCGTCGGGGCCCGCACCCGGCTCCGCAACCGGATACGCGACCGGATGCGTGCTCGACGCGATGAGGGCGACAGCGACCACGGTGACGCCCAGCCCCACGAGAAGCGGTCCGACGACGTCGCGGACGTAGACGACCTCGCGGTCGGGAATGCTCGTCCGGTCGCCCAACAGGATGGCGAACAGCCCCAGGGAGACGAGGGCTACGGCGGCCGGGACCTCACCCGCCCCTACCGCCGAGAGTGCTCTCCCGAGTCCCGAAAACACCACGAGGAGGCCGCCGATGGACACTGCCTCACCGAGGACGGCGGACGGAGAGACCCGCGGCGCGCCGCCGGCCTGGTCGGTCGAGGGGTTGGCGTCGCCCTTCGTGACGTACCCCGACGGAGTTACGTCGACGACGCGGTGGGTGACGAACCCGTCTCGGTCGGGCGAGCGGAAGGTGACGACGTCTCCGGGTTCGACCGCTCCGAGCGACGTGACGACGTACGCGTCACCGGGATGGAGCGTCGGCTCCATGCTGTCTGACGTCACGTACGAGAGGTGGACCGGCGACGGCGGCGGCGCGGCTACCAGCAGGACGAGCACCGCCGCCACGATAGCCGGTATGCGCCGGTACAAGGGTCTCTAAGTGGTAGTCGGTTAGTTCGACGCGGGCGACGCGCTGACCGTCAGCGTCCCGCTCAGGTCCGTCGTGTCACCGTCGGTATTCACGGTGACGACGACGTACCGCACCCCGTCCTTGCTTATCGTCGTCGACGGCGTGGTCGAACTGTAGTCCGTCTCCTCGTTGAACGTGGTGACCGTGCTACCCCAGCTCTCGTCGTAGACCGCGAACTGGACGTTCGCGTCGGTCGAGCCGTCGTTCGAAGAATCAGACAGGTCGTACTCGAACGAGACGTCGTACTCGTCGGTCCCGTTGTTCCCCACGACGAACGCCGCGACGTCGTTCGTCGAATCGCCGAACGTGAACGTCGCGGTCGGATTCAGCCCGGACCCTTCGTCGAGCTTTAAGAGTAGTTCGCCGTTGGTCTTCTCCGTGACGCCCGGGACGTTCTCGTTCGCGTCGAGCCCGATAATCGCGTTCGCGTCGTTCTGTACCGCTATCTGCGCGTCCCGCTGGAGGGTCGCCGACGTGAACGCGGACGCGCCGACGATGGACGTCGCCAGCAACAGCGAGACGCCGAGGACGACCAGGTGGATTCGTTTTGTCATGGTTCAGTATCCAGATATTCAGGTTTGATACTCTGAATATCGCTCGTACCGACCGGTACGAACGGCCGAATAATATAACGTTCGACCGGTTTCTGAGGCTGAAAATGGTTGAACAGCCACCAC
>JBEPXT010000087.1:0-15054 GCA_041641795.1 Salinigranum sp.
CTGACGGCATGGAGCGATCGGACCAGGCGGGAGCGACACCCGCGGGTGACGCCGGCGGTCGGACCGCGGGGACCGATGGAGTACAGTCGTCGGACGACGAGCAAACACGACCAGCGGACGCCGTAACCGGCGGTCCCGGCGGGGGAGACCCGCACCTCGTCGTCGACGGCGTCACCAAGCGGTTCGGTCGCGTGACCGCCGTCCGGAACGTCGAGATGCGCGTCGACCGCGGAGAGTTCGTCGCGCTGTTCGGGCCGAACGGGGCCGGCAAATCCACGCTTCTCAGGATGGTCGCGGCCCTCGCCCGTCCGACCGACGGCCGAATACTCCTCGACGGCGACGTCGTCGCCGGCGACAGACCGTCCGTCCGCCGGCAGGTCGGCGTCGTCACCCACCAGACGATGCACTACGACGGGCTGTCCGCGCGGGAGAACCTCCGATTGCACGCGCGATTGCACGGGGTGCCCGACGTGGCCGACCGGGTCCGCGCGGTCCTCGACCGCGTCGGGCTCAGGGGGCGGGCGAGCGACCGCCCGTCGACGTTCTCGCACGGCATGGCCAAGCGACTCGCCCTGGCCCGGGCCCTGTTACACGACCCGGCGGTGCTGTTGCTGGACGAACCGTACGCTGGGCTCGACCGCCGCGCGGCGGCGGTGCTGTCGTCGCTCCTCGACGGGATGGACGACCGGACGGTGGTGCTCTCGACCCACGGCCTCGAACGCGGGTTCGACCACGCCTCCCGGGCGGTCGTACTGTCTCGCGGTCGCGTGCAGTTCGACCGTCCGACTGCGGCGTTCGAGGGCCAGGCGGCGTTCGCCGCCGCGTACGAGCGAGCGGTCGAGGAGGCAGAACGGTGACCGCAAGGTCGTTCCTCCGGGCGGTGGCGCTGGTCGCCTGGAAGGACCTCCTGCTGGAACTGCGCACCAAGCGCGTGCTGACGATGGCCACCGTCTTCTCCCTCCTGGTCGTGCTGGCGTTCGCCTTCAGCTTCGTCCGCACCGGCACCGCGGCGGAAGCGGTCGGTCGGGGCGGCCTCTGGGTCGGGTTCCTGTTCGCCGGCACGGTGGGCGTGACCCAGAGCGCCGCCGTCGAGCAGCGGAACGGCGCCGTCGAGGGACTCATGCTCGCGCCCGTCGACCGGACGAGCATCTACCTCGGGAAGGTCCTGAGCAACGCCGCCTTCGTGACGACGCTCGCGGTACTCACGCTCGCCGCGAGCGTCGTCTTCCTCGGGTACCCGCTCACCCCACAGTCGGTCGCACCCCTCGCAGGCGTCGTCGTCCTCGCGTCCCTCGGGTTCGCCGCCGCGGGCGTCGAACTCTCCCTGCTGGCGGCGCGCACGGACCTCCGGGAACTGTTCGTCCCGGTGGTCCTCCTCCCCGTCGTCGTCCCGGTGCTGCTCGCGGGCGTGGAACTCACGCGCGCGTTCACCGTCGGCGCGCCGACGGGGTCCTGGCTGCAGGTGCTCGTCGCCTACGACGCCGTCCTGGTGCTGACCGGCGGCGCGACCTTCGAGTACGTCCTCGAGGGGTGACGGCTCGGGGCGGTCGAGTCAGAACACGCGGTAGGCGAGAATGCCCCCGCCGACGGTGACGCCCATGGCGACGGCGAGCGGAAGCGCCGGGAACCGCGGCGACTGGTCGGACGGGGCGGACCCGCCCGGCGACGTCGCGCCGCCCGTCGACCCGCTAGTGCCCGACGCTGCGGTCGACTTCGGCAGCGTCACACGCACCTGCTCCCCGGACGAGAGCGCCTGCCGGTTGGTCAACAGCGGAATGGGCGACTGACCGGTCCGGAGGTTCTGGGAGTGGTTCACCGACGACGTCTGGTACCCCCTGAACACCACCGCCAGCCGGTCGGTGTCGCGCACCATCGACTTCGAGAGCGTCCGCCCCGACAGGTCGTAGGCAACGCCGACGCGGGCGGTATCGCCGGCCGCCACCGTCGCGTTCACCGTCACGGTCCCCGTTGAGCGCTCGAAGGGGACCTGCCGGTCCTGGTACATCGCGGAGGTCGGCGTGGCGCCCTCAGGGAGCGAGAGGGACACCGTCCCGACGAACGGCCGGTCGCCGGTGTTCTTCAGGCTCACCGTCTCGAAGGCGGCGACCGTCTCGGAGCCGTTCTGCGGAGCGAGCACCTGCACCACGTGACTGGCGGGGTTCCCGCCGGCCGGCGTGAGGACGCTCGCGTTCGACGTCGGCGGCGGCGTCTCCATCACCACGCCCGTCGCGTTCGCCCCGGTGTGTACCTGTTGCTGGTACGGGACGCCGGCGTCGTTGACCCGGACCGTGTAGGTCGTGTTCCGCTTCATCGGCCCGAACGAGAACGACCCGTTCGCGCCTGTCTCGACGCTGGCGACCGGCGGCCCGTAGGGACTAGTGAGGCGGACGCGGGTCCCCTCGACCGGCGTCCCGTTCTCGTCGACCACGCGACCGGACACCGTCGCCCCGAGGCGAATGTTCGCCGTCTCGTTTCGCACGAGCGCGTAGTGCGAGACGCCGTCGTGCTGGACGCGAACGAAGTACGCCGCCGCGTCGGTCACGTTGCCGGCCCGGAAGCTGTCGCCCCGGACCGTCGTGGTGACCGACGCGCCCGCTTTCTGCATGTTCTGGCTCATCGGCGTCACGGTCACCTGGTCGCCGTCTGCCGTGCCGTTGGCCACCGTGACGGTTCCCGAGACCGACGCCGCAGTCGCCGGGGTCGCCACCGCCGCGGCGGCGACGACCAGCACCGTCGCGAGCAGCACCGTCCGGACGGTCGTTCGTCGCGTCGTCTGTGCGTCGTCTACGTCGGAAGTGGATTCGTCGTCGTGCATGCGGTTAGTCAGTCGCGGGCTCCTCGGGTTCTGTTCGCCGCCGGTCGCGGTTCACGAACGACGCGCCGCCGGGCACCAGTCGCCACAGCCCCCACATCGGGTCGAAGAGGAGGACGAGCGTCATGCCCGCCAGCAGCATGAGGATGCTGGCGCGGATGGCCGTCATGAGGGGAATCCGCTTGACGGTGACCGACGCCGTCCCGTCGCTCAGTCCGGCGATGACGTACGTGTCGGCCACGAGTCCGCGGGAGACGACCACGTCACGCACCTGCATCCCGTTCTGGGCGAGGTACTGGCGCTGGCCGGCGGTCCCCGCGGCGACCCGGTCGCCGTTCCGGTAGACCGACAGGTCCACCGAGCGCGCGGTGACACGCGTCACCTGCGCGCTGGCCGGCGGATTCGCCGGCGTCCCGACGTTCTCGGCGTTCGTCATGAGTATCGCGTCCGCCTGCGGGACGTAGTTGAAGGCGAGTCCGCCCCGCGCGACGACGTGCTGGCCGCGTTCGACGGGCGCCGACGACGCGTTCCCCCCGGTGAGTCCGAGCCAGAGCCCCGACCCGTTCAACTGCACCACCGTGGCGCGCGACCCCCGTCTGACGCGGGTCACTTTGCCGTGGACCGTCTGGACCGTCCCGTTTATCGCCTGGCCCTGCTGGAGCAGTTCGGCCGGCGTTCGCGCGTACGTCCCCGGCGCGGGGTCCTCCGGGAGTCGGCTCTCCTCGTAGCCGTGGACGCGCAGGGAGTACTCCGAGTTGGGGACGTCCGTCGGCCCGCCCTGCACGCCGTCCGGGCCGACGCCCGTCGCGATGACCGACGCCTGGGCCGTGAAGAGGTAGGTGAACGGCAGGGAGAACGCGAGCAGCGCGACGCCCAGGTGGATGAGGACGATGCCCGTCTCCTTGTAGCGGACGTCCCGGGTCGTGCCGGCCGGAATCCGCTCCATGCCCCGCTTGATGACGCCGATGGCGACGTAGGCCACGGGGGGGAACATCGAGAGGACGCTCACCTCACCGACGACCCGGTAGAACAGGGCGTCGGTCGGCGTCGACTCCGCGAGATGCCAGGCCTCGCTGGGGGCGAGAAACGCGGCGGCGACGGTGGCGGTGGCGAACACGCCGAGGCCGAACAGGCTCCGGCGCTGGCCCTCCACGTCGTAGTCCATGTAGAACCCGAGGAGGAGCAACACCGACAGCACGACCGGGTAGCTCCAGAGGTTGTAGTACGTGGGCTCGACGGACACCTCGATGCCCGTCGTGAGGTCGCGCAACACCGGGAACGTGAGCCCCCACATGGAGATGAACGTCAGCAGGCCCAGCAGCAGCACCGCGAGGTGCAGGAGGTTCGAGCGCGTCAGCCACGACTGCAGACCGTCGGTGTCTGTCGCGCCGCGCCCGTCGTCGTCCCCGCCACGGAGTATCCAGTAGGCCACCGGGAGGCCGATGCCGAACGCCGCCGTCACCGCCATCAACCCGAGCAGCGACGCGCCGATGCCGCCGGTGGCGAACGAGTGGACGCTCCGGAACACGCCGCTGCGGACGACCGAGGTGGTGTAGACGGCCAGTGCGAACCCGGTGGCCGTCATCGCCGGCGCGAGGAGGGCGTAGTCGCCGTCTGGGTCGTAGTTCGTGACGGCGTGGAGCGTCGCGGTCAGGAACAGCCACGGGACGAGGATGGCCGTCTCGACGGGGTCCCAGGCCCAGATGCCGCCCCAGCCCAGGACGGTGTAGGACCACAGGCCGCCGAGCGCGACGGCGCCCGTCAGGAACAGCCACGACACCCGGAGCCACCGGGTCACGCTCCCCAGCCAGTCTGCGAAGATGCCCTCTCCGGTGCGGAACAGCGAGACGAAGTGCGCCGCGCCGATGGCGAACGGCATCGCCAGGAGCGCGTACGCCGCGAACATCACGGGCGGGTGGATGGCCATGTACGGGTCGACCAGCAGCGGGTTCAACCCCTGGCCGCGGGCGGGGACGAACCCCGGCGGCGCCTCTGGGAACTTGGTGAGAACGCTGGCGAAGGGGTTCTGGAGGAGCAACATCCCGACGAAGTAGGTCACCACGCCCATGGTAATCGCGTGGACGAGCGACGTCGATCGGGAGGTGTTCGACCGGGCGGCGACGGCCCACAGCGACACAATCGACGCGAGGGCCGCCCAGAGCAGAATCGACCCCGCGTTGCCGGCGTAGACGCCGGTCACGCGGTAGAGAAGCGGGAGGTACTCGGCCGTGTTCTCCCAGACGTAGGCGTTCGAGTAGTCGGTCGTGACGAACTGGAGCGTCAGGAACGAGAGGGCCGCGACCAGGGCCGCGCCCGTCGCCGCAACCAGCGCCGTGACGGTGCGCGGCGGCCGTTCGTCGCGGACGTAGGCCCGCCCGAACGCCGCTGTCGCTCCCAGCCCCGCGAGGAAGGCGACGGCGAGAATGACGGTTCCTATCATCGCTGGTCGTACCTGCTCTGTGCCTGTTCGAGGTACGCGAGGAAGTCGTCTTTCGGTGCGTACCCGGGAACTTTCACCAGTTGCGTCCCGTCCGGCGCCACCGCCACGTGCTGTGGCGGATAGTCGGCGTTGTACTGTCGTTGAATCTTGGAGGCTTCCGGACTGTCGTCGTCGAGGTTCACGGCGAGGAGGACGAACTCGTCGAGGCGATTCTGGACTGTCGGCGAGGAGTAGACGTTCCTGTTGTACTTCTCGCAGTACGAACACCAGGTGGTCCAGAAGTAGACGAGCATCGGTTTGTCCTGGGCCGCGGCCGCCTCGCGGGCCTCGGAGACGTCCGTCCGCCAGGCCGTCTCTCCGTGGTACGAGTACTCCTGATCGCTCAACACCGGTGCGGCCTGCATCGAGTAGTAGCCGACACCCAGTAACGAGACGAGAAAGAAGAGCGTCAGTACCTTTCGGGGTCTCATCTGTCCCACGTGCAGATTACGTACACGGTTAAGCATTTGGTGACCGGAGGATATTCGTCACGTTTACCGGCAAAATATTCGCCGTAGAGGCGAGCACGTTCCTTTCTACCGTACAGTTGGCAAACGTTTATTAAGGTCCTCGCGTGAGACGTTTACGTCACACGAGCTATCTATGAACGGACAGGCCGAACGCGCACATACAGGTAATATTCGCCACTACTTCGGACGGTCGGCGGCCGGAGGCGACGCCCGATGAGCAGGGTGTGGGTCAAACCCGCGTTGCTCGTCTCGTCAGTCGTCGTCCTCGGGGTGCTGGTCACGCTCTCGGCCTACGGGCTGATGGCCGTGACCGCCCCCGGACCCGGCGCCGACACCGGCGGGACCACGCCGGCTGCGGAGGGTGCCACCGACGGGGCCGTCAACGGTTCCGGTTCGGGTACGAGGGCCCTCCCCGGGAAGTGGGGCGGATACGAGTGGTACGACGAGGAACTCCGGGACAACAACAGCCTGGCGTTCAGGAACGCCTCCGCCGGGGACTCGGTCAAGTTCGAGCCGAAGGAGATGAACAACTCGACGCTCCCCGAGAACGAGAACCGCCGGGAACTCGTCAAGGAGGGTCGGCAGCTGTTCGCCGACACCTCCAAGGAGATGCCCAAGCACACCGGCGGCGACCGGATGTCCTGTGCGAACTGCCACGGCGGCGGCGCGCTTCCAACCACCACCGGGATGGTCGGCCAGGACATCGACATGATTCCGCTCGTCGGGACGGCCGCCGGCTACCCCGAGTGGACCGGCCGGACGAGCCGGATGCGCGACATGCGCCAGCGCATCATGGGCTGTTTCCTCCGGAGCATGAACGCCGACGACGCCCCGGACGGCGTTCCCGCCTACGACAGCCGCGAGATACAGGCCATGGAAGCGTACATGGTGTGGCTGAACAAGGACACGCCGAGCCAGATGGTGCCCTACTGGCGGCACCTCAACAAGCCCACGGGTGAGGACAAGGTGCCCGTCCCCGAGGTCAATCCCGTCCGCGGGGCGGACCTCTACATGGAGAACTGCGCCTCGTGCCACGGGGCCGACGGCCAGGGAACCGCGGGCCAGTACCCGCCGCTCTGGGGCCCCGACTCGTTCAACGACGGGGCCGGGATGGGACGCATCTACACGTCCTCGGCGTTCATCCGCGAGGCGATGCCCTACGGCGCGGCGCACACCCTCACGGACTGGCGCGACGTCCAGGACATCGCCGGGTACATGAACGGCCACGACCGGCCGCACCTCTCGCGGATGCCCAAGGACTACTCGAAGGACGGCCCGCCGAAGGAGGGCGTCTACTACAAGCGCACCCAGAAGGAACTCGGGTACGACATGAACCCGATGAAGAAGAAGCTCATGCTCGCGGGCATCCCGACGGGGACCCAGCCGCTCAAGGAGAGCCAGATCCCCGAGGACACCTCGCGGTACGAGAAGCCGCTGCGCGACGCCACAGTCGAGGGCGCCGGGAGCGGTGGTAACGGCGGTGGCAGCGGGAACGGCGGTGGCAGCAGCGCGAACGCCACCAGCACCTCGACCTCCACTCCCGAGAGCACCCCCTCCCCAACCAGTACCACCAACCCCACCCAGTCGGCACTGGCCGACGCCATGACCGGTAGCGACGCCGAGAGTGGCGCCTGACGCGGGTCGCTCGACGGACTCCGCCCCCTCGCTCGGCCGACCGACCCGTCGACGCGTGAACGGTACTCGCTCGCCGCGACGTCCCTTCGACCGTCCGCGGCCGAATCGACGCGGACGCGGGACCGACGACGGACCCGCGCCCCCGCGAATCTCCCTGTTCGACGAACTACGAGATGGTCACGACCCCCGACGCAGTCGCCGTGTTCGCCGCCGGCGTACTGACGATTCTGACGCCGTGCTGTCTGCCGATGGTCCCGCCACTGCTCGCCGGCGGGGTGGGCCACAGGCTGCGGCCCGTCTCCGTCGTTGCCGGGAGCGTCGTCGCCTTTACCGCACTCGGCGTCGCCGTCGGTGCGGTGGGCGGACTGACGCCGGACTCGTTTCGGCTCCCGTTCACGCTGTTGATGATTGCGTTCGGCGCCGTGATGGCAGACGACGACCTCAACCGCCTGTACTCCCGGTACGCCTCGCGCGTGGCCGGCCGGGCGACCGAGGCGTCGGAACTGGTGGACCGGGACGCACACCCGCTCGCGAGCGGGTTCCTGCTTGGACTGTTGCTCGGGGTGGTCTGGCTCCCCTGCGTGGGGCCGATACTCGGCGGCGTGCTGGCATACGTCGGGATGACGGGCGACGTGGTGCGGAGCGGCGCCCTGCTGTTCACCTACGGCGTCGGCTTCGGACTCCCGCTTTTGGGCGTGGCCTACGGCGGCAAGCGCGCCGGGCGGTCGCTGCTGGACGCCGCCACCGTCGACGACAATCCGGAACTGGTGCGCCGCGTCGCGGGCGTGGTGCTCGCGGCGACCGGCGTCGCGATGCTGTTCGGACTGGACCGACTCGCGCTACGAACGCTCGTATGAGCGAACGCGCCGAACCGACCATCTGATACGAACGCGAAACACACGAGAATCACAACACGATGCGAACTGTCAACAAAATACTGACGCGGATGATCCGGGCCTCGGACTGGCTCATGCGGAGTCGCGGCGTCAGGTGGGGGACGCTGCTGTTCGGCGTCGCCTCCATGATGCTCATCTTCGGACGCGCCTCCACGCGGATGTACGGCATCGAACACGGAGCGAACCTCATCGCCTACTGGCACATCTCGCTGGCGTGGGTCGGGGCCGTCGCCCTCTCGACGACGTTCCTCGGGAGCCTTCTCCACCTCCGGTTCGACGGTCGATTCTGGAACCGACTCGCCCTCAGCGCCGGCGAAATCGGGTTCATGTTCGTGACCCTGACGCTGGTCTCCGGGAGCATCTGGGGGAAGGTCATCTGGAACTCCTGGTGGGAGTGGAGCGACGTCCGCCTGGTGACCTTCCTCATCGTCTGGTTCATCTACGCCGGGTACCTCGCCGTCGCCTCCTCTATCGACGGCAGCGGCGACGAGCGATACGCCGCGGTCTACGGCGTCGTCGGGTTCGTCACCGTCCCGCTCTCGTACGTCTCGACGCGACTCTGGATACCGACCTTCCACGAGACGACGCTCGCCAACCCGGACGTGAGCGCGAACATCGACCCCCTCACGCTCGTGGTCAGCATCCTCGCCGCAACGTTCCTGTACGCGTACCTGATGGGCCTCAGAATCCGCCTGTACGAACTGGAGGACAAGGTATATTTGATGCGACCGGTGAGGAGATAATCACGATGGAACCGCTACTGCTGGCCGGATACACGCTCCTGTTCGTGGCCCTCTTCGGCTACGTGTTCCGCCTCCAGCGCCGGTTGACGACGCTCGAGCGTCGACTCGACGACGCGCGGAAGTAACGGCGCCGAGGCTGTTCGGACGCCGCCCTCGCTCGCGGCGAGCGTTCCGGTCACCGTCCCAGTCACGCGTCGGGAGTCGGCCACCCGAGACCCGGTCGGACGCCGTCGGAATCGCCGCCGAACCTCCGGCTAAAGCTGCCGCCTTTACCGACGCGACTCCCTCTCGAATCGAGCGACGACGCACGGGTACGGTGAAACGTTTTAATACACCGCGTTGTTACGGCGTGATGATGAGTGACAGTCGCACGTCGCGGTCGGAACTGACACGTCGGACGCTGATGCGTGGCGCAGTCGGCGCAACGGGCGTCGCCGCAGCGAGCCAGGTATCGGGCGTGGCCGCCGCCCAGAGCGGCGGTCCGGACTACGGCGGCTGGTTCGACGACGTGGGCAACTTCGAGGGCACCGTCGACATGACCGGAAACAGCAGCGTGACGGTGGACGTCGGGGCCGAGGGCAACGGCGGCACGTTCGCGTTCGAGCCAGCGGCGGTCAGAGTCGACCCCGGCACGACGGTCACGTTCTCGTGGTCGTCGGCCACCCACAACGTGCTGGTCGAGTCCCAGCCGTCGGGCGCTAGCTGGCAGGGCCACTCGGCGATTGAGAACGAGGGCTTCGAGTTCGAGCACACCTTCGAGTCCGAGGGCATCACGAAGTACTACTGCGAACCGCACCTGTCGCTCGGGATGAAGGGCGCGGTGGTCGTCGGCGGCTCCGGCGGCATCTCGCCGTCCGAAGGCGGCGGTGGCGGCGGCGGTGACGGTGGCAGTGGCGGCAGTGGCGGTGGCGGCGAATCCGGCGGCAGTGGCGGTGGCGGCGAATCCGGCGGCAGTGGCGGCGGAGGCGGTGAGTCCGGCGGCGGAGGCGGCGGCAACCTCCAGGGCGGCCTCCTCGCCGTCGGCGCGATGGGCGTGGCAGCCTTCCTCTCTCCCGTGATTCTGTTCGTCGTGATGTACGTCAACCGCCTCGGCGACGAGGAACCGCCGGGGCCGGGACAGGAAGTCTGAGTCCGTCCCTCCCCCGGCCGTTCCGCCGTTCCCGCGCGGCAACACTGAGCGTTGATTACCGTGGGGCACCAGCGGTCCGAACGACAGGGCAGTCTGCACCATGAACGACGACGTCGAATCCACGCTCCGGAACGACCCGGTGATGGCCCGCCTCGTCGACGAGTACGGGCCAATCTCCATCGAACCCGCCCCGAACGAGTACCAGCGCCTCTGCGTGACAATCGTCAACCAGCAACTGTCGACGGCCTCGGCGAACGCCATCCGGGGGCGCGTCTTCGAGTTCTTCGACGGGGAACTCACGCCCGAGGCGGTGCTGGCGGCGGACCCGGAGGCCCTCCGCGAGACGGGGCTGAGTCGGACGAAAGTCGAGTACATGCGCAACGCCGCCGAGGCGTTCCTGGAGCGAGACCTGACGCGGGACGGGTTGGCGCACCTCTCGGACGAGGACGTCGTCGACGCGCTCACCGAGATACGGGGTATCGGCCCGTGGTCCGCCCGGATGTACCTGCTGTTCGTCATGGGCCGCGAGGACGTCCTCCCCCTCGGGGACCTGGGAGTCCGGAAGGGCATCGAACTGCTGTACGCGAACGGCGAGTCGCTCTCCCGTGCGGAGATGCGGGACATCGCGGAGGCGTGGCGACCCTACCGGAGTTACGGCACGCGGTACGTCTGGCTGGCGTACGAGGCGTAGTCTGGGGCCCCTCGGGCCGACGAACGCCGGCCCGGTGAGCATAATAAACTATCGTTGAGTTCATAATCTCGGCGAGGGAAACGTTGAAACGAGACCCATCCGTGACTTGGCCCATGGAGATAGACGATATCAACAGTATCGCGGTTCTCGGTGCCGGGAACATGGGCCACGGAATCGCGGAGGTGGCCGCACTCGCCGGCTTCGAGGTGACGCTGCGCGACATCAACGAGGAACTCGTCTCCGACGGGTACGACACGATAGAGTGGAGCCTCGGAAAACTCGCCGAGAAGGACCAGATTACCGACGACGAGGCGGAGGCGGCGCTGGACCGCATCACGCCCCTCGTGGACGTGGCTGAGGCCGTCGGGGACGCGGACGTCGTCATCGAGGCCGTGCCCGAGAAGATGGACATCAAACGGGAGGTGTACGAGGCCGTCGACGAACACGCGCCCGAGGAGGCCATCTTCGCCAGCAACACGTCGAGTCTCTCTATCACCGACCTCTCGGAGGTGACGGACCGACCGTCGCAGTTCTGCGGCATGCACTTTTTCAATCCGCCCGTCCGGATGGCGCTGGTCGAAGTCATCTCGGGCGCGCACACCTCCGATGAGACCCTGGACGCCGTCGAGGCCCTCGCGGAGTCGATGGACAAGACGCCGGTCCGGGTCCGCAAGGACGTGCCGGGGTTCATCGTCAACCGCGTACTGGTCCCGCTGATGAACGAGGCCGCGTGGCTCGTCGAAACCGACGAAGCGACCGTCGCGGAGATAGACAGCACGTCCAAGTTCGACGTGGGTCTCCCGATGGGACTGTTCGAACTCGCCGACCAGGTCGGCATCGACGTCGGGTACCACGTCCTCGAGTATATGCACGAGGAACTCGGGGCGGCCTACGAACCCTGCCCGCTGATGGAGCGCAACGTCGAGGCCGGGGACCTGGGGAAGAAGTCCGGCCGCGGCTTCTACGACTACGAGGACGGCGAGGGCGCGCAGGTGCCGACCGACCAGACGCGCGAGGACGTCAAACACCGCCTGCTCGCGGCCATGGCAAACGACGTCGCAGCGCTGGTGGCCGGCGACGTCGCCGACCCGCCGGCGATAGACCGGGCGATGCAACTGGGCGCCGGGTTCCCGGAGGGTCCGGCGAAGATGGCCGACGCGGCCGGACTGGACGTGCTCGTCGAGACGCTCGACGAGCGCTACGAGGAGACGGGCGACGCGCGCTACGAGGCGAACGACTACCTCCGCGAACTGGCAAAATCCGGCGAGGGGTTCTACGGCGCGGACGACGGCGACGACGCACCGGAGTTCGAGTCGATTCGAGTCGAGTACCCCGGCGACATGGTCGGACAGGTCGTGCTGGACCGACCGCACCGGATGAACTCGATCAGTCCCGACCTGATGCGGGAACTCGAGGAAGCGGTCGACGTACTCGAAGCGGACGAGGAGGTCCGCGCGATTCTCATCACGGGCGAGGGCGACCGGGCGTTCTCGGCGGGCGCGGACGTGACCGCCGTCACCGCCGGCGGGTCCATCGAGGCCGTCGAACTCTCCCGGGAGGGACAGCGCATCTTCGGCAAACTGGGCCGGTGTGACATGCCCGTGCTCGCGGCCATCGACGGCTACTGCCTGGGCGGCGGGATGGAACTGGCGACGGCCGCGGACCTGCGCATCGCCACCGAGCGCTCGACGTTCGGCCAGACCGAGCACAACCTCGGCCTGCTCCCGGGGTGGGGAGGCACTCAGCGCCTCCAGCGAATCGTCGGCGAGGGACGCGCCAGGGAGATTATCTTCACCGCCGACCAGTACGACGCGAGCACGATGCGCGACTACGGGTTCGTCAACGACGTCGTTCCCCACACCGAGTTCGAGGAGGCGGCCCACGAACTGGCGGCCAAACTCGCCGGCGGCCCGCCAGTCGCCCAGAAGTTCACCAAGCGCGCGATGCGCCTCGGCCAGGACGACGTCGACGCGGGCCTCGAACTGGAGGCCCAGGCGTTCGGTCACGTGCTCTCGACCAACGACGTGATGGAGGGCGTCTCGGCGTTCATGGAGGACCGGGACCCCGAGTTCGAGGGAGAGTGAGGTAAGGGAGTCTCTGCCACGTTGCCTCCGTAACGATACGTTTAAACGATTTCACGCGTCAGTCGTGAGTGAAGGCTCGGTTGGTGTAGTCCGGCCAATCATCTTGGCCTTTCGAGCCGAGGACAGGGGTTCAAATCCCCTACCGAGCACTCTTCTTCGGAACGGCAAACGCTCTCCTGGAGCACCTCACCCGTCAGCGGACCCGACGTCGTCGACCCAGTCGGGTCGGACTTCCTCCAGCGAGAGGTCGCTCGCCCCGGCCAGCGCCCGCGCGTCCGCCAGCGAGTACACCTCACCGTCCTCGGTGAACACGCCGTTGACTCGCCCGAGAGACCGAACGCGCAGATTGTAGGCGGGATTGAGCATCAGTTGCCAGAAGAAGTCGCCGTCGACGTCGCTCTCGCGGATTATTTTCGCCAGCGACTCGTAGTTCGGGCGCATCTTGTCGGGCGGTTCGACTCGGGTCCGCTGCCACTCCGTCAGCCAGATGGGCCTGTTCAGGTACTCGGCGAGGTCGGCGGCCCGCCGTAACTCGCCGCGCATGTCCTCCGCCGTCGGCGGCAGGTTGAAGTGGAACTGGAAGACGTCCAGCGGAACGTCGCTGTACTGGCCGTTGAACTCGAGGTCCCGGCAGCCGACGGTGAGCGGGACCGTCTCGTTGGCCTCGCGGGCCGCCCGGAGCATCGACCGCACGAACTCCACGCGGGTGTTGAGCGTTCCCGGTTCGTTCATGACTTCCAGCGCTAGCAGGCCCTCGCGGTCCCCGAACTGCCGGGCGAACCACCGGACGAACGTCTCGGGGTCGGCCCAGCGTTGCCTGTCGCGGAGGACCGCTCCGCCCGGGGACCGGACGGGAGCCTCTCTGGCGACGTTCGACGGCGTCGGGTCGGCGCCGATGCTCTCGAACAGCACCGGCAGGACGCGCAGCCCTCGCTCCTCGGCCGTCCGGAGGAAGTGGTCGAACCGCTCAGCGAACGCCTCCGGCTCCGCCCGCCAGTAGGAGTAGCTGGCGAACACGCGGAGCGCGTTCAACCCCAGGACGCGGGCGTACGAGAGGTCACGAGCGACCGCGCTCCCGTCGTAGTCGGCCCACATCTGCACGTGGTTGAACGCGCGATAGGGCAGGTACACCGCACCGCGGACTCCCGAGAGGTCGCGGGCGTCGCGGGTCGCGGACGTGTCGTCAGTCCCCACGGGAGACGGTTCCGACGACGCATCCGTCAGTGCTGTGGCCCCGGTCGAATCGACGCCAGCCCCCTCGTTTCGCAAAGCGTCTGCGGCCGGTCGGACCGGCCCGGTGCGCGCCGGACCCAGACACCCCCCAAGTGCCGCCAGCCCCCCGGCTCCGAGAATCTGCAAGGCCCCCCGCCGCGAGATTCGCCCCCCTTCGTCCATCGAACGAATACACGAGCGGGCGGCGCAAGGTGGTGTGTGCTATATGAATGGTATCGCGGGGGATCGCTGACTATCTATCTAGCGCCGGTCCGGCGCGGCGAGGCGGGTGGCCGCTAGCGACGACCCGTCGGTACCGCGCCGGCGACCCGCGCTGGCGACGGCCCGCCAGGTCGCCTCAGATGTCCACGTCCGATTCGACGACTTCCGGGTCCTCCGCGGACCCGACGTAGCCCTCGTCTTTCAGGTACCCGACGGCGCTCCCGACTGTCGCCCCGAGGACTCCTCCGACGGGGCCGAGCAGGGCCGCCCCGACGAGGACGCCGCCCCAGGTGTACGATACGGTCGAGGGCGCGCTCTCGGTCGCGCGCGTCTTCAGGTCGCTGGTGAACTGTTCCACGTCGAAATCGCCGAACTCTGGACGCTCGACCATGCAGGGGCATTCTCCGGACGTGCAATAGGTTTTTCTTCGTCACCGCGGCGCCGCAACCGAACGGTCACAGGGTCCGAGAGCCGTCTCGGCCGCGCCAGGACCGTCGCGAGACCCGGACGGCGTCTCGCAATGGCGTCGGGGGCCTCCCCCGCATCGACCCCGACGCCGGCCCCCTGCTGTTCCGGCACGTCCCGCGATACCGCCCGCTACCGATGGCGGGTCGTCGAATCCCCCAGTAGGGACTGTTCGACTTCGCCCGTAATCCCACTGCCTGGCGAGGCGTCCCACTC
>JBEPXT010000088.1:0-14950 GCA_041641795.1 Salinigranum sp.
CGCCGACGCCGACCAACACGCCTGGCTTCGGCATCGGCATCGCAGTCGTCGCCCTGCTGGGCGCCGCGCTGCTGGCGCTGCGCCGCGACTGACGACCGATAACTACCCGGCGTAAGCCGGACCCCTTCGCGGTTTCATTTTTCGAGGCGCCACCCGCCCAGTGACGACGTCGGACGGTTCGAGTCTGCACTGTGTAAACTCCGTCTCAAGTGAAGAACCTCGCCGGCCGGCACCCGCCACCACGCCGTCTGGCAGCGCCTGCCACCGAGAGCGTATAAGATTTCGATACTGTATACCGAGTGAATATGTGTCGCTCGTTCGATAATATCACAAAACATTTACACTACCAGTGTTGTGTATCGTACTGGAATCTTCCCACGAATGATACTACGCAGCGTGCCGCCCTCCCACGTGCATCGTACGAGTGACTCGGTTCACGGGTAGCGAGACGACTGCTACGACGCCCTCCAATCCAATGACAGATACATCACGACAACTCCGCGCAGTCTTCCTGGCAGCGTTGCTGGTGCTGTCGGTCCTCGCCGGCACCGCCGCGTTCGCGGGAACGACTGGTGCGGTCACGAACAGTGCAGTTGCGTCGAACGTCGCCGCAGACGACGACGCGACACAGCGAATCGCGTTCACGCCGACTGACGCCGGCACAGAGACGGTAACGCTCAACTACAGTGGTCAGTCGAACATCGTCGTCGAGGACGCCCGCGTCCGAAGCGGCGACGGGACTGTCGATTCGGTCACCGACGACGCGGTAACAATCGGAAACACGACGGCCTCGGACCGCGTCACGGTCGACCTCGACCTCGATTCCTCGGACTCGACCGAGGGCGCGACCAAACAGGTGACGATTACCGAGAACGACACGTCCGCGACCGCGGAGTTCGAGATTGCCAACCACGACCCGCAGGACGAGTACCTGGAGTCGGGCAACACGTTCTGGGCGGGTCAGGAGGTCTACTTCCAGGACCGGGACAACGCGAGCGCGACCTACCAGGTCCGCGAGTGGGACACCTCCGACGACGAAGTCGGCACCCTGGTGACCGAAATCAACCTCCAGCAGGGTAGTTCCACCGTCGACACCGGCGCCGAGACCATCGACCCCGGAGAAGAGTACGTCCTCACGACCGACACCCGGCAGGTCCTCACCGTCGGCGAACTCGGTCAGGTCACCGGCTTCGCCGCCCCCGGCACCGAAGACGAGCAGACCTTCGAGGTTCAGACCCAGACGTTCGACGCCGAGTTCGACGAGGACTCCATCAGCGCCGAGAAGGCGGAGTCGGCCGACCTCGAGTTCACGTCGAACCGCGCCACCTACGACCTGGTCGTCTCGTCCGACGGGATGGACGCGGACGACCTGGACGACTTCTTCGACGGTGAAGACGGCGTCGAGTACACCCTCGACGGGGACGACGACGAGATTCGGTTCACCGACGTCACGGACGCCGAGGCCATCACGGTCGACGCGACGGACGTCGACGCGGACGACTACAACTTCACGGTCGAAGTCGCGGACACTGGCGCCGAAGCGACGGCGTCCATCGAAGTGACTGACGCCGAGGGGAGCCTCTCGCTCCCGGACACCGTGTTCGGAAACGAGCGGGGCGACCCCGTGGAGATTTCGGCCACTATGGAGAACACTGACACCGGGTACGTCCAGGTCGGAAGCTCGGACGTCGGGTACAACGTCACGCTCGAAGTCGAGGACGGCGGAGACGGTGACGTCGGCATCGAGTGGAACACCTTCGAGGGGGGCCGCGTCGACGACGAGGACGCCGCCTTCGAGCTGACCGACGACAGCGAGGACGACGGCGACTCCATCGAAGCGGTCTGGCGGCACTCGGAGGCCCTCCCGGACGACGAGCCGCTGGAAGCCGGTGACTACGACGTCACCGTCGGCACCGGGGACGAAACCGAGGACGCACCGGCGACCGATACCGACGCCGTGTTCCTCGACGACGAGGACGACATCACGACGGCGTCCCTCGAAGAACGCGGGACGGATGGGTTGCAAATCTGGACCGCACCGGAAGGCGCCGACTGGGACGACCTGGCGGAACTCCGCCAGCAGGTGACCCAGACGAACCGGGTCGCCGAGGACGACCTCGTCGTCGCCCGGCTGCAGGCCTCCGGCATCTACGGGCAGCTCGAGGAGAACGAACTCGAGGCCCTCGAGACGCAGACGTCGGGAGTCGACGACGGGCTGTTCGTGACCATCGAGGAGGCCGACCCCGGCCCGAATCAGGAACCCGACGAGGTCGACGTGAGCGACGCCGAGAACCTCTACCTCGACGACGCCAACGACTCGCTGTACCTGGTCTTCGAGGCCGCTGACTCGGGCGCACTCGACTTCGAGGACGACGAGCGGTACCGGGCCCGCTTCGAACTCAACGAGTCGAACCCGCTGATCGAGGCGGACGAGGACACCGCGGGTATCGAGAAGGAAACCGCCTCGGCGACGTTCACGTTCCGCGAGCGCGACGCTGAACTCCGCGGTCTCGGCGACGACAGGGTCCTGCAACTGGCGGCGGAGAACGTGACCCTCCGCGGTACGACGACAGTCGCCCCGGACACGGAGCTGAACATCCGCGTCCGCGGCACCTCGAACGGCCAGTCGTACCTGGAGTCGGTCGACGCGACCGTCTCCGAGAACAGAACGTTCGAGACCGCGGTCAATATGACCGGGACGGAAGTCGGCTCGAACTTCACAGTGGTCGTCCGTTCGAGCGGCGACGACCTCAGTGACGAGTACGACGGCGTTATCGTCGAATCTGAGGAGACGCCGACAGAGACGCCCCACGACACGCCGGTCGAACTCACGCCGACGGCGACTCCCTCGCCGACGCCGACGCGGACGCCGACCGTCACGCCGACGCCGACCCAGACGCAGACGTCGACCCCCTCGCCGACGCCGACCCAGACGCCCGGCTTCGGCTCCGGCATCGCAGTCGTCGCCCTGCTGGGCGCCGCGCTGCTGGCGCTGCGCCGCGACTGACGACCGCCATCCGTCCGGCGGAGCCGGTCCCTTTCGCGCGCTCCATTCTTTCGTGCCGTCGTCCACGAGTTCGCCAGCAGGGACACCACACGCTCCGAGCGGGTCACCGTGTCGTCGCCGACGGCTCGAACAGGGCTCGGCTGCGCCCTAATGCAATGATTTATCGTTCCATACGCCCACGACCCCGTGTGGGTAATGTCAACGCTCTATAAGGAATCTGCGTGGGAGGTCACCGGTGGGACGAGTTCCGAAGGTGTACTGTGAATTCAGGTGCGGGTCGGTACGTGCCGGAACCGCGGTCACACCCGTCGTCCCCGTGACGTTCCCGTGGACCCGTCGAGGGAACCCTGATTCGAGCGTTGTGACTCACGCAAACCGAAACGGTGACCGAAATGCCATCACAACAGGACGAGCACGAACGAGTTGATTCCCGACGGCGCAAACTACTGACAGCGATTCCACTTGCGGGGGTGGCTGGAGTAGCGGGACTCTGGAGCGACACTGCCACGGCAGATTCTCGCGGCGATACGCGCGACGCGACCTCGTCGGTCCAGGCATCGAGTGCCGCGTTCCCGGAGGTTCTGTCGCTTCCCGACGGGTTCAGGCCCGAAGGAATCGTCACGGGGCGCGGCTCAGAATTCTTCGTGGGGTCGCTGGCGGCGGGGGCCGTCTACCGGGGCGATTACCGGACGGGGGACGGCGAGGTCCACGTCCCGCCCGCGTCTGGTCGAGTCGCCGTTGGCCTCTCGTACGACTCCCGGAGCGACTACCTCTTCGTGGCCGGCGGCGGGACCGGAGAGGCGTACGTGTACGACGCGAGGACGGGCGAGACCGTCGCTGTCTACAGCCTCGCGGATACGGGTGCGTTCGTGAACGACGTCGTCGTCACGTCGACGGCGGCGTACTTCACCGACTCGTTCCGGCCGTTCCTCTATCGGGTCCCGCTGGGACCCGCAGGCCGGTTGCCCGACGCCGGTTCGGTCGAGGAACTCCCACTCGGCGGCGATTTCGAGTTCGTCCCGGGCGCGTTCAACGCGAACGGCATCGACGCACCCCCCGCTGGTGACTACCTGATAGTCGTGAACAGCACCACTGGACTGCTGTACACGGTCGACCCAGCGTCGGGTGAGGCGAGTCTCGTCGACCTCGGCGAGGAGACCGTGACGGCGGGTGACGGCATCTTGCTGGACGGGAAAACGCTGTACGTCGTCCGAAACCGCCTCGACAGAATCGCCGTGGTGAGACTCGAATCCGGAGCGACCGGGGGCGAGGTGGTGCGCGAGATAACCAGTCCGCGGTTCGACGTGCCGACGACTATCGCGGAGTTCGGGAGCGCCCTCTACGCGGTGAACGCCCGGTTCGGAATCCAGAACCCGGGGGACGCGACGTACGACGTCGTCCGCGTCCCCAGGGGGCCGAACCCGTAACCCGGTTCCCGCACCCCGACGTTCGGTCCGCGAGGAGTGGCGCCGCCGAGATACGACGGCGTGGCTTCTCGTGGATTCGGCTTCGG
Source organism: Salinigranum sp. (assembly GCA_041641795.1). Taxonomy (GTDB): domain Archaea; phylum Halobacteriota; class Halobacteria; order Halobacteriales; family Haloferacaceae; genus JBEPXT01. The sequence continues at coordinate 4,521 of JBEPXT010000088.1, forward strand.
GAGAAGCGAGACGCCGAGATTCCCGACACGGAATCTCTTGCCCCCATGGTTCTCCGAAAAAGTGGGACCGCCGAGATTCCCAACACGGAGTCTCTTGCTCCCATGTTTCTCCGAAACAGTGGGACCGCCGAGAGTCGAACTCGGGTCATACGCACCCCATGCGCATAGGATACCACTACCCCACGGTCCCGCACTTGGTGCGAGGAGTGTGTACCGGTTAAACGCTTCGTTTCAGCCCCGGACCGTCACCGACTCTCACTCCGGATTCACCAGCACGCGTTCGAGGCTGACGGCCACCCCATCCGACGCGCCCGGGTCGCCGACGAGACGACCCAGGCAGACCACGCCACCGTCGTGCGTGTAGCAGGCGACCAGGTCCTCTGGCGCCGCCTCGTCGGCGTCCAGGACCCCGGGTGCGTAGACCGGTGCTCCCTGTGCGACTTCCCGGGCGGCGCTCTCGGCGATGGTGACGCCGGGAAGGTGTTCGAGCGACCGCTCTGCCGGGAGGACGAGGTCCCGGAGCGGGTCGGCGTCGCCCTCTCTCGCGAACGCCAGGGCGTCCTGCAGGTCGTGGAGGGACGCGAGCGACCGGTCGTCGAACGGGTCGGTGGCGGTTCGCCTGAGGTGACCCATGTGGCCTCCGGTACCGAGGGCGAGGCCGACGTCGTGACAGAGCTTTCTGATGTACGTGCCACTCTCGCAGGCGACCCGGAGGAGCACCTGGCGGTCGCGGACCTCCAGCACCTCCAGGTCGTACACCTCGCGGGTCCTGAGACGCCGGGAGACGGCGCTCTTTCGCGGCGGCTTCTGGTAGATTTCGCCCTCGAACTCTCGCACGACGGCCTCCAGGTCGGTGGGCGGCGGACCGTGCAGTTCGAGGACTGCGACGTACTCCTTGGCCCCTTCCAGGAACACCTGTGCCAGTCTGGTCGCGTCGCCCAGCAGCACCGGGAGACAGCCAGTCACCTTCGGGTCGAGCGTCCCCGCGTGGGCCGCACGGTCGACCGCCTCCGCCGACCCACCGAGGGCCGGTGCGGCGTCGGCGACCATGTCCCGTATCCAGCCGGTGACCTGATGGGCGGAGGGGCCGGGCGGTTTGTCGAGATTGACGACCCCGAACGACAGCAGGTCCGGAAGCGGTCGGTCGGCGGGCGGCCCTCGCATGGTCAGAACTCGTATCGCACGCCCTCGACGGGGAGTTTCCCCTCGTCGTCGTCCGGGTCGTACCCCTCGACCGAGGCGGTCAACACGTCGAGAACGGTCTCCGGACTCCACCGGGCCGTGTTCAGAACCACGTCGTAGATAGAGCGGTCGTGGATGTCGATGCCGTAGTACTCCCGGTACCGGCGGGCCTCGCTCCGGGCGCGTTCGAGCGTCTCCTCGCGGGCGACCTCGACGGGTTTGGCTTCGCGCTCGGCGACCCGGCGGGCGCGAACGTCGTCGGGAGCGTCGAGCCAGATTCGCAGGTCCGCAGTCTCGCCCGCCAGCCACCCCGAGAGACGCGATTCGAGGACCAGGTCGTCTCGCTCGTGAGCGATGTCGTAGAGGCGCCGGTCCAGGTCCCTGTCGATCTGGTCGTCCTCCTCGGCCAGCTTGTTGAACTCGACCGGCGTGTAGCCTCGCTCGTCGGCGAGTTCACGAAAGATGTCGCCGCCGCTCACGTGTTCGAGATCGAGTGCCGCTGCGAGGCCGGCAGCGGTCGTGCTCTTCCCGCTCCCCGCGGGACCAGAGACGGTAAGTAACATATCTCCCCTCGAACGGTGAGGCTAAAGTAGGTTATCTTTCGGAACGAGGTGGTCCTGCGTTCCCACGGCGCGCCCTCCGGGTCGCCAGCACGCTCACCGTCTCCCTCGCCCCCCGGCGCCGTCGCCGCCACGTCCGAACCCGCGTCGCTCGTCGCCGACAGCGGGCGTCTCGCCGCAGCCGCCGCGCTGGCGGAGGCGGGGTACTGGACCGAACGGGCCACAGAACGAGAACAGCGCCGGAGAGCGAGTTAGTCTGCCCGACGGGGCAGTCGGTCGACTAGCTCGCGGTCGGGCTCATGTCGATGTTGAGCCCTTTCCGGATTATCTGGGTGAAGCCCATCGAACAGAGGAAGTACCAGACGATCCAGGTCTGCATCGGCCCGAGCACGGGCGTCTTCCACTCGACGGACCCTCGCAGGGGCAGGACCAGCGGTTCGAGCGAGACGTGCGTCGGGTTGCCGCCGATGCCCAGCGCCCAGTACATCCAGAGGAACACCGGGATGGTGAAGAACATGATCCACACCATCGGACGGAACTGCTCTTTGAACATGCCCATCTGGTCGCCCATCGCCTCCATCTGCTCGTCCTGGATGCGTTCGAGGGCCTCCTCGTCGTCGTTCTTCTGCGCCTCCTTCCGGCGCTCCTGGATGTCCTTCATCCGCTCCTGGTACTTGGACATCTTGTCCATGTCCATGAGATTCGCCTGCAGGAGCGTCGAGTACAGGCCCGTCGCGAGCGCCAGGACCATCACCACGGCGTAGAACGGGAGCATCTCGGCCACCGGACCGAGGGCCACGTCCATCGCACCGCCGATGATGTCGCGGACCCACTTGACCGAGTAGCCCAGGAACAGACCGATGGTGACGACGCCAGCGGCCTTGTCGTACGTGGACCAGCTAGAGTCCTCGTCGTCGATGTCCACGTCGCTCTCGACCGTCTCGGCCCGCCCGTCGGTCAGTCCGGCCCGCGTGGCCTCGGGGTCTGCGAGTGCGAACCCCTCGTCGCCATCGACGAGGACGCCTTTCTCGATGAGACGGCCCCACTGGCCGCTGGTGAGGTCCTCGCGGACGTCTATCCACTTGACCTCACCCTCTTCAGCCCGGTCCAGAACCGTCTCGACGGCCGACCGCATCTCAGAGTCACCGGAGACGAGTTCGCGGACCTTCTGCTCGATTCGTGCCATTGCGCCGGAGTATGCAAGCAGCGGTTATGAAGCTTTTACTCTCGGTGCGCCAGCGACGTCCCGCCGGGACGCGGGGGTCGCTGTCGACGGCGCGGGGCAGCGCGAAAATCGGACGTCGTCGGGGTTCACTGTCGACGGTGCGAAGCGGCCCGAAAACGAGCCGTCTGCGGGGTGGCGTCGGACCCGCGGTCAGGTCTGCTCTTCGACGGCGGATTTCACGTCCTGGAACACTTCGTCGGGGGTCTGCTCGCCGTCGACTTCGACCAGCGACCCCTTCTCCCGGTAGTGTTCGATGACCGGTTCGGTGTTCTCCTCGAACACCGCCAGTCGCTCGCGGACCGTCTCCTCGGTGTCGTCTTCCCGCTGGACGAGTTCGCCGCCGCACTCGTCGCAGACGCCCTCCTCCGCCGGCGGGTTGAACTTCACGTGGTAGTTAGTGCCGCACTCGGAGCAGACGCGACGGCCGGTCAGGCGCTCGACGAGTTCCTCCTCGCCCACCCTCAGGTAGACGACGGCGTCGAGGTCCGTGATGTCGGAGAGGTACTCGGCCTGTTCGAGATTTCGCGGATAGCCGTCGAGGACGTAGCCGTCGGACGCCTCCAGGGCCGCTTTCACGATTTCGTTGACCACGGGGTCGGGGACGAGTTCGCCCGCCTCCATGAACGACCGGGGCGTCCCGTACTCCGTCTCCATGTCCTTGTTGGCGCGAAGCGCGTCGCCCGTCGTGACGTGTGCGATGTCGTACTCCTCGGCGAGCCGTTTCGACTGGGTTCCCTTGCCGGCGCCGGGTGCACCGAGCAGGAGGATGTGCTGGTCTCCCATGTGTGGTCACTTCCGTCCCTCGCATAAAGAACTGAAGAAACGGGCGAACGACCGCGAGTCGCGTCGTCGTTGGTGTCGGCAACATCCACTCCAGTATGCGACCGTATTCGATTTGTGCCCCGACGCGACCGCCGTTCGAGAGGATTCTTCCTCATTTTCTTGCCGAAACCTATGACGAAACCGACAGTTTCAGGGCGTGCGATGGAGCACTCGTCTATCACCGATGTGCCATGACACTGGGGTGCGGGCCACCGGACAGTCCCCCCTGTCGGCCGTCGTCCGGCGGTGGCAGGTGCTGGACCGCGGCTGGCAGGCGACGCTCCTCGGCCTCGGCATCGTTGCGCTGACCGCTCTCGCGGACGGTCTTCCGGCTGCGCCAGTATGACCGCGGCGAGAACGGCCCGGTCGCTGGCCCCGGGAGTGACGGTACTGGTCGGTCTGGCGGTCGTCGCCCAGGTCGTCGGCCGGATGACGCCGGTCGACCCGCTACTCGTCGCCGCGGGACTCGGCGCGCTGGCCGGCAACGCCGTCGACCTGCCCGCCTCGCTCGACCCGGGACTCTCGCTGGACTCGCTGTTTCTCGAAACCGGCATCGTCCTCCTGGGCGCCAGCGTCTCGCTGTCGGAAGTCGTCGCCGCCGGCCCCGTCGTGTTCGGCCTGGTGGTGCTCACCGTCGCGGTGGGAATCCTGCTCGCGGAGTTCCTGGCCCGGCGCGCGTTCGACCTGGGCGACCAGCGGGCGAGTCTGCTGGCCGCCGGAGCGAGCGTCTGTGGCGTCTCTGCCGCCACGACCGTCGCGGGGACGCTCGACGCCGACCGCGAGGCGCTCGCGTCGGTCGTCGGGACCGTTCTCCTGTTCGACGCGCTCACGCTCGTCGCGTTCCCGGTCGCCGGCGACCTCCTCCCCCTCTCGGCCCGCCAGTTCGGCGTCTGGGTCGGATTGAGCATGTTCAGCACCGGCCCCGTCACGGCCGCGGGGTTCGCCTTCTCGGCGACCGCCGGCCGCTGGGCGACGGTGACGAAACTCGCCCGAAACGCGCTGCTCGGTGCGGTCGCACTCGTCTACGCGATGCGCTACAGCGGCGAGTGCGGGCGCTCCCGCCTCGGTCAGTTGCGCGCGGGCGTCCCGGCGTTCCTCGTCGGGTTCCTCCTCGTCGCCGCCGTCGCCAACCTGGGGCTCGTCGGCGGGTCGACCCTGTCTACCCTCGACCGAATCTCGGGGTGGCTGTTCGCTCTGGCGTTCGTCGGGTTCGGGTTCGACGTGCAGCTATCGACGCTCCGCGAGACGGGTCTCGCGCCCGTCCTCGTCCTCCTCGTCCAGTTGCTCGTCGTCAGCGCGGCGACGCTGGGCGCCGTCACGACGTTGCTCTGACTGCGCGACTGGTGCCGGTTCGTCCGACTGCGACCGTTTTTGACCCCCCGGCCACAAGACCCCTCTATGACTCGATTCGACGCCGCGACCCCGGCAGAGCGCCGGAAACTGTTCGCCGAGGCCGTCCAGGCCCACCGCAATCGAGGGAGCTCGTTTCTCACCGTCGAGGCCGAACCGATGACGGACGAGGAGGGCGACCCGGTACCCGCGCCGTGGATTCAGTTCTCCGAGCAGACGCTCAACATGGACTGCACGAGCGAGGAACTCGACCGGGTGAAGGCGATGCTGGGGGAGTTCCCCGAGTTCCGAATCGACGAGCTGAACTCCCCAGACGAGGCCGAGGGGACGAACGTCCGCATCACGGCCCGGTCGGACCCGAACCGCCTCGCCGGGTTCATCGACCGGGCGTTCCAGGAGGTGTACGGACGGGACGCGGAGTACCGCGCCTGGGTCGTCGAGGTGTGACCGTTCGGGTCGACCTGACTCCTCTGTGAACGGCCGAGGGGGCTGCTCTACGAGCGGCCGAGGGCCCGCCACGCGAGTGTGCGAGAGAGCGGCCGTAAGCGGCCGAAAACCGGACGTTCGACCACACCTACACGAAAAAATCAACACTTGGAGGGAAAGGGAACACACTAAACGTCGGACTCCCTATGACCCTCCGATGAATACTGCCCGAATCGGTAGCTGTCTGTCTCTCCGTCACGCCATCGACACGACGGGAACGGAGGTGGGGGAGGGTGACTGAACGGTCGCTGTTCGCCCGGCCGATAGTGCCGGTGGCGAACGAGGAAGACGCGGTCCACACGCTCCACGCCGCACTCCCGCGGGTCGCCGCCGTCGACGGGAACCTGTGGACAGTGTACGTCGTCGAGAAGGCCGGGGGGGCACCGGACAAGGCGTCCGTCGAGCAGCGAGAGGACCTGGCCGCGGACATGTTCCAGCGGGTCCACGAGATGGCCGACGAGGCGGGCGTGGACGTGACCACCGAGGTGCTGTACGGCACCGACGTCGCAGACGCCGTCATCGACGCCGCCCACGAAATCGACGCCTCGGCTATCGTGTTCACTCCCCGGGGCGGCCACCGGTGGTGGAACCTGTTCTCGGGGGGCGTCCGCGAGTCGCTCGTCACCGAGAGCGACCTGCCCGTGGTCGTGCTGCCGGACGATTACGATGGCGACGAGACGTTCGATACAGATACCGCGGGGGTGACCGGCGATGGGTGACGAGGAACTGGCCAAAGACCTGGGCCCCCTCGCCGCACTGACTATCGGCGTCGGGACGATGATCGGTGCGGGCATCTTCGTCCTCCCCGGCCCCGCCGTGGCCGACGCAGGTCCGCTCGCCGCCGTCGCGTTCGTCCTCGGCGGCGGCATCGCGCTTCTGACCGCGCTCTCGGCGAGCGAACTCGGAACCGCGATGCCGAAATCCGGCGGGGCGTACTACTACGTCAACCACGCGCTCGGTCCCCTGTTCGGCAGCGTCGCCGGATGGTCGAACTGGATGGGACTGGCGTTCGCCTCGGCGTTCTACATGACCGGTTTCGGCCAGTACGTGAGGCTGTTCCTCCCGGTTCCCAGCCTCGAACTCGGGGTCCTCACCATCTCGTCGGTGAAGCTCATCGCCCTGGCCGGCGGCGCGCTGTTCATCTTCGTCAACTACATCGGGGCGAAAGAGACCGGCCGACTCCAGAACGTCATCGTGATTACCCTGGTGTTCATCCTGGCCGGGTTCACGCTCGTCGGCGCGCTGAACGCCGACATCTCGAAGCTCAGACCCATCATCCCGCCTGACAAGGGCATCGCCCCGCTGTTGCCCGTCACGGGCCTCATCTTCGTCTCCTTCCTCGGGTTCGTCCAGATCACCTCGGTCGCCGAGGAAATCAAGGACCCAGGGCGCAACCTCCCGCGCGCGGTCATCGGGAGCGTCCTCATCGTGACGACGGTGTACGCGCTGACGCTCGTGACGGTGCTCGCGGCCGTCGACAACAGCCTGGTCGCCGGCAACGAGACGGCCGTCGTCGACGTCGCCCGGACGCTCATCGGTCCCCTCGGCGCGGCGGCGCTTCTGTTCGGCGGCCTGCTGGCCACCGCCTCCAGCGCGAACGCGTCTATCCTGGCGTCCTCGCGCATCAACTTCGCCATGGGGCGGGACAAAATCGTCACCGACAGCCTGAACCAGATTCACCCTCGCTTCGGGACGCCGTACCGCTCTATCGCGCTCACCGGCCTCCTCATCCTGGTGTTCATTCTGGCGGGCGACGTCGAGACGCTGGCCACCGCGGGCAGCGTCCTCCACCTCATCATCTACGGCATGCTGAACGTCGCGCTCATCGTGATGCGCGAGGCGTCCCCCGCGGACTACGAACCGGACTACAAGGTACCGCTGTACCCGGTGGTTCCCATCCTCGGGTCGCTCACCTCCTTCGCGCTCATCGCGTTCATCGAACCGCTGGTGATTCTGCTGTCGCTCGCGTTCGTCGTGTTCGCGGCTCTCTGGTACCTGTTCTACGCCCGAACGCGGGCGACCAAACAGGGAGTCCTCGGGGAGTACATCCTCCACCGTCAGGACCGGATGCCCGGTGCGGCAGTCTCGGCGGCCACCTCTGTCCAGCCCGACGGCGGCGACTACCGGGTGCTCGTTCCGCTCGCGAATCCGGCCCACGAGAAGGACCTCATCACGCTCGCGTCCGTCCTCGCCAACCAGCACAACGGAACGGTGGTGGCGGTGAACATCGTCCAGGTCCCCGACCAGACGGCGCTGGAAGCCGCCCGCGACTCCATCGACCTGAACTCCGCACACGAACTGCTCGAGCAGGCACGCACCGACGCGGAGACGTTCGGCGCGCCCGTCGAGACGCACACCATCCTCTCACACCGGACGTTCGAGGAGATATTCGACGCCGCGCGGACCCACGACGCGGACCTGACCGTCATGGGGTGGGGGCCACACTCCCACGGTGCCCCGGGCCGGGCGGAGAGCGCCGTGGACGAACTGGCTCACTCGCTGCCCTGTGATTTCCTGGTGATGAAAGACCGGGGATTCGACGCCTCACACATCCTCGTGCCGACGGCCGGCGGGCCGGATTCGGACCTCTCCGCGCAGGTCGCGTCCATGCTGCGCGAAGAGTACGGTTCGCGCGTCACGCTCCTCCACGTCGACGACGACGTCGAGGCTGGGCGGGCGTTCCTCGAAGAGTGGGCCGACGACCACGACCTCTCGGACGCGGAACTGATCGTCGAATCGGGGGACGTCGAGGCGGCCATCGAGAAACACGCCGCCGAATCGTCGATGCTCATCATCGGCGCTACCGAGCGCGGCCTCCTGTCGCGCCTCGTCGGGGGGAGCCTCATCCTCGACGTGCTCTACGAGGTCGAGTGTACGGTCCTCCTGGCCGAGCGCAAGCACGAACGCTCGCTCTGGAACCGCCTGTTCGGGTAGTCCGGACGGCGAACCACCGCGCCGGTCGTCTCTCTCCCGGACCAGTCCACGTACAGATCGCGTCGTAACCGGCGGGTGAGCCACTCGCGTTCGCCATTACGGCCGCGCTGTGGTCGGCTCTCGCGCCACCGCGACCGACAGACGACCGCTCGACGGGTTCTGCGACCCGTCGACGCTCGTTTCCTATTCGCGGCGACCTTCGACCGGCTACCAGAAGCTTGGCATACGTCGGGGTTCTACTCCGGACGATACTATGACACGGACCGCAGGTGTCCGGGCCGACGACACGGACGTCACCGCAGAGTCGGTCGACGTCGACATCGACTCGATGCGACTCCACACCGTGCAGGCCGGCCCCGAGGACGGTCCGCTGGTCGTGTTGCTCCACGGATTCCCGGAGTTCTGGTACGGGTGGCGACACCAGATTCAACCGCTGGCGAACGCGGGGTTCAGGGTGGTCGCCCCCGACCAGCGCGGGTACAACGGCAGTGACAAACCCGGGCCGGTGAGCGCCTACAGGCTCGAGCGCCTGGCACGGGACGTTGGGGAACTCGTCGAGACGCTCGCCCCGGACGACCCGGGTTCGGAACCCGCCGCCGACGTGATCGGCCACGACTGGGGTGCGTTCGTCGCCTGGTGGCTGGCGCTCCACTATCCCGAGCGCGTCCGGCGACTGGGCGTCCTGAACGTGCCCCACCCGACCGTCTTTCGACAGACGCTACGTCACAGCTGGGACCAGCGGTTCAGGAGCTGGTACGTCGCCGCGTTCCAGGTGCCCCGGGTGCCGGAGATGCTGTTCCGGGCCGACGACTTCCGGTTGCTCTCCCGGACGCTCCGCCGGACGAGTCGCCCGGGCACCTTCTCGGAGGCCGACCTGGACCTGTACCGCACTGCCTGGCGACAGCCCGGCGCCGTTCGCGGGATGGTCAACTGGTACCGTGCCATCGCCCGTGACCGCCCCCAGCCCCGCCGGACGCGGGTGGACGCGGAGACGCTCGTTCTCTGGGGCGCGAACGACCAGGCGCTGAAGCGGAAGATGGCCCGCGAGAGCGTCAACTACTGCACCCACGGTCGGCTGGCGATGTTCGAGGACGCCACGCACTGGGTCCAGCACGAGGAACCGGTCGCCGTCGCCGACCGGCTGCTGGAGTTCCTCGCGCCCGAACGGGAGCGCCCCTGACTCGTCCCGACAGTACAGCTATATAGCACACTTAGCTACCTTCATATATTCCGAGGCGGTTCCACAAACTGGCGCGGGACGACACGCCGGCCACACACACTCACTAGCCCCGAGCGCCGTCGCCGGCTCAGTACGGCCACAGACCGACCATCTCTGTCCCTGCGCCGCTTTTCGACGCCAGCACGCCCGCCCGGTTCCAGCCACCCGTCGCCGGGCGGGCGATAGCCTCCGTCTACATCGTCCAGTCGACGCTGTTCACTGCCGGGTCGGTTCGCCCGAGTGATCTCCGTGCGCGTCGAGGACCGACGAGTCGACGTACACGACAACCTCCGAGAACGGCGCGGCCGGTTCGCGGGAGACCCAGGTGTCGAACTCGTGCGTTCGAGCCGTGTACCCGCGGAGCCGCTCGTCGAGTTCCGGACGGTGCGCGTCCAGGGCGACGACGACGGGCGGCGGGTCCGGCCCGACGTCCGCGGGCGACGCGACGTGCCTGGTTTCGTAGCCCTCGCTGGCGAGGTACCAGCGGAGCGGGAACCGCCGGACCTTGTAGTCCGGGTCGAAGTACGGACCCACGTACAGCGCGGTGGGCTGGTCCCCCTCCCCGGCCAGCGCGGACACGTCCGTCGCAGTGGCTCGCAGGTCGCCGTCCGGCTGGGCCGGCTGTGCGAGCGGGTTCAGCTCGCTGTTGGGG
>JBEPXT010000089.1:0-14834 GCA_041641795.1 Salinigranum sp.
ACCTCGCGCATCACGCTGGAGATGCGCTCCTCGGCGTCGAGTTCCGTCTCCACGCCCAGGTCGACGCCCTCGACTTCGAGGAGGAACTTCGCCACCTCCGTCACCTCGTACATCATCTCGTCGAGTTCCTCCGCGGTGAAGAACCCGGACATGGCCCCGTAGAGGAACGTCGCCCCCGCCATTCGGACCTTCTCCTCGAAGGAGGCGCGGGCCTGGTTCACCGCCTGCGGGGTGTAGGTGTCGGTCATGAACGGGACGAGTTCCGGGAGATTCTCGCCGATTTTCGTCATCTCGACGCCCGTCTCGGTCCGGAAGTCCGAACACAGGCGGGCGATGGCCCACTCGCGGGCGGTGATGTACGTCCGGTCGCGCAGGAACTCGTTGACCCGGTCGTACTGGGCCCCGTCCATCTTCTTGAACCGCTCGTACTTGCGGACGTCCGCCGGAATCTCGTCCGCGCCCCCGGGCCGCGACCCCGGCGGATTTCCCGGGTCCGCCCCTGACGGGTTCGTCGCCTCCGTCGGGTTCGTCGTCTCCGTCGGGTTCGTCGCCTCCGCCGCGTTCTCGGACGTCGAATCGGTCGCGTCCGGCGACGTCGACTCGGACGGCGCGTCCCGGTCGGCGTCCGTCGAGTCAGTCGCTTCTCGCTCCGTCGAATCGGTCGCCTCTCGTTCTGCCGAGTCCTGCCGGCCGCCCCCCTCGGAGGCCGCCTCGCCGTCCCGCGACGAGTCGGGAGCGTCGTCGTCCGGCGACGCGGGGTCGTCTGTCATATCGCGTCGTTCCTGCCCGGCGTGGAAAAGGATTCCGTCGAGCGGGTCGCTCCGGAGGGAGCGCCGCGGCTTCGAGGTCCACAGGCAACTGTTTTCTATCGCGCCCACCACACGCCGTGCATGAAAGTCCTGCTGGGTATCGGCGGTACCGAAGACTCCATCGACGCGCTCCGGAAGACCGTCCGTCGGGCGAGCGAAGCCGACGACGAGTTGACCGTCGCCGTCGTCGACAACCCCGCGAGCGACCGCGCCCCCGGGGACGTCGAACAGACGGTCCGGGAGGTGCTCGAAGAGGAAGGCCTCGACGCGGAGGTTCGTCGCGTCGAGGGCGACCCGGGTTCGAGGCTCGTCGAGATAGCCGAGGTCGAAGGGTTCGACCAGATAGCGCTCGGCGGCGGTGAGAAGAGTCCGATGGGGAAGATTCGCCTCGGGACGATGCAGGAGTTCGTCCTGCTGAACGCCACGACGACGGTCTCGCTGGTCCGATGACGAGCAACCGCATCTTCCCCGACGAACCGGCCGGTCCCTTCGAACCGCCGCCGCGGAGCTTCGAGGACCGCGAGGGCCGGGAAATCGCGCTCCGGGAGTACGAGGGCGAACAGGAGACCCGGGAGTCGCTGGTCGAGATGTACCTGGACTTCGACCCGGCCGACCGGGCGCAGGGCATCCCGCCGGGACAGGAATCGCGCATCCGGGACTGGCTGGACAACATCATGGGCGAGGACTGCCTGAACGTCGTCGCCTGGGACGGCGAGAGCGCGGCTGGCCACGCGACGCTCGTTCCGGACGGCGAGGCCCACGAACTCGCCATCTTCGTCCTCCAGTCCTACCAGGGCGCCGGCATCGGGAGCCACCTCATCGAGGCGCTTCTCGGCCTCGGGAGCGTCCGCGGCGCGACGAAGATATGGCTCACCGTCGAGCGGTGGAACCGTCCGGCCGTGGGCCTGTACAAGAAACTCGGCTTCGAAGTCTGCGACAGCGAGAGCTTCGAGATGGAGATGTCGCTCCGCCTCGAACCGGTGGACGAGGGGAGCGAGGCGAACGACGGGACAGACGACGAGGACGAGAGCGAAAGCGAGGACGAGGACGAAAACGAGGGCGAGAACGAGAGCGAGGACGAGAACGAGAGCGAGGACGAGAACGAGAGCGAGGACGAGGACGAGAACGAGAACGAGGACGAAAACGAGGGCGAGAACGAGAGCGAGGACGAGGACTAGTCGACGACGCGCGCTCAGACGGAGAGTACGGGCTGGCTCGCGTACAGGAGGACGTACTCGGCGGCTTTTTCCAGCACCTCGCCCGGGTCGCCGGTGACCGGTTCCCGGGGCACGACGAGGAAGTCGGCCTCCAGTTCCTCCGCCGTGTCGAGGACGACGCCGCCGGGGTGGCGCGTCTTGACCTGCGTGGAGAACCCGTAGGCGATGGAGGTGGTCTGGCCGATGCCCGCCTCCCGGGCCATCTCGGACGCCTGTTCGACGAACGCCTCGGTCTCGCTGGCGACCGACGACTCGTCGACGACCCCGTTCTCGATGGCCCTGACGACGTCCTCGCCGAGAACGTAGACGGCGTGAACCGAGGCCCCGTACTCGGCGGCGATTTCGACGGCGTACTCCATCGCCGCGAGAGACTCCTCGCTCCCGTCGACGGGGACGAGGACGAGGTTCACTTCGAGTTCGCCCATGTCACTCCGTCGGAGGGCTGTCGGGAAAAATCCTTCCGGCGCGGGCGGTCGCTCGACGCGGTCACACGCCGGATTTATGCGGCGTCCCGGACTACCCGGCGGCATGTTCGAGACCATCGTCATCGCGACGGACGGGTCCGCGAGCGTCCGCCGCGCCATCACCGTCGCCCTGGACCTGGCCGCCCGCTTCGAGGCCGAGGTCCACGCCCTCTACGTCGTCGACTCCGGCGACGTCGAGTCGGCCCCCGCCCGCATCCGCGAGGAGATGCACGAGGCGCTCTCCGACCGCGGGCGGCGAGCGCTCTCGGACGTCCGCGAGTGGAGCGACGTGCCCGTCACGACGGCCGTCCGCGAGGGGCGACCGGCGGCAGAAATCCGCGAGTACGCGCGGGAGCAGGGGGCGGACCTGGTCGCGATGGGCACGCGCGGGAGACACGGCGAGAACCGATTTCTCGTCGGCAGCGTCGCCGAGCGAGTCGTCCGGACCTGTCCCGTCCCGGTGTTGACGGTGCGGCAACTGGCCAACGACGAGCAGTAGCGAGGGAGACCACGGCAGCGACGCGGGGCGCAGCAGCCACGCGCGCCGTCTCCGCGACTCGCGTCCCTGACGGTCCGCTGCGCCCCGAACCGCCGCGTTCATTGCACGGCCGTCCCTCGCGGCCGTATGGACGAATCACTCATCGACTCCGACGGACTCTCGCTGTCGCGGAAGTCGCTGTTACCCGGAGCCGGGTTCTTCTACCCCGACTCGCTCGACGAGGAGTTCGCCGAGCGGCGGACGCGGGAGGCGGTCGAGGGCGCCGAGGCCGTCGTCGTCGCCGACTCAGACGCCGACGGACTCGGGTGTGCGGCCCTCGTCCGGGGGCTGTACGGGGCGGCCCTCGACGCGACGACCTTCGAGGAGTCGCTGGCGGCCGAGTTCGCGGGCGACGAGGCGACGGCGGAGTCGGGAGTCGACGCCCCTCCCGAGGCGGACTGGACGGGTGCAGACGGTGACGCCGACGCCGCGGACGGAGACGTAAACGTGGACGCGGACGAGGATGACGCCGCCGACGGAGACGGGAGCGCCGACGCCGCGGGCGAGGAAGCCGACCTGGAGGACCACGAGCGGTCGTCCGTCGCACTGGTCGGGGCGGGGCCCCACAGCCTGTCCGAAGCGCTCGAACGCGTCGCCGAGTACGCCGACCCCGGAGTCGACGTGTTCATCTGCGACCTGTGTCCGGACGCGTACGAATCCGTGAGCGACGCGCTGGAGTCCCTCGAAGCCCACGCCGCGTCGGTCGACTGGTTCGACCACCACCAGTGGGACGAGGCGGTGGCGGCGGCGGTTCGCGACGCAGGAGTCCGACTCGTCGTCGGCGACTCCGACGAGGAGTGCAGCACCGACGTCGCCCTCCGGTCGCTCGACTACGACTTCCCGGACCACCTGCACGAACTCGCGGCGGTCACCCGGGACCACGACCTCTGGTTGCGCGAGGACCCCCGGAGCGACGACCTGGCCGACTACGCGTACTGGACGAGTCCCGAGGAGTACGTCGCCATCGTCGGCGAGTACGGCCCGGACCTCCCCGCGTCGGTCGAGCGGTTCATCGCCGAGCGACGCGTCGAGAAGGAGAACCTCGTCGAGAAGGCCGTCGACCGCGCCGAGTTCAGGGAGGTCGGTCCCTGGACGGTCGGCGTCACGTACGGGCGGTGTTCGCAGAACGAAGTGGCCGAAGCGATGCGCGAGCAGGGGTCGGACGCCGCCGTCGTCGTCAAACCCGCCGGGAGCGCCAGCATCCGGGGGACCGACGCCTTCGAGCGCTGCCACGAGGTCGCTCGCCAGGTCAACGGCGGCGGCCACCCGAAGGCCGCGGGGTGCAAACCGGACATCTACGACGACATGCTCGACTACGCCCACCACTGGACCACGCAGGGCAGCGCCGCCAAGCGCGTCATCCTGGCGGCGTTCGAGCGAGTCGCCGACCGCGTGGCGGACGAGGAAGCCGACGACGCCGAGAGCGGCGGCGGTTCTGACACCGACGAGCGCGAGGACTGACCGCCCAGTCCGACCCGCGGGGAGGACTACTCGCCGGGGCGTTCTCGCTCGCCCGCGACCCAGCGGTCCGAGAAGTTCGTCCCGCACTCGCAGTGAGCGTACGCGTGGACGACGTCGCCCTCGGCGTAGAGGCCGCCGACCTCCTGATTCTGGGCCTCGGCGAACGCGAACACGAACTGGACCGCGTGGGACTCGCCGTCGCCGCTGTCGGGGCACTCGCCGCCACCCAGGTCCGGGTCGATGTCGCTCTCGGTCTCCATGGCGCCCCGGGCGAACTGCATGGCGTCCATCCCGGTGCCGGCGCTGAACGCCTGGCGCCCCTTGTCGCCGGGGACGACGAGGACGACGCCGTTCTCCACGTCCTCGCCCATGTCGGCAATCTTGCCCTGGTCGTCCATGTACTCGTGGGTCAGGAACAGCGCCACGTCGTCCGGCCGGTCCCCGGCCAGGAACTCCGCGAGTTTGCTCATGGACGCCTCTCGTTCGCGGGCGCACAAAAGGAGCGTGACCTGTCCTCGGGCCGCGTGCGACAGTGACCTTCCCTCGGGTCGCGTACGTCGGACGGCGACCGAACGCCGCCGCGCCCCTACGACCGGTCGCCGTCGAGTTGCTCGGCGATGGCCGAGAGCGACTCGTTCGGCCGGTCGAGCACGTCGTAGACGGCGCGTTTCCCCGGCACGCGGAGTCCGTAGAAGAATCCTGAGTCGAGTTCGTCGAGTTCGACGGCGTCGCCCGGCCCCCTGTCGTTGCGCTCGCACCACTCGACGAGGCGGTTCTCGCCCTCGCCGGGACTCCGCGCCAGCCGCCGGTTGTCTGCGGCGTGTCGAATCACCAGGCCGTCCGCGTCGCCGACGACGCGGGCGTGTCGGGGCGTGCCGTCGAGCACCAGTCGCACGTCGTCGTCCGGGTCGAGGGAGACGCCCTCGGGGAGACGGAGACTGGGTCGGCGGGTGCCGCCCGAGCGTTCGAGGGTCGCGCGAAAGGTCTCGACTGCGGGGTGGTCGCTGGGAACGCGTTCGGACACTGGGAGTGGAGTTACTCGTCGGCGGCTTCGAACGCCTCGGCGACGTCGCCCTCGCCGGCGACGACCTTGACGTTTATCTGGGCGGTCTCGTCGCTGATCTCCCGTCCGCGGACGGTGATGCGCTTTCGCTCGCCGTCGCGGCTGGGCTTGTACCCGACGCCGCCGTCGGAGAGAATCTCCTTCAGACTCGAACCGGCGACGTCGGCGCGCATCGGGCGCCCGGCGTCGTCGGACCCGCCGGTGAGTTCCAGCGTGAACCCGTCGAGGCCGACGGCCGACCCGTCGACTTCGTCGCCGAGTTCGCGGCCGAGGAATCGGTTCGCGTCCTGTCCGTCTGCCGTGGTCTGGTACGTCGCGCCCGTCTCGGGGTCGGCGACGACGACCGTGAATTCAGCCATAGGCGGGATGAATCGGTCGCGGATAAAAAGCACGTCGAAACCGTCGCTGGTCCGGAGATGCCCGAGTGCTCCCCGACGGGGCGTCTCCGGGCACCGAATCCGCCCCCGTCAGCCTCACGCCCCCGGCGACTCGAACAGGTCCGGGTAGTCCGCGATGACGCCGTCGACGCCGGCCTCCCGCAGTCGAACGGCCTCGTACCAGGTCTCGACGGTCCAGACGTTGACGTCGTACCCGGCCTCGTGGGCCACCGCCACGATGTCGACAGCGCCCGTGGCCGGTCCCCGGTCGGGCGTCCACACCACGGCGTCGACGGGCGGGTGGACCGCGTCGGCGTCGAGTCGGTCCGCCGCCTCCAGGCCCGCCGCGGCGTCGTCTGCGAAGATGACGGCGACGGGAACCGACGGGTCGAGTTCGCGCGCGGCCGCCAGGGCCGTCTCGTCGAACGAGGAGAGGAGGACCTCGCCCTCGAACTCGTCGAGCGCTTCGAGGACCCGCCGGACGAACGGCACCCATCGCCGGCGGCGCGCCGTCCTGTCCGCCGTCGACCCCGCGGGCAGCACCGACACGTCGGGGACGCCCGGGTGCTTGAGTTCGACGTTCAGTCCCACCTCCGGCGGGAGGGCCGCCGCCACGTCTGCGAGCGTCGGGACCGTCTCGCCGCTCTCGAGGACCTCCGCCGCGAGCACCGTCTCGCAGTCGGTCTCCCAGACGGTCCCCGCGGCGTCGGTCACGCCGCGACTCCCGTCCCCGGCGTCCAGTCGTTCGTCGTGGAAGACGACCACTGTGTCGTCGGCGCAGGGCAGCACGTCCACCTCGACCATGTCGGCGCCGTCTCGGGCGGCGGCGACGGCGGCGGCGACGGTGTTCTCGGGGTACCGGCCCGCGAACCCGCGGTGGGCGATGACCGTCGGCGTCTCGCGACCCGGCGACCCGCTCTCGACGTCGTCCACGGTCACACCCCGGCGTCGCCGGACGGGGCCTCGAAGCCGTCCTCCCACCGGAACCGTCCGTTCCGCTGAACGACTTCGCCGTCGACTTTCAGGAAGGCGTCCTCGCTCACGTCGGTTATCAGGTCGACGTGGACGGCGCTCTGGTTGCCCGTCTCGCCCGCGGGCAGGCAGGCGTCGTACGCCCGCCCCACAGCGAGGTGGACCGTCTCGCCCATCTTCTCGTCGAAGAGGATGTTGTCGGTGACGCGGTCGATGCCCCGGTTCATCCCGACCCCGAGTTCGCCGAGGACCCGCGCGCCCTCGTCGGTTTCCAGGATTTCCGCCAGGGTCTCCTCGCCGGACTCGGCCGCGAAATCGACCACCGCCCCGTCCTCGAACGCCAGGTGGACCTCGCGCATCCGCGTCCCCTCGTGGGTCATGGGGACGTCGAAGTGGACCTCCCCCTCGGCGTCGTACGGCGCGGTGAACACCTCCCCGGAGGGGAGATTGTGCGAGTCGTAGGCCACCGACGCGGCGCTGTTGACGGCCGTCCGCCCGGCGATGGACATCGTCAGGTCGGTGTCCGGACCGACGAGGCGAACCTCGCTTCCGTCGTCGAAGACGGCTTTCAGCCGCGCCATCTCGTCGGCCAGCGACTCCCAGTCGCGCAGGACCGCCTCGTAGACGAACTCCCGGTAGTCCGCGAGTGACATGCCGGCCTGCTGTGCGAGCGACCGGGTCGGGTGGACCGTGTAGACCCAGTCGGTGTCCATCCGCGCCTCGCGGACGCCCTCGCGTGCGCGGGCGAACGCCTGTTTCGTCTCGCCCGGCACGCCGGCCATCTCCGTGCTGTTGCGCCCGCCCCCGAGCAGGAGAATCGCGTCGGCCGACTCGTAGAGGGCGAGTTCGTGGGCGGGGTCGGCCTCGAACTCGCCGTCGTGCGCCGAGAGGTACGCTCGCTGGACCTCGTCGGCGTCGTAGGTGGTGACCACGTTCGCGTTTCGCGCGCCGAGTTCCTCGGCGACGGCCACCGCCAGGTCGTGTGCGCCCTCGGCGACGCTGACGACTACGTCGTCCCCCGGTTCGATTCGGGCGCTCCAGTCGACGAGCGTCCGTGCGTGCTCGTGAATCCGGTCGTCCATGTCAGCGCATCCCGGCGGGGAGACAAAACATACGCGATGTGCCGACCGAGTCGGGGGTCGTGTCACCGCGAGGACACGGTTACGCCAGCAGGTCGAACAGGTCGTCGAGTTCGCGCCCGTACTGGACCAGCACCGAGTCGAGGGACGCCACGCCGACGTACTCTCCCTCGTCGTCGACGACCAGAACGTGTCGGGCGGCGGCGGCGTCGAACAGCGAGAGCAGGGCGGACCGGTCGGCCGACTGCTTGACGGTCACCGGGTCGTCCACCAGCAGGTCCGCGACGGGAGTGGCCGCGACGTCGACGCCGGGTTCGATGGCGCGACCCAGGTCGCCCGCCGTGAGGAGGCCCAGGGGCCGGCCCTCGTCGAGGACGGCGAGGACGGACTCGTCCGCGTCGCGGAACGCCGCGGCGACGTCGCCGACGGTAGTGTCCGGTGCGGCCGTCGTCACGTCGGTGTCGAGCAGGTGGTCGAGTGACATTTCGAACGAACTAGGGGTTCACGGGGCGTAAATCCAGCGTCCGACCCGCCGGTGTCGTCACCGGCGACCGGCCGGCAAACCACAATCACTACCACGGTCCCCGGGAGACACCGCGTATGGAACTGGGCGTCATCGGTCTGGG
Source organism: Salinigranum sp. (assembly GCA_041641795.1). GTDB lineage: Archaea > Halobacteriota > Halobacteria > Halobacteriales > Haloferacaceae > JBEPXT01. The sequence goes on from JBEPXT010000089.1 coordinate 8,607, forward strand.
ACGCATGGGACGCATCGTGGTCGAACGCGCGGTCGACGCGGGGCACGACGTGCTCGCGTTCGACCTCGACGCCGAAGCGGTCGCGGCGGCGGCCGAAGCGGGGGCGGAACCGGCCGAGAGCGTCGCGGACGTGGCCGAGCGACTCGGCGACGAGAAGCGCATCTGGCTGATGGTGCCCTCGGGCGACGCGGTGGACGCGACCCTGGAGGAACTCGCCCCGCACCTCGACGGCGACGACGTCGTGGTCGACGGCGGGAACTCCTACTTCGGAAACTCGGTCCGGCGGGCCGAGCGAGTCGACGCGGCGTACCTCGACTGCGGCACCAGCGGCGGCCCCGCGGGGGCGGAACTCGGGTTCTCGCTCATGATCGGCGGCCCGGAGTGGGCCTACGAGGAGATGTGCCCCGTCTTCGACGCCGTCGCCACTGGACCGGCCGGCCACGACCGGATGGGGCCGGTCGGGTCGGGCCACTACGTGAAGATGGTCCACAACGGCGTCGAGTACGCGCTGATGCAGGCCTACGGCGAGGGGTTCGAGTTGCTCGCGAACGGCCGGTACGACCTCGACCTGGAGGCCGTCGCGCGAACGTGGAACAACGGCGCGGTCATCCGGTCCTGGCTCCTCGAACTCGCCGAGGAGGCGTTCCGCGAGGAGGGCAACGACCTGGGAACGGTCGACGACTTCGTCGCCGGCGGGTCCACGGGCACCTGGACCGTCCAGGAGGCGCTCGAACAGGAGGTGCCGGTGCCGCTCATCTACCAGGCGCTCGCCGAACGCTTCGGCAGTCGGGCGCGCGACGAGGGCCGGTTCGCGCGACGCCTCGCGAATCGCCTCCGGTACGGGTTCGGGCGACACGAGGTGGCCCGCCGCGAGGAGTGACCGCCGGGTGCGACCGGGGGAAGTGGCCGCCCGACGCGACCCGGAGAGAGACGAACTGACGACAGAAACCGACCCGAGGGGACAGCGCCTCCCTACCGGTCCAGCGAGATAGCGCTGACCTGGTGAATGCGCTCGTCGGCGGTCAGGGTCTCGCGGGCCTCGTCGGGAAGTCGGTCGTCGAGGTTGTAGACGGTGAGCGCCTCGCCGTCGATGGTCTCGCGGCTGTTGGCCATCCCGGCGATGTTCACGCCGTGGTCTCCCAGGACGGTCCCGACGAATCCGATGACGCCGGGTTCGTCGCTGTTGCGGACGACGAGCATGTGCCCGTGGGGGACCGCCTCGACCCGGAACCCGTCGATGGAGACGAGGTGGGGGTTGCCGTCGGCCAGCAGCGTCCCGCTGACGGTCAGTTCCCGGTCGTCGTTCGCCGCCGTGACCGAGACCAGACTCTGGAATCCGGCCGAGGCCCACCGCCGGGTCACGGCGACATCGAGGCCGCGGCGCTCGGCGATTTTCGAGGGCGCGTCGACCACGGGGACCTGCCAGCCGAACGGGCGGAACACCCGCGCCGTGGCGAGTTCGACGTCCTCTTCCTCCGCGATTTCGCCGGCGAACGTGACCTCGATGGAGTCGATGCGCTCGCCGAACAGGCGGGTGGCGACCTTGCTCGCCGTCTCGGCGATGTCGACGTACGGACGGAACGTCGGTCTGGTCCCGGGCGTGGGGCGGGGAATGTTGAGCGCGTTCTGGACCGGTTCCTCCGCGAACGCCGAGAGGACGTTCTCGGCGGCGGCCCGGGCGACGTTCTCCTGGGCGTTGTACGTCGTCCCGCCCAGGTGGGGCGTCACGACGATGTCCTCGACCTGCAAGAGCGGATTGTCCGCCGGCAGCGGTTCGACGTCGAAGACGTCGACGCCGGCGCCGGCAACGTGGCCGGCCGCGACGGCGTCGGCGAGTGCCTGTTCGTTGACGACGCCCCCGCGGCCGGTGTGGACGAGGAAGTCGCCGTCGAGAATCGAGAGTTCCGCCTCGTCGATGAGGTCGATGGTCTCGTCCGTCCGGGGCGCGTTGACGCTCACCAGGTCGGCGCGCTCGAAGGCCGTCTCCAGGTCGTCGACGAGTTCGACGCCGAGCTGGTTCGCGCGGTCCTGGCCGAGGTACGGGTCGTACGCGACGAGGTCCATCCCGAAGTCGCCGTACCAGGACGCGACCCGCTGGCCGACGCGGCCCAGGCCGATGATGGAGGCGGTGCCGCCGTCGAGCAGTGTTCCGGAGAACTCGCCCGGCGACCACTCGCCGTCCCGGAGTCTGTGGTGCGCCTGGGGCACCTCGCCGCAGACCGACAGCGCGAGCGCGATGGTGTGCTCGGCCGCGGCGTGGACGTTCCCCCACGGGGCGTTGGCGACGACGACGCCGTGGTCCGTGGCGGCGTCGATGTCGATGTTGTCGACGCCGATGCCCGCCCTGGCGACTATCTGGAGTTTCGGCGCGTTCTCGAACAGTTCGCGCGTAATCTGCGTCCCTCGGATGACCAGCGCGTCGACGTCCTCGACGGCGTCGACGAGCGACGCGCCGTCGATGTCGACCTCCACCTCCAGGTCGTGGCCCGCCTCGCGAATCAGATCCAGGCCGACCTGGTCGATGGGGTCCGTTACGAGTACCCTCATTGTTCACTCGACCGTCCTGACCCGTATTGAGTGCTACCATGTCGCCCGCACTTGCCAGTTTGTGAATTTGTGACGGACCTCCCCGTGCACGGCGCGTCAGGTCTCCGAGGCCCGGACGTGCCCACGATGCCGGCCGGGGACTGCGGCGGTCCGCGGGTGAACGGGCGTCGGGTTCCAGGGTTCGTACCAATCACAACCCTGTTAAACCCCGCTTCCGTAAGCCGCTCTATGGTCGAGATTAACATGCTGGGACTGGGGCTCGGCGTCGCCCTGACGCTGGTCGCAGTCGCCATGCACTTCTCGAAGGGGACCGGGTGGAGTCCCACGCAAGACATTTCGCAGGAGGTGCTCGAGCGGCGCGCGGAGTCCGTCCCCGAGACGGAGTTCCCCGAGCCGATGAACCGGTCCATCGGCGGCGGCGGGGCCGCCGGGGCCGTTCCGGCCGGCGATAGCGGCGAACTCGAAGAGGGCGAAGAGGCCGAGGAGGCCGGCGGCACGGAGTCCGGACCCTGGGACATCCCGGACGACGACGCCGAGTACTTCGAGGTCGAGTTCACCAAGCAGGGCGAGACCATCGAAGTCCCCGAGAACAAGACCATCCTGGAGTCCGGCGAGGACGAGGGGTGGGACCTGCCGTACGCCTGCCGCCAGGGGCAGTGCGTCTCCTGTGCCGGGCAGATAACCGACGGCGGCAACTCCGAGGACTACGTGGTCCACAACGACCAGCAGATGCTGGACGACAACGAGCTCGGCGAGGGGTACACGCTGACGTGCGTCGCCTACCCGAAGGCGGACTTCACCCTCGAGACGGGCGAAGCGCCGTAGACGCGGTCCACCCGAACTCCTGCGCTTTTCGACCGTGCCGTATCCGGACGCGTCCAGCCGTCGGTCCGCGAGAGCGTCGCGTGCGACCGGAGGGCACGGCGACGCGGGTTTCGACGCGTTCAAATTACCACCGGTCGTTGGTCGACATCCGTGCCCTCCGTCCCCCAGGCGGGGTCTCTCACCGAGGGGGACCTCAAGCGCCCGATGTTCGCCCTCGCCTGGCCCATCGTCGTCACGGAACTCCTGCAGGTCGCCTACAACCTCGCCGACACGCTCTGGCTCGGGCGACTCTCGACAGACGCGGTGGCGGCCATCAGCCTCGCGTTCCCGCTGATATTCCTGCTCATCTCCGTCGGCGGCGGGTTCACCGTCGCCGGGAGTACGCTCGTCGCCCAGTACACCGGAGCCAAGAGCGAGGGGTCCGCGGGGGTCGTGGCGGGCCAGACGCTCTCGTTTATCACCGCCATCGCGGTGGTGGTCGGGGTGCTGGGGTACGCACTCACCGACTCGATGCTGGCGATACTGCCGAGTTCGCCCGCGACGGCCGGACAGGTCATCCCACTCGCCGGGCAGTACATGGAGGTGTTCTTCCTCGGGTTGCCGTTCCTGTTCGGCTTCTTCGTGTTCTCGGCGCTGATGCGAGGCTACGGCAACACCAGGGCCCCGATGGTCGTGATGTTCGTGAGCGTCGTCATCAACGTCGTCATCGACCCGGTGTTCATCTTCGGGTTCGCCGACAACCCGCTGTTCGGACTCGTCGGGATGCAAACGCTGGAAGACTCGTTGTTCGCGACGACCGGATTCGACGGCCTCGGCGTGGCCGGCGCCGCCCTGGCGACAATCCTGTCGCGGGGCGTCGCGACGGTGCTGGGCATCTACGTCCTGTTCGGAACCAGCGCCGGCCCGACGGTGTCGCTCCCGGACTTCCGGCCGCAGTGGCGCTACATCCAGCAGATCGTCGACATCGGCGTCCCGAGCGCAGTCGAGCAGTCCGCGACCGCGCTCGGGTTCATCACGCTGACGGCGATGGTCGTGACCTTCGCCCCCGAGGTGGTCGCCGCCTACGGCCTCGGCAACCGCCTGACGTCGCTGGTGTTCCTGCCGGCGCTGGGACTCGGGCGGGCGACCAACACCATCGTCGGGCAGAACCTCGGGGCGGGCAAGAGCGACCGGGCCGAGCGTGCGGTCTGGCTCGCGGCGTCCGTCGGGGCGTCGGTGATGCTCGCCATCAGCGTCGTGGCGTTTCTCTTCCCCGAGCCAATCGTGGGCGTGTTCATCGGCACCGGAACCGCCTCGGCCGACCAGACTATCGCCTACGGGGCCGAGTACGTCCGCATCCGGGCGTTCGAGTTCGGCTTCATCGGCGTCCTCCAGGTGGTGCTGGGCGCGTACCGCGGCGCCGGTAACACGAAGACCGCCCTCGCGTTCTCACTATTCGCACTCTGGCTGGGTCGCATTCCCATCGTGTACGTCCTGGCGTTCGAGATGGGGTTCGCCCAGCGCGGCATCTGGATCGGGATGGCCGCCGGGCAGATTCTGGGCGCGGTCGCCGCCGCCGCGTGGTTCACCCGGGGCACCTGGAAGGAGGCGGTCATCGACGCCGGCGGCGAGAGCGCCGACGCAGCGCCGTAACCGCCGGCACTCGACTCCCGCGATTCGTCCCACGGTAGAATATTACTGAAATATATAGCTTGGGCGATGAAACTTTTCCCGTCCGGAAGTCATGAACGAAACGCGATGAATTTCATCTCATTGTCACGGCGGGACGACTACTCGGCGCCGGTACCGCGCTCGGCGCGGCGAGCAACCTGGACGTACTCGGACAACTCTCGACCGATGGACTGTTCCAGGTAGACGACGTCGACGCGGAAGGCGTCCTGTCGGCCTGTAGCTTCAACGTGCGGTGGAACAACCCGGAAGACGACTACCCGTGGGAGTCGCGGCTTCCCAGAGTCGAGGAGACGATTGACCAGCTCGACCCGGACATGCTGGGCGTTCAGGAAGCCCAGCCGGGGCAGTTCACCGACCGCAGGGAGACGATAACCGACTACACCTGGCACGGCCTGGGCAGGGAAGGTGGCGACGAGGGCGAGGCCGTCCCCATCGCCTGGCCGGACGAGCGCTTCGATGTCAGGGACAAGGGCTTCTTCTGGGTATCTCCGACGCCCGACGTCCCGAGCGTCGGCTGGGACGCAGACCTCCCGCGAATATCGTCGTGGGCGAGTCTCACGGACGGTGAGACGGACACCGACATCTGGTTCTGCAACACGCACTTCTCCCACGTCGGCCCGACGGCCCGTCTCGAATCTGCCCGCATCATTCGTGAGCGCGCCGAGGAACGCGCCGAGGAGGGCGAGGCGGTCGTCGTCACCGGCGACTTCAATTCGGTCCCGACCGACCCGCCGTACCACGCCCTCACCGGAGAGACGAGTTCCGGAGAGCCCAGTCGACGACGGGCGCCGCGAGGCCGGTACGGAGTCTGTGTACGGCCCCTGGGGAACGTTCCACGGCTTCACCGGTGAGATAGAGGACCGAATCGACTACGTCTTCACGCCCTCGGACGCAGACGTGCTCCAGTACCGTACTCTGGGCGTCCGGGAGGGGGCGTACCGGTCGGACCACCCGCCGGTCGTCTCCTACTTCGAGCCGTAGCCGGCGGGAACGGCCTCCGGGGCAGTCGCTCCGGAGGCCGGCCGAGCGTCGAGAGAGTGGTCCGGCGGAGCCGTTCTGCCCGGAGTGCGACGGGTCGTCGGTGTCACCGACGCCGGTATTTCGACAGTCGCCGGCGCGAGGGAAGCCACCGGTCTCGACGGCGGGCGGCCGGGCCACTTCACAACCGTTAAGCGACGCGGTGAT
>JBEPXT010000090.1:0-14828 GCA_041641795.1 Salinigranum sp.
GTCGGCTCCCGCGGCCGTCGGCCGGTCGTCGCTGTCGACGAGGGTGAGTTCCGGGCCGCACTGCGGACAGGCGATGGTCTGGGCGTGGTAGCGCCTGTCGGCCGGGTCCGTGTACTCGGCCAGGCAGTCCTCGCACATGGGGAACTCGTCCATCGAGGTAGTCGGTCGGTCGTAGGGCAACTCCCGAATGACCGTGAACCGCGGGCCGCAGTCGACACAGGAGGTGGCCCAGTACCGGTGGTACCGTGACGCCGGGTCCCGCATGTCCGCGAGGCAGTTGTCGCACATGCCCGTGTCCGGCGGAATCGTGCCGGACCCCCCCGAGGAGTCGGTCGATTCGACGATTTCGAACGCGTCGAGTCCGACCGGCGACCCCCGCTCGACGGTCACGGACTCGACCCGCGAGAGCGGCGGCGGGTCGTGCTCCAGGTCGTGGAGGAACGACGCCACGTCGGACTCGTCGCCTTCGAGAACGATTTCGACGCCCGCGTCGCCGGTGTTCTTGACCGACCCCGCGAGGTCGTAACCGACCGCCGTCCGGTAGACGAACGGCCGGAAGCCGACTCCCTGGACGACGCCGGTCACGGTGACTTCCGCCCGCGTGCGTGTTCCGCTCATGGCGGAGCGAAGTTACTCGTCGTCCGTCGTTCGACGACCCGCCGCGTCCGGGTCGTCCGCTTGCTCGTGTTCGTGGTCGTGTCGCGGCACCCCCGACGGACCGGGTTCGTGCTCCGGGTCGTCGTCGTGGTCGTGGCCGTGAGCGTGCGTGTGCCGGTGGTCGTGCTCGCCCTCGTGGTCGTGCCCGTGTCCGTGGTCGTGACTGTGGTCGTGGGTGTGGACGTGCTCGTGGTCGTGCGAGTGAACCACCGCCTCGCCGGACTCGTCGACGTGTTCGTGTTCGTGGGCGTGGCGGTGGGTGTGCTCGTGGGCGTGGCTGTGGGCGTCGGCGTCGTCGTGGGGGTGGGCGTGGACGTGGTCGTCCTCGGGGTCGGTTCCGTCGCCCGTCCCGTTCGCCCGGGTGGTCGGCGTCCGCTGCTCGTCCGGGCCGCCGTCGGCGTGGCCGTGGTCGTGTTCTTCCGCCGTGCCGTGGCCGTGGTCGTGTCCCGCCGTCCGGACGCCCTCGACGAACGCGACCAGGTCGGCCAGTCCGGCCCCGGTCTTCACACTGGTCTCGAAGACGGGCATCTCCTCGCCGCCGACCCGAGCGACGTCGGCGCGCATCTGCGCCACGTCGGCGTCGACGGCGTCGGCGATGTCGACCTTGTTGACGACCGTCGCGTCGCACGCCTGGAACAGCAGCGGGTGCTTGCGGACCACGTCGTCGCCCTCGGTGGTGCTGACCACCAGGATGCGCGCCTGGGCGCCCAGCGGGAAGTCCGCCGGGCAGACCATGTTGCCGACGTTCTCCAGGTAGAGCGTGTCGAGGGCCGCGAGGTCGAACTCCTCGAGGGCGCTCTCGACCAGCGAGGGGTCGAGGTGACACTCCTTGCCCGTGTTCACGTTAGCCACCTGGACGCCGTGTTCGCGCAGACGCGCCGCGTCGTCGTCGCCGGCGACGTCGCCGACGATGACGCCGATGGTCTCGTCCGCGGGCGCCCGGTCGATGACGTGTTCGAGGAGGCTGGTCTTCCCGCTCCCCGTGCTGCCGAGGAACTCGACGGTGAAGACGCCGTGCTCGTGGACGATTCGCTCGTGTAGGTCCTCGGCCTGCCGGCGGTAAGCGGCGAGAATGTCGTTCTCGTCGCCCGGTTCTCCCTCGCCGTGGTCGTGGTCGTGACCGAACAGGTGGAGTTTGGCTGTCGGGGCGCGTTCGTCCGCGACGGCGTCTCCGCCGACCAGTCGCTCGACGAGGCGGTCGACGGGGTCGACGAGGCGGTCGAACGGCTGTACTACGGGGTCGAGTGGACGGTGTGTGTATCGGTTCATGGTGGTGGGTCGTCGGGGACGACGATGCTTCGAAGCTGACACTCCCGGCCCTGGGTGACGGTGAGTCGCCCCTCGCACTCCGGGCACTTGAGGTCCGGGGCGTAGACGGGCAGGTGCTCGATGTCGGGCGGTTCGCCCTCCCACCCGCAGTCGCACTCTGCGTGGGTGTCGAGGACGCGTATGGTCAGTTCGGCGTCTGCCGCGATGGTCCCTTCCGCGACGGTCTCGACGCAGAACCGAAGCTGTTCGGGGTTGAGGTGCGTCGCCTTCCCCACTTCGAGCGTGTAGCCGTCGACCCGGTCCGCGCCGTGGGACTGGGCCTCCTCGAGCACGCGGTCGACGACTCGCTGTGCGACGCTGAGTTCGTGCATGTCAGCAGATTCGGGGGAGTTGCTCTCCCTCCGGTTCGCTCAGGTAGCGTCGGCCGAGGCCGGTGTCGAGGACGACGCGGCCGCGGTGTTCCTCCGTGACCGTCCCGACGACGGCCGCGTTCTCGCCGTACGGGTGGTCCCTGAGCGCCGCGACGACGGCCTCGGCGTCGTCGGCGTCGACGCCCATGACGACGACGCCCTCGTTGGCGACGCTCAGCGGGTCAATGCCCAGGACCTCCCCCGCGGAGGCGACGTTCCCGTCGATCGGAATCTCGGCCTCCCGGAGTTCCGCGCCCACGTCCGCCTTCTGGACCATCTCGTTGAGCGCCCCCGCGAGACCGCCCCGGGTCGGGTCCTTCATCGCGGTTATCCGACCGGCGTCGAGGGCCGCCCGGACCAGGCCGTTGAGCGGCGCCACGTCGCTTCGCAGGTCGCCGCCGAACTCGAACCCCTCCCGTTCCGAGAGCAGGGCGATGCCGTGGTCGCCGACGGACCCGGAGACGACGATGGCGTCGCCGGGCGAGAGGCCCGCGTCGGCCACGTGCCCGCCGGACGGGACGAGGCCGACGCCGGTGGTGTTGATGGCCAGCGTGTCTATCTCGCCGCTTCCCATCACCTTCGTGTCGCCGGTGACGATGCGGCACCCGGCCTCCTCGCAGGTCGCCTGCATCGAGTCGAGTATCGATTCGAGCAGGTCCTTCTCGGTCCCTTCCTCGACGATGAGCGAGCAGGTCAGTGCCAGCGGCTCCGTCGCGCCCATCATCGCCAGGTCGTTGACGGTCCCGGCCACCGCGAGACGGCCGATGTCGCCGCCGGGGAACCGCAGGGGCGTGACGACGTGGCTGTCGGTCGTCACGACCACCTCGCCGGCGCCGTCTTCGACCGGGATGGCGGCCCCGTCGTCCAGTTCGGCCAGACCCACGCCGCCCGCGGGCGTGCCCTGGTCGAACCGCGTCACGATCATCTCGCCGAGCAGTTCTCGCATCTGGCGTCCGCCGGCGCCGTGGGCCAGCGTGATCACGGAGTCGCGTTTCTCACTCATAGGTTATCGTCATAGATTCGTCTCACAGGTCCGGGTGACCGCCGTACTCGTACCATATCTTGCACGCGCCCTCGCTGCTGACCATGCAGGCGCCCACGGGGTTGCGCGGGGTACACTGCTCGCCGAACAGCGTACAGTCTGTGGGGTCGGCCTTCCCCGCCATGATGTCCCCGCAGAGGCACTGTTCGGTCAGCGGGTCGCCCTCGCCGGAGACTGGTTCCACGTCGAACTTGCGGCGGGCGTCCCAGGCGGCGTACTCCTCGCGGACGGCCAGGTTGGCGCCCGGAATCTCCGCGATGCCGCGCCACTCGCCCGAGGTGGTCTCGAAGACGTCCCACATCGCGTCGAGCGCCTGCTGGTTGCCCTCCTCGTCGACGCACCGCGGGTAGGCGTTGAACACGCCGGCGTCGCCGTTCACGACGAACTCCACGAGTTCGGCCAGCGCCCAGAGGACGTCGAGCGGTTCGAACCCCCCGACGACGACGGGGACGTCGTACGTCTCGGCGAACTCCTCGAACAGGCCGTAGCCCGTGATGGTGGCGGCGTGGCCCGCCGCGAGGAACCCGTCGATGTGCGTGTCGGGCATCTCCGCGACGACTTCCATCGCGGGCGGGACGTACTTGTGGGCCGACAGCACCGAGAAGTTCTCCGGGGGGTCGTCCCGCAGAATCGCCGCCGTCGGAGCCGCCGTCGTCTCGAACCCGGTCGCGAAGAAGACGACTTCCCGGTCGGGGTTCTCCCGGGCGAGTTCCACCGCCTCGGCCGCGCTGTAGACGATTTCCACCGGCGCGCCGTCGGCCTTGGCGTCCGCGAGGCTCTGTTTCGTCCCCGGAACCCGGAACATGTCGCCGTAGGTGGCGACGGTGTGGCCCGCCCTGGCGATGCCCACCGCCTCGTCCACCTCGGGCATGTTGGTCACGCAGACCGGACAGCCCGGACCCATGCGGACGTGCAGTCCCTCGGGGAGGAGGCTCCTGAGACCGTACTTCGCGATGGACTGCTCGTGGGTCCCGCAGACGTGCATGATTTCGACGGGGCCCTCGGCCTCGGCCATCAGGTCCTCCAGGCGACGAACCAGCGCCTTGGCCTTCTCCGGGTCGCGGAACTGCAGGGTCGGCTCGTCGGTCTGGCTCACGGCTGACCACCGATACCCAGCGACTCGTCCGGGGTGCCGAGTTCGTCGAGCGCCTCGTCCTCGTCGCCGGCGAGCATCTGCTCGTACAGTTCGATGGTCTCCTCCACCTCGTCTTCGGGAATCTTGCGTATCGCGAACCCTGCGTGGTTGAGGATGTAGTCGCCTTCGCTCACTTCGTCGCCGACGACGTCGAGTCTGACCGTCTTCTCCACGTCCCAGAACTCGGCGAGAGCTTCCTGACCGTCGATTTCGAGTATCTTACCGGGGATTCCTAAGCACATCAGTCTGTCACCTCCGTGTCGTACGCGTGGGTCGCGGGGCACGTCGCCTCGCGGGGCCGCAGACGCGCCGGCGGGTGCCACCCGCACCGACTCACTCGTCGATGTTTCCACCCTACGTTGCCGGTTCCTTAGTCGTTTCTCTCGACGGGCCGGAATTGTCCGGCGTGCCGGCCTCTCCCGGCGGCCCGGCCGTCACGACCGAGTCGCGCCGAGCGGTCGGCGGTCCGTCTCTCGACCCGGGGGGACTGCGTTCGGTCGAGGGAACCGGATTCGTCCGCGCGTGCGTACTCACACTGTACTATGGTACGCGCATCTAAACCCGCAGTCCTGGTTATCAGGGACTGGGAACGAAGGGCGCGAGAATGTGACGAACTGTCGTGAACGACTCCGTTCGCGGCCGTGAGCGACGCGTCGTCTCGGTCGGGGACCCCGCCCGGAACTACGCCAGTTCCGCGCGGAGTTCGGCCTCTATCTCCTCGACGAGTTGCGGAACCGCCGCCGCAACCGCGTCGGTCATCCCTTCGGCGAACGCGAAGGGGTCCTCCACTTCGATGGCGTAGACGGTCACCTCGGGCATGTGTTCGCCGATCGACTCGCCGAGCTGTCGCAGCGTCTTGAACCCGACGTTGTGCGTCGCCAGGAAGCCCGTGTCGCCCTCCAGTTCCTCCGGGTCGACGACGTACCAGTCGCCGGGCGTGCCACCGTCCGTCTTGATGGAGTCCACGATGAACACCCGGTCGTGACCGGCCAGTTCGTCGATGAGCATGATGCGCCCGGAGGTCATCGTCTCGAAGGCGACCCGGTCGTCCTCGAAGCGCTCTTCGAGGGCCTCGACCACCCGCAGGCCGACGACGTCGTCCCGCTTGATGTCGTTCCCGATTCCCAGTACTAGCGTCGCGGCCGTCGCGGGTTGCGCGGCTGGCGTCCCGGTCTGCGCGTCTGCGTCGATGTTTCCGTGCATGGCTCGTTGTGTCGTGTGTGAGTAGTTCGCGGGACGAGGGATGGTCGGCCCGGGGCGGCTATCCGCGGCGCACCTCGTCGACGACCGACCCGTCGGCGTCGACCAGTTTCAGGTCGAGGGGCATCTGCCCGATGGCGTGGGTCGAACACGACAGGCAGGGGTCGTAACACCGGATGACGCCCTCTATCTGGTTGAGGATGCCCTCCGGAATCTCGGGTTCGTGTATCAGCGACTTGGCGGCCGCGGTGACGCCCTCGTTCATCGCGCCGTTGTTGTGCGTGGTGGCCACGATGAAGTTCGCGTTCTCGATGCGCCCGTTCTCGTCCACGGAGTAGTCGTGGACGAGCACGCCCCGCGGCGCCTCGATGACGCCCACCCCGCGTTCGTTCTTCGGGCGGGCCGGGACGTCGATTTCGCCGTCGTAGACGGCGTCGTCCTCGAGCAGTTCCTGGATGCGCTCGACGCAGTACACCATCTCGACCAGTCGAGCGTAGTGGTAGTAGATGGCCTTCTCCTGGACCGTGCCGTCGGCCAGTTCCATGTACCGCTCCCACTGCGCGTGGGCTTCGGGCGTCCCGATGCCGTCGATGACGTTCAGGCGGGCGAGCGGACCGACGCGGTACTGGCCCTCCTCGAAGCCGAGTTTCTCGTAGTAGGGGAACTTGAGATAGCTCCACTCCTTCGAGCGCTCGGCGATGATGGAGTCGTACTCGGTGGACGGAATCTGTTCGAGGAGTTCGCCCTCCTCGTCGACCAGGCGGATGTCCCCGTCGTAGTGTTCGAGGTGTCCGTGCTCGTCGACCAGTCCCATGTACCCGGTGTCGTAGGAGGTGTACTCCATTATCTCCGTGTCCAGGTCCGCGAGGACGTCCCGGAGCAGTTCGATGGAGTCGACGATGTACTCGACGAGCGGTTCGGACCGTTCGAGCAGTTCCTCGCCGTCCGTTCTGTCGAGGGCGTTGCTGACGCCGCCGGCGATGGCGAAGTCCGGGTGGACCTTCTTCTCGCCGAGTGCGCCGATGACCTCCTGTCCGAAGCTCCGGAGTTCGATGCCCCGCTTGGCCAGGTCCTCGTTCTCCTTCAGGACGCCCCCGATGTTACGCTCGGCCGGGTCGGCGTCGTAGCCAAGCAGCAGGTCCGGGCTGGAGAGGTAGAAGAAACTCAGCGCGTGAGACTGCAGAATCTGCCCCATGTGGAGCAGTTCGCGGAGCTTCGTCGCGCCCTCGGGGAGGTCGACGCCGGCGATGTCGTCGATGGCCTTCGCGGCCGCCAGCTGGTGACTCACCGGACAGATGCCGCAGATCCGGGCGGTAATCTCGGGCATCTCCCACATCGGGCGACCCTCGACGAACTCCTCGAACCCCCGGAACTCCGTGACGTGGAACTGCGCGTCAGATACCTCGTCGTCGTCGTCCAGGTGGATGGTAATCTTGCCGTGTCCTTCGACCCGCGTTACCGGGTCAATGACTTCTTTTTTTGCCATTGTATCAGCTCCAGTCAGTCGTACTGCAGTTTCTCCCCGACGATTTCGGGCATCTCGCCCTTCACGAGGGACTCGATTCCGTACCTGAGGATGTCCGCGTCCGGCGGACAGCCAGGGATGTGGACGTCCACCTCGACGAACTCGTCGACCGGCCGCCCCTGCTGGAGGAGCGCCGGGACGAACTCGTCGGACGGGACTTCGCTCTCCGCGTCGCCCTTCCCGACGAACGCCTCCTCGAGCATCTCGTCTTTGTCGAGGGTGTTCCGGAGGGACATGATGCCCCGGAGCGCGGCGCAGTCGCCCCACGCGACCAGCACGTCGCAGTTCTTCCGGAGTTCCTCGACCACTTCGACGTTCTCGTCGTTGACGACGACGCCCTCGACGATGCCGACGTCGCACTCGGGGACGCCCTTCTCGTCGACGATCATGTGGCTGGCGACGATTTCGATGTCCTCGAGCAGGTCCGCCAGCCCCAGGTCGATGTTGAGGAACTCCATGTGACACCCGGAGCACCCGCCGAGACAGAACGTCCCGACTTTTACCTTCTCTTTCTGTACGCTCATGCTTTCACCTCCAGTAGTCCCTCGACGACGTCCGCATCCGACTCCAGGACGCCGCGCGGTTCGAGGACCCGCGTGACGGTCTTCTCGCTGCCTTCGACGTCGACGGTGGTCCCGCTCCGCTCGAACCAGTCGAGCGCCGGGAGCACCACGTCGGCCGCCCGGGTCAGCATCGACTCGCGCGTGGCCTGGACGACGACCACGTCGGCCGCCCTGGCCACGTCTATCATCCGGTCGAGCGCCTCGCCGTCGTCGTCGGCGGCGAAGATGTAGGCCACGTCGGCCTCGTCGGCCAGCGGACCGACCCCGAACTGCGGCAGTTCCTGGTTGGCGGCCGCGTTCAGGCTCAGCACCCTGTTGTCCGTCGCCGCCGCGAGGGCGAACACGTCGAACAGGGCGTCCTGGTCGTCCACGTCGGGGCCCACGACGAAGGCGGCCGAACCGGTCTCGAGGCCGGCGGCCACGTCTTCGAGGGTCGTCCCGTCGGCCGCCTCGGCCGGGGATTCCTCCTCCAGGGACGCCGACAGGGTCTCGGTGGCCTGGGCCATCCCGGACCCGAGCGCCAGCGAGACGTCGGCGAACCGCTCCATGTCGTCGCGCTCGTCGTCGACGGTCAGCAGGGTCGTCCCGTTCTTCGCGGCACGCCGGACGTACGACGCGACGACCGGGTTGGACTCGACGATGCCGGTGTCGTAGAGGACGATGGTGTCCATCTCCATCAGGTCCGCCGCGGCCTCCAGGCGGAGGTCCGCGGGGTCCTTCGAGAGGTACTCGGCCAGTTCCTCGACGAGTTCGGCCTCGAAGGCCGCGCGCTCGGCGCCTGGCACTTCGAGGGCCGCGCCGTACTCCTCCATCGCCTCGGCGAACGATTCGAGCGTCTCGGTCGGCAGGCGGCCCGAGGCCACGGCGTTGACGGTGCCGGCCTCGGCGAGGAGTTCTCGCACGCGGCCGAGCGCGTCCTCGACGGACACCTCCTCCATTCCCGCACCGTTCCGGACGGCGGGGGACCGCACGCGCGGGCGGTCGTCCCACAGGAGCCCGAACCGGCCCTTCTCGCAGAGCTGTCCGCCGTCCGGGCCGTCGATGTTTGCGCCGTCGATGCGGACGATGCGACCGGAGTTCGTGTGGACTTCTATCTCACAGCCGACGCTGCACTCGGTGCAGGTCGAGGTGACCGTCTCCAGGTTGCGCTGGCGGCCCTTGTACGCGCTGAACGTGTCGTACAGCGCGCCGGTCGGGCAGACCTGGGCGCACGACCCGCAGGAGACGCAGGAGGAGTCCCCGAGGGGCACGTCGTTGTCCGCGACGATCTCCGTCTCGCGCCCGCGGTTGCTGAAGTTGAGCGTCTTGTTCCCGACGATTTCGTCGCACGTCCGGATGCAGCGCCCACAGAGGATACAGCGGTCCCTGTCGAGGGCGATGTACTCGTTGGAGAGGTCGGCCTCGCGGTGTTCGTACTCGAGGGGGAACCGCACCTCGTCCATGCCCGCCTCGTTGAAGAGGTCCTCGAGTTCGCAGTCCCCCTCCATCTCGCAGTACATGCAGTAGTGGTTCTCCTCGGCGAACATCAGCTCCAGCAGCGTTCGCCGGTGGTTCCACAGGTCGTCGGTGTCGACTTCGACCGACATGCCGTCGGAGACGGACGTCGTACACGCCGTCTCGAGGCGGTCTCCGTCGATTTCGACGAGGCACATGCGACAGCCGCCGACGTTCGAGAGGTTCGAGTACTCACAGAGCGTCGGGACGTCGATGCCCGCCCGGCGGGCAGCCTCGAGGATAGTCTCGTCTTGCGACGCCTGTACGACCTGTCCGTTAATCTCGAGGCTGACTTGTTTCGCCTCGCCTTGGGTTGCGTTACTCATTGTATCACGTCCGTGGAATTATGGCATCGACGGGACACTTCTCGACGCACTGCGCACAGCCGATACACTTGTTCGGGTCGATTTCGTGGGTCTCGCCGGCCGCGCCCACGATGGCGTCGGTCGGGCAGACGGTCGCACACTGGTGACAGCCGATACACTCCTCGCGGATGATTTTGAAGGTGTTCGCGCTGACGCCGCCGCCCAGCGTGCAGTCGCCGGCGGGACACTCGTCGTCCTCGACGTGGGCCCGGTACTCCTCGCCGAAGTAGTTCAGCGTACTCAACACCGGGTTCGCCGCGGTCTGGCCGAGGCCGCACAGCGAGGTGGTCTTCATGGTGTCGCCCAGCGACTCCAGTTCCTCCAGGTCCGCGGGCGTCCCGTCGCCCTCGGTAATCCCCTCGAGGATTTCGAGCACCTGCTTGGTCCCGTACCGGCAGGGGGCGCACTTCCCGCAGGACTCGTCGCAGCAGAAGTCCAGGAAGAACCGCGCCTGGTCGACCATGCAGGTCTTGTCGTTCATCACGATCATCCCGCCGGACCCCATCATCGACCCCAGTTCGACCAGGGTATCGTAGTCGATGGGCGTCTCGATGTGTTCCTCCGGGATGACGCCGCCGGAGGGACCGCCGGTCTGGACAGCCTTGAAGTCGCCGCCGGTCACGCCGCCGCCGACGTCGAAGACGACCTGGCGGAGGGAGGTTCCCAGGGGCACCTCCACGAGTCCGGTGTTCACCACGTCGCCGGTGACGGAGAACACCTTCGTCCCGCCGCTCTCCTCGGTGCCGACGCCGGCGAACCAGTCGGCCCCCTCGCGGATGAGGGTCGGGACGTTGGCGAAGGTTTCGACGTTGTTGATGTCGGTCGGTTGCTTCCAGAGGCCGGACTGCGGGGGGAACGGCGGCCGCGGCCGGGGCATCCCGCGCTCGGACTCGATGGAGGCCATCAGCGCCGTCTCTTCGCCGCAGACGAACGCCCCCGCACCCTTCTTTATCTCTATGTCGAACTCGAACTCCTCGCCGAAGATGCCCTCGCCGAGCAGTCCGTGCTCGCGGAGGGTGTCGATGGCGTTGTTCAGGCGCTGTATCGCCAGCGGGTACTCGGCGCGACAGTAGATGTAGCCCTTGGTCGCGCCCATCGTGTACGCGCCGATGGTCATCCCTTCGAGCACCGCGTAGGGGTCGCTCTCCAGGACGGTCCGGTCCATGTAGGCGCCCGGGTCGCCCTCGTCGGCGTTGCAGATGAGGTACTTGGTGTCGGCCTCCGCGCCCTTGAGGAACTCCCACTTCTGCCCGGTGGGGAAGCCAGCCCCGCCGCGCCCCCGGAGCTTCGAGGCTTTCATCTCGTCGATGACGCCGTCGGGCCCCATCTCGTCGATGACTTTCTTCAGCCCGTAGTAGCCGCCGCGGGCGACGTACTCGGGCAGGCTAACCGGGTCGATGAGCCCGCTGTTGCGGAGAACGATGCGCTTCTGGGGCGCGTAGAAGGCTATCTCTTCGAGGCCTTCGGGTTCGTTCTCCGCGCTCTCGTGGAACCGGCCGCCCAGCGACTTCTCCTCGGGCAGGTCGCCGCTGACCGCTGCACCGGCCAGCTCCTCGGCGAACGCCTCGTCGACGTCGGCGTAGACGACCGACTGTCCGTCGGGCTGGATGACCTCGACCAGCGGTTCTTTCGCACAGAATCCGAGACAGCCGGTCTTCCCGACCACTGCCTCGTCCGTGTCGGACAACTCGGCACTGAGGACGTCGAAGACGTCCTGTGCCCCGGCCGCCTTCCCGCAGGAAGACATGCCGACCAGCAGTTTCGTCACACCCGGGTAGAGAGACTGCTGTCCCTCCTCCCGTAGCGCTTCCAGGTTCGGTATGGATTTTTGAACGCTCATGGTATCTACGCTCCGATTATCTGTAGTCGTCGATCATTTCGCCGACGTTCTCCTCGGTCATGTTCCCGTACACCTCGTTCCCGACCATCACCGCGGGGGCGAGGCTGCAACACCCGATGCACCGGACGTGCGTGACGGTGAACGTCCCGTCGTCGGTCACTTCCTCGAGTTCGACGCCGAGTTCCTCCGTGACGGCGTCCGATATCTCGTCGGCGCCTTTCACGTGGCAGGCAGTGCCGGTGCACACCTTGATGGTGTGGTCGCCGCGTTCGCTCAGGTAGAACTGCCCGTAGAACGTCGCCGTTCCGTACACCTGCGCGAGCGACGTGTCGCACTTCTCGGCGATGTACTCCATCGAGTAGCCGGGGAGATACCCGTGTACGTCCTGGACCGCCTGCAGCGCCGGGATGACGCCCTCTTTTCGGTCCGGGATATGTGACAGGATGGAACGAAGTTCGCGGATTGCCTCCTCGTCCACCTCCTCCAGTGACGGAGATGCCGTTTCGGGGGCATCCTCGACCACCTCCTTTCCTTTAACCTGGTTGATATTCTGTCGTATGGACTTCAAGGACTCCATCTCTACGGTATTATAACCTTACAAACGGCTTAACACCGGCCTTCGATTTCGACTTTCTGGACACAGTACCAATAGTTATATACTGGATGCCAAGTTACAGTGTTTCGTAAAATTGGACAGGAAATACAAGAACGCTCGCAGTCTATCGATTGCCGAGTTCGTTTCGTCGAGACGCCGGCAAATTGCACTCTTTTTTGGCGGACCGAAAACCGCATCCCTTCAGCGCCCGTCGCCGGTTAAATATGTTTCTATCGAATTACCGTGATGATTCGCCATAAGAATTATGATATATCTGGGACTCCGGTGCGTCGCCCGGCCCGGTGGTTGCGGGGGTCGGCGTATCGCGGTACGGTATCCGGGTTCGGGGAGGAGCAGTCGTCACTCCGGGGCGCGACCGGGCGCGTCGTCGTCCGCGCGGTCCAGCGTCTCCGCCGATATCGTCGCCGGAAGCAGTTCTCCGAGCGTGTACGTCGTCGTCTCGTCGCCCCCCTCGTCGCAGACGACGGTCAGCGACTCGTCGCAGAACTCGGCGAGGGTCTGCCGACACATGCCGCAGGGGGTCACGCCGTCGCGGGCGCCGGAGGAGACGGCGATGCGGTCGAACTCGCGGTGCCCGGCCTTGACGGCCTCGGCGAGGGCGACTTCCTCGGCGTGGAGGCTGTTGCTGTAGTTTGCGTTCTCGATGTTACACCCCACGAAGACGCTCCCGTCTGCCGTCCTGAGCGCCGCGCCGACCCGGTAGCCGGAGTACGGAACGTGCGCGCGGTCCTGGACCGCCCTGGCTCGCTCGACCAGTTCGTCGACCATGCTGTCGGGGTTCCGGCGGTGCGGTCAAATAGGTCCGGGTATCGGTCGGTCCACAAGCGTCTATACGGGGCGGGCCGTACCTGACGCCGTGAGCGACAATCCCGACCCCCGGTTCGCCTTTCTCCTCCTCGGCGCAGTCGTCGTCGGCGTCGTGGGTCTCCTCGGCGCGTTCGTCGGCGCCAGCGCGTCGGAGGCCGGGTCTCCCGTCGTGGTCTTCGGTCTCGTGGCGCTCCCGACCAGTCCCGCCGCGGTTGCGGCGTACGGCGTCGTGCTGGCGACGGTCCTCGTCGGACTCCTGTACGCGGCGGTGTCCATCACCCGACGCTACGACCCGGACGCCGTGACCCGGAGTCAGTGAGCGAGACGCGGCAGTCGTCGGGGACGACGCCCCGACAGCGACTGACTGCCCGCGACGACTGCGGCCGACCAACCAAGAAGGCCGCGACGGGTCCCCGAGTTGCGCAAGCGAACGTCGAAGCGGCGAACCACGAGTGGGGGCGGGTCGCTTTTACGCCTGGCACCCCCAGGACCCGTATGGAAACGACGACGGGCGAGAGCGGTTCGTCTCCGCAGGACTCGTCGGGACGCAACCGCAAGCGAGCGTTGCTCGCGGTGCTCCCCTTCCTGGCTATCGGTCTCGGGGACGTCGTCCTGCTGCTGTGGTGGGGAATCGAACCGCTCTGGGGATTCGCGATACTGCCGCCGATACTGTTCTGTACGGTCCTGGCGTGGATCGTCTTCAGCACCGACTTCCTCGAAGACCGGACCTGAACGCGGCGCTCGGACTCCGACCCGACCGAATTGGAGTGATAATCGTCCACCGTCGCCTCCGAGACGAGTCGCCTCCGGTACCGCGCTACTCGCACCGCGACCGCCCGTCGGTATACACGAGATACCGCTGGTCGCGCCGTACGGCCCGACGGCTTAGCGACCGGTATCGTACTTGTAGGTCGCGTTCTCGCTGTCGATGCCGAAGTCCTCGGCCGTCTCCGTCGGCGTCGGGTCGGCGTCCGCCTCGGTCACCGGACTCGCGTGCTTGAACCGCTCGCGGAGTCGCGGCGGCATCTCGAAGGCGGCCACGTCGATGCGGAGGCCCACAGCCCCCGGGTCGAGGTCAGAACGCTTGTCCGTCAGTCTCGACGCCAGTTTCTCGGGCAGTTCCTCGGAGTCCACCGGTTCGAAGCCGAACTGCCCCAGGTACCCCGCTTCGCTGGTCAGCGAGTACACCGCCTCGAACGACTGGTCCCCGGCTTTCTCGACCAGCCGTTCGACGACGTGGGCTCCGACTCCCTGACCCCGCCACTCCGAGAGGACGCCGATGCTGCTCAGTTCGCAGTGCTCGCCGTCCGAGGTCTTGTGGACGCGGACGCGGCCGAATCCGGCCCTGTCGTCGGTCTCCTCGTCCACGGCGATGACGTAGTCCCGGGAACGGAACGCCGTATCGTCCAGGCTCATCGCCTCGATGTGGTCGAGCAACCAGACCTCATCTCGGTTCTTCGCGTCCCGGACGTACATGGTGGTTGCTTGTCTCTCCGCTGGTAAAAGGATTCCCCGGAAGGGAGTGCGACGACTCGCGCGTGCCCGGGAACTCGCGTACCGGGCGTCCCCGGCCGGCGGACGTACGCGCCGCCGCCAGCCGAATCACTTACGTCACTTCTTCTACAATAATCGTGAAAGTATGGACCGCGTTCCCGACACCGACGAGGTGGTGTACGAACCCGACCCCGAGTTCGTCGAGTCGACGAACGTCGCGGCGTTCATGGAGGCCTACGACATCGACGACTACGACGAACTCGTCGACCGGACCACGAGCGACATCGACTGGTTCTGGGAGGAAGTCGTCGACTACCTCGGCATCGAGTTCTACGAACCGTACGACGCCGTCCGCGACGACAGCGACGGCCCGCAGTTCACCGACTGGTACCCCGGCGGACGACTCAACCT